>NZ_RXRN01000012.1:0-155625 GCF_003986875.1 Enterobacter sp. WCHEn090032
GGGGAGAGGGAGAAGGGCACGAATCGTAGGCCGGGTAAGCGCAGCGCCACCCGGCAGGATGTTAAAAGCGAGTGTCCACGGCGGCAGCCAGCTTCTCCAGCAGCAGTTCACTGTCTTCCCAGCCCAGGCACGGGTCGGTGATGGACTGCCCGTAAACCATCTGCTGTCCGGCAACGATCTTCTGCGTGCCTTCCTTGATGAAACTTTCGGCCATAATGCCGGCGATAGCGGTTGAACCGCTGCGGATCTGCTGGCAGATCTCATCGCACACATCCAGCTGGCGGCGATGCTGTTTCTGGCAGTTGCCGTGGCTGAAATCCACCACCAGATGTTCCGGCAGGTCGAATTCGGCCAGCGATTCGCAGGCCGCCGCAATATCTTCTGCATGGTAATTGGGTTTCTTGCCGCCGCGCATGATGATATGGCCGTACGGGTTACCGCTGGTCTGGTAGATGGTCATGTGGCCGCTCTTGTCCGGTGACAGGAACATATGGCTGGCACGGGCTGCGCGGATGGCATCCACCGCGATACGGGTGTTGCCATCGGTACCGTTTTTAAAGCCCACCGGGCAGGAGAGGGCAGAAGCCATCTCGCGGTGGATTTGGCTCTCGGTGGTGCGCGCGCCAATGGCGCCCCAGCTGATCAGGTCAGCGATAAACTGCCCGGTCACCATATCGAGAAACTCGGTTGCCGTCGGCACGCCCAACTCGTTGACCTGTAACAGCAGCTTACGCGCCAGCTCAATACCGTGATTCACACGATAGCTGCCGTTCAGGTCAGGGTCGGAAATCAGGCCTTTCCAGCCCACCACGGTGCGCGGTTTTTCAAAGTAGGTTCGCATCACGATCTCAAGGCGATGCTGGTACTTATCCCGCAGCCCCTGCAGCCGTTTGGCATAATCCATCGCCGCATCCAGATCGTGGATGGAGCACGGCCCAATCACCACCAGAAGACGTGGGTCTTCACCATTGAGGATTTTTTCAATGCGTCGACGGGAGGCCGTCACATGTTCCGCAACGGTGGCGGAAACGGGATGCCGCTGTGCCAGTTCAGCCGGCGTAACCAGGCTGTCAATGCGCGCAGTGCGGAGTTCATCGGTTTTATTCATGGAATGTCTCAGAAAATTTTTGCTTCATCGGCAGACTACCGGGAAGTGATGGGCATCACCTTAAACCAATCCCTGCTGATTTCAAGTTCGGGGCGACACCGCCCCGTGGTTGCCGATGATGATACCTGAATCTGAGTTAATGTACTAGCATATTAGTACATGCGGCGGTTAAGCCCCATGATGTCGAGAATTTTGGTGGCGATCTCTTCTACCGAATAATTGGTGCTGTTCAGCCACGGGATCTGGTTTTTACGGTACAGCGCTTCCACTTCGGAGACTTCCATTCGGCACTGGCGCATCGAAGCGTAGCGGCTATTTTCGCGGCGCTCTTCGCGGATGGCGGCGAGGCGTTCCGGGTTGATGGTCAGGCCAAACAGCTTGTGCTGCAGCGGCTTCAGGGCGGCGGGCAGCACCAGGTTATCCATGTCGTCAGCAATAAACGGGTAGTTGGCGGCGCGAATACCGAACTGCATCGCCAGATAGAGGCTGGTCGGGGTTTTGCCGCAGCGCGACACGCCCAGCAGGATCACCTGCGCCTGGTCGAGATTACGCAGAGAGATACCGTCGTCGTGCGCCAGCGTGTAATCAATGGCGGCGATACGGGCATCGTACTTGGTCAGGTTACCGGGATTAAGCCCGTGGGTACGGTGGGCGATGGGGGTCGGGTCGAGCTTAAGTTCGCTTTGCAGCGGGGCCACCAGCGCCTGCACGATATCCTGACAGAAGCCTTCACTTTGCAGAATGATCGAGCGAATCTCGGGGATCACAATCGAGTAAAACACCAGCGGGCGGACGCCGGTCTGCTGATAGATGGCGTCAATCTGGTCTTTCACCGCTTTGGCGCGGCTTTCATTTTCGACAAACGGCAGCGTGATGCTGTTAATCGAAACGGGGAACTGCGACATCACCGCGTGGCCCAGCACCTCGGCGGTGATCGCCGTCCCATCAGAAATATAAAAAACGTGGCGATCGACAGCACTATCCATTTTACCCACCCTGAATATCATACGTAATTGTCTGAAAGCATAAATTAAAAAAGTAATTTATACAGCAAAGAACTTATCCTAATTATGAATGAAACGCTGTTTTTGATTTTCCTGAAAAGTGGATTTCATTTTTCAAATAGCGACTTTATTTTTGGGGTTTCTGGCTGAATATAGAGGAATCATCGGCTTAATCGTTGATGGGAAAGTATCCGAAAAGTTGAAAATTTAAATTGCTTACACGATTCACCGTTTTTTTAGCGGAAATAAATATGCCACTATAAATACGTAGTCAGGCGTTACTTACTCCGATCAAATATCACAAAAGGATTGTTTCGATGTCCAACAATGGCTCGTCACCGCTGGTGCTTTGGTATAACCAACTCGGCATGAATGATGTAGACAGAGTTGGGGGCAAAAATGCCTCCCTGGGTGAAATGATTACAAATCTGTCAGGTATGGGTGTCTCCGTACCGAACGGGTTTGCCACCACCGCCGATGCCTTTAACCTGTTTTTAGACCAGAGCGGTGTTAACCAGCGCATTTACGACCTGCTGGATAAAACGGATATTGATGACGTTACCGAGCTTGCGAAAGCCGGGGCGCAGATCCGCCAGTGGATCATCGACACACCTTTCCAGCCGGAACTGGAAAAAGCCATTCACGACGCGTACAACCAGCTTTCTGCTGATGACGCGCAGGCCTCTTTTGCCGTGCGCTCTTCTGCCACCGCAGAAGATATGCCGGATGCCTCGTTTGCCGGGCAACAGGAAACCTTCCTGAACGTTCAGGGATATGACGCCGTGCTGGTGGCGGTGAAACATGTCTTTGCGTCCCTGTTCAACGACCGCGCTATCTCCTATCGCGTGCATCAGGGCTATGACCACCGTGGCGTCGCGCTTTCCGCTGGCGTTCAGCGCATGGTGCGCTCGGATGTCGGTTCCTCCGGCGTCATGTTCTCCATTGATACTGAATCCGGCTTCGACCAGGTGGTGTTTATCACCTCCGCATGGGGTCTCGGTGAGATGGTGGTGCAGGGGGCGGTTAACCCTGACGAATTCTACGTCCACAAGCCGACGCTGGCCGCAGGCCGCCCGGCGGTGGTGCGCCGCACCATGGGCTCGAAAAAAATCCGCATGATCTATGCCCCGACGCAGGAGCATGGCAAGCAGGTGAAAATTGAAGATGTGCCGCAGGAGCAGCGCGATCGCTTCTCCCTGACCGACGCCGAAGTACAGGAGCTGGCGAAGCAGGCGGTGCAGATCGAAAAACACTATGGCCGTCCGATGGATATCGAATGGGCGAAAGACGGTAACACCGGCAAGCTGTTTATCGTGCAGGCGCGCCCGGAAACCGTCCGTTCTCGCGGCCAGGTGATGGAGCGTTATACGCTGCACGCGCAGGGCAAAATCGTGGCGGAAGGCCGTGCGATTGGTCACCGTATCGGTGCCGGTCCGGTGAAAGTGATCCACGACATCAGCGAAATGAACCGTATTGAGCCTGGCGACGTGCTGGTAACCGACATGACCGACCCGGACTGGGAGCCGATCATGAAGAAAGCCGCGGCTATCGTTACCAACCGCGGTGGCCGTACCTGTCACGCTGCCATCATTGCGCGTGAACTGGGTATTCCTGCGGTTGTCGGCTGCGGTGACGCCACCGAGCGCATGAAGGACGGGCAGAATGTGACCGTCTCCTGTGCCGAAGGCGATACCGGCTACGTGTATGCTGATATCCTCGACTTCAGCGTCAAGAGCTCCAGCGTGGATACCATGCCGGACCTGCCGCTGAAAATCATGATGAACGTCGGTAACCCTGACCGCGCGTTTGACTTCGCCTGCCTGCCGAACGAAGGCGTAGGTCTGGCGCGTCTGGAATTCATCATCAACCGTATGATCGGCGTCCACCCGCGTGCGCTGCTGGAGTTTGACGACCAGGATCCGAAACTGCAGAACGACATCCGCGAGATGATGAAAGGCTACGACTCGCCGAAAGAGTTCTACGTCGGCCGTCTGACCGAAGGGATCGCCACGCTGGGCGCTGCCTTCTGGCCGAAACGCGTGATTGTGCGTCTGTCAGACTTTAAGTCTAACGAATACGCCAACCTGGTGGGCGGCGAGCGCTATGAGCCGGAAGAAGAGAACCCGATGCTGGGCTTCCGCGGAGCCGGACGCTACGTATCCGACAGCTTCCGCGACTGCTTCGCGCTGGAGTGTGAGGCGGTGAAACGCGTGCGCAACGACATGGGGCTGACCAACGTCGAGATCATGATCCCGTTTGTGCGTACCGTGGATCAGGCGAAAGCCGTGGTGGACGAGCTGGCTCGTCAGGGGCTGAAGCGCGGCGAGAACGGGCTGAAGATCATCATGATGTGTGAAATTCCGTCCAACGCCCTGCTGGCTGAGCAGTTCCTTGAGCACTTCGACGGCTTCTCTATCGGTTCGAACGACATGACGCAGCTGACGCTGGGTCTGGACCGCGACTCCGGCGTGGTCTCTGAGCTGTTCGATGAGCGTAACGAGGCTGTGAAAGCGCTGCTCTCTATGTCCATCCGTGCAGCGAAGAAGCAGGGTAAATACGTCGGGATTTGTGGTCAGGGCCCATCTGACCATGAAGACTTTGCCGCATGGCTGATGGAAGAGGGGATTGATAGCCTGTCCCTGAACCCGGATACCGTGGTGCAAACCTGGCTGAGCCTGGCGGAACTGAACAAGTAACCGCTAAAAAACGGATAAAGGCGAGGAGATATCTCCTCGCCTTTTTTATTTCCGCCCGAATATGCTCCCCATCACAAATAAAGTAAAAAACTAAATATCATAATTTGTCTGTTAATTTAGACAATTGTTAGCCCGCAAAGCGTTGCTAATACTTGAGCCTTACTGCGCATTTCCCTGGTGAAGATGCGCAACTGGTTGAAATACGTTTTAACCTGATAAAAAGGCAAATAACAATGACAATCTCCTCTGTATTGCGTACCAAAGATAAAATAGGTTATGGCTTAGGTGATATGGCCAGCGCGCTGGTCTGGCAAACGGCAACGCTATTTCTCGCTTATTTCTATACGGACGTTTTTGGTTTGCCCGCCGCGGTTATGGGCACCATGTTTTTAGTGGTGCGCGTGGTCGATGCGTTTGTCGACCCGTGCATTGGCGCGCTGGTGGATCGCACCCGGACGCGCCACGGTCGTTTCCGTCCCTGGCTGCTGTGGTTTGCCATTCCGTTTGGCGTGAGCTGCCTGATTACGTTCTATGTCCCGGATGTTGGGCCGACGGCAAAAATCGTGTATGCCTGCGTGACCTACGCTATTTTAAGCCTGATTTACTCCGCGATTAACGTGCCTTACTGCGCCATGCCGGGCGCGCTGACGCTGGACCCGCGTGAGCGTCACTCCCTGCAATCCTGGCGCTTTGGCCTGTCGTTTATCGGCGGGTTGATTGTGACGGTAATTGCCCTGCCGCTGGTCTCCTTGTTAGGCCAGGGCAACGTGCAGAAAGGCTATTTCTATGCCATGAGCCTGATGGGGCTGCTGGGGATTGTACTGTTCTTCTGCTGTTTCATGATGACCCGCGAGCGTTATTCTCCACGCAACGATACCTCCGGATCCATGTTCACCGATTTAAAACTGCTGGCCGGAAACAGCCAGTGGCGTATTGTGTTCCTGTTTAATATTTTACTGTTAACGGCGGTGGTGACGCGGGGTTCCGCCACGATGTATTACGTGAAATATGTGCTGTTGCGTCCGGAGCTGGTTTTTGCCTTTATTGTTTCCGGGATGGTGGCCTCCTTAAGCGGCGCGTTATTATCCGAACGGCTGCTGGGGAAATTTGACCGCGTACGCGCCTATCAGTGGACCATTATTTCCTTCGTCATCTTCGGCGCGCTGATTTTCTTCCTGCCGCCTTCTCAGGTCTGGCTCATCTTTGGCCTCAATATCGTCTTCAGCTTTGTGCAAAACCTCACCACACCGCTGCAGTGGACCATGTTCTCCGATGTGGTGGACTACGAAGAGCACCGCAGCGGCCGCCGCCTGGACGGGCTGGTGTTCTCCACCGCGCTGTTTGCCATCAAATTTGGCCTGGCGCTGGGCGGGGCGGTCGTCGGCTGGGTGCTGGGCATGGTGGATTATGCACCCGGTGAGGCAGCCCAGGCACCACACGTGCTCTCGACCATTAACGCACTGTTCACCCTTATCCCTTGCGCGCTGTTCCTCTGCATGGTCGCGCTGCTGGCCATCTACAAACTGAACAGCCGGCTGGTGGACTCCATCGCCCGGGAGCTGGCCAGCAAACGTGAGGTAAGACCCGAAGCAGGGCAGCTCAGCCCGGCAACCCCTTCCGCACTACAGGAGTAAAACATGACAGCTATCTATAAGGACGCGGGACGTCCCGTGCACGAGCGCGTCGCCGATTTACTGGCACGCATGACCCCGGAAGAGAAGTTCGCCCAGATGCATGCGTACTGGCTGATCCTCGATGAAAACGGCAACCACCGCGAGCGTAGCGATCTGAGTGACGAATTTGCCGGTGTGAGCCAACAGGCTTCTCTCGGCGAACGGCTTAAGCTGGGCGTCGGGCAGATCACCCGTCCGCTGGGAACCCATATCGTTGATGCGAAAACCGGGGTACGCGCCGCTAACCGCCTGCAGCGGATGATGATGGAGGAGACGCGTCTCGGCATACCGGCGCTGTTCCATGAGGAGTGCCTGGTGGGGCTGCTGTGTAAAGAAGCCACGCTGTTCCCGTCGTCGCTGAACTACGGTTCAACCTGGGACCCTGAACTGGTGCAGCGAGCGGCACAACAGATTGGCAAAGAGGCGCGGTCTGTGGGCTGCCAGCAGGGGCTGGCGCCGGTGCTGGATGTCTCCCGCGACGTGCGCTGGGGGCGAACCGAAGAGACCTTTGGCGAAGATCCCTGGCTGGTGGGCGTCATGGCTACCGCCTATGTTAAGGGACTGCAGGGCGACAAACGTGACCTGCTGGCGACCCTCAAACATTATGTGGGTCACTCGTTCAGTGAAGGCGCGCGTAACCATGCTCCGGTACACCTGGGTTTTAGCGAGCTTAACGACACCTTCCTGCTGCCGTTTGAAATGGCGGTGAAGCTCGCCAACGCCGGTTCGGTAATGCCCGCCTATCACGATATTGATAACCAGCCGGGCCACAGCGACAGCTTCCTGCTGACCACCGTCCTTCGCGAACAGTGGGGCTTCGACGGGATCGTTGTGGCCGACTACGGCGGCGTCAGCCTGCTGCATCAGCATCATGGGGTTTCCCACGATGCGGCAGAATCTGCCGCGCTGGCCTTCAACGCCGGGCTGGATGTTGAGCTGCCGAAAGATGACTGCGCACGCCACCTGGCCGAAGCCGTCGATCGCGGGCTGATCGCCATGGCGAAAGTGGATGAGATTGTGGGCCGTGTACTGACCGAAAAATTCCGTCTCGGTCTGTTTGAACAGCCGTATGTCGATGAAAACGGTATCGATCTGCAAAATGAAGTGACCCGCCAGGTCGCGCGGGAGGTGGCGACAAAATCGGTCACGCTGCTGGAGAACAACGGCATCTTACCTCTTGGCGGCAAACCCCGCGTGGCGGTGGTAGGGCCGACGGCAGACGATCCGCTGGCGTTACTCAGCGGCTACAGTTTCCCCGTGCATCTGATCATCAGCGATATGGTCGAGGAGACCTCTCAGGTGACGACGCCGCGCGCGGCGCTGGAGCACTATCTCGGCGCGTCGCAGGTTCGCTACGCGAAAGGGTGTCACATCATCGAAAAACGGATGGCGGGTGCGCCGGTCTTCCCGGGGGACAGCGGCGGCAAACCGATGCAGCAGTCGCCGGTTTCGCAAAGCACCGCCTTGATCCCCGAGGCTGTGAACGCGGCGCAGGAGAGTGATGTCGTTGTGGCCTGCGTGGGCGATCTCGCCGGGCTGTTCCAGAGCGGTACCGTGGGGGAAGGATCGGATACCGACTCCTTAAACCTGCCGGGCGTGCAGCAACAGCTGCTGGAGGCGCTGGTGGCGACGGGCAAACCGGTGATTGTCGTGATGACCGGGGGGCGTCCTTACCATCTTCAGGGCCTGGAGGACAAGGTGGCCGCGCTGATCGTGGCGTGGGCACCGGGGCAGGAAGGGGGCTGGGCCATTGCGGACGTGCTAACGGGGCGTGCGGAGCCGCAGGGGCGTCTGGTGGTGAGCGTGCCGAAAAGCGCCGGCGCGATGCCGTATTACTACAATCACAAGCTCAAAAGCGGCGGCACGCCGTTTGCGTTCCATTTCGGTGCACGTTACCCGTTTGGCTTCGGCCTCGGCTGGACGACATTTAACTGGGAGAACGCGAGCGTGGCTTCATCTGAGGTGTCGGTCGACGGCGAGGTGGCACTGAGCGTGGAGATCACCAACACCGGGGAACGCAGCGGCAGCGAGGTGGTGCAGGTTTACGTCAGGGATCAGGTCGCCACGCAGGTTCGGCCGCTCCAGGAGCTGAAGGCCTTCCAGCGCGTCACGCTCTCACCGGGGGAAACCGCCACGCTCACCTTTACGCTGCCGGTGGAGATGTTCAACTTCACCCGTCGTGACGGGAAACGCATCGTTGAGCCGGGCGAGTTTGAGCTGCAGATGGGCGCATCGTCGGCGGATATCCGCGAGGCGGTTACGGTTAATGTGACAGGAGAAACGCGGGTGCTGCCTGCTGAGTGGCGGATGCTCAGTACCTGTGAGGTTAAGCGCGCGTAGTCAGGATAAAAAAAAGCCCATCGTGGGAGATGGGCAAAGACTACACACAGCAATTCGTTGTTTCACTCAGGGGATTTCCATGCTTATAAATCAAGGTGTTGATTTATAACCGTGTGCTAATAGTAGGCATGTCCTCTTTTAGCGTCGATCGGATTCGTCTCAATAGTTAAAGAGACGTAAAGATTTCTTGAGGTTAGGAGCAGATTGAGTGCAGAAATGGCGGGTCTGACCAGTGTGCAACGAATAAATACTTTAGCAGTGTTAAAGTATTTGGCGGGAGAATGTAGGCCGGGTAAGCGTCAGCGCCACCCGGCAACAAGACTTAATGGGTATTCTTTTCTTCCAGCTCTTCCAGTTCGCTCAAAATCACGTCCGGATCAGTTCCCGGCGGTGGAATTTCATGCACCCAGGCGGAGAACAGACGCCAGGTGACGGCGAGAAGCACCGGGCCGATAAACAGGCCAATCATGCCGAAGGCAATCAAGCCGCCAATCACCCCGGAGAGGATCAGGATCAGCGGCAGGTCAGCGCCCATGCGGATCAAAATCGGGCGAATGACGTTATCCATCGTGCCGACCACGCAGCTCCAGACCAGCAACACCGTTCCCCACGTGGTATCACCCGTCCAGTAGAGCCAGATGATGCTGGGTACCAGCACCAGCAGCGGCCCCAGTTGCGCAAGACAGGTCATCAGCATGACCACGGTGAAGACCGTGGCGTACGGTACGCCGGAAATCGCCAGACCAATACCACCCAGCACCGCCTGCACCAGCGCGGTCACCACCACGCCCAGCGCAACCGCGCGTACGGCCTGTGCCGCCAGCAGTACCGCAGCGTCGCCCCGTTTACCCGCCAGGCGGGTTGCAAAGTGACGAACGCCCAACGCCACCTGTTCACCGCGCCAGTAGAGCAGGGCGCTGAAGAGCAGCATCAGGGTACAGTGCATCATAAAGCGACCAATATGCGCCGCCTGACCCACAAACCAGGTGGTGGTGGTGCCAATATACGGGCGAACTTTTGCCATCAACGCGCTGCCCCCCATCTCCAGCAGGCTATGCCAGCCGCTGTAGAGCTTGGCCCCCACCAGCGGAATGCTGTTCAGCCAGGCGAGATCCGGCAGCGTCAGGTCGCCACTGGTAATGGCACGGATAACCGGGCCGCTGGAATCCACCAGACTGTTCACCAGCAAAGCAATGGGAATAATAAACAGCAGGAACAGCAGCAGCGTCATGACCAGCACGGCTAGTCCGCGGCGGCCGAACAGCAGCTTCTGCAAGCGCAGCAATAAAGGCCATGTGGCGACGACCACGGTCGCAGCCCAGGCGAAGCCGAGAATAAAGGGTTGAACAATCCACAGACACGCAATAATCATGAGGGCCAGGAACAGCACCGACAGCAAAATTTGCGCAACATCCCTGGGCTGGCGAACATTGACCATAAATGAAACTTTCCTTAATAAAACACCAGCGAGGCTGGCGGGAAGGGAAAACCGCGTCTCTCTAATCATTAATGATATCAGCGATTTTTGACAGGCGAATTCTGCCTGTAATTCAGCAGAGATTATAAGAAAAAAATGTGATAAAACTTTCCGGACACAACGCAAACGATTTCACATTACTCTAATTAGGGTCGACGGTCATGATCCCACAGATTTCTCAGGCACCTGGCGTCGTTCAGCTGGTGCTTAATTTTTTGCAGGCACTGGAGCAACAGGGTTTTACAGGTGATACCGCCACGAACTATGCCGACAGGCTGACGATGGCCACCGATAACAGTATTTACCAGCTTCTTCCCGATGCCGTCGTTTTTCCTCGTTCAACGGCCGACGTGGCGCTGATTGCCCGGCTCGCCACGCAGGAGCGCTTCGCCTCGCTGGTCTTTACGCCGCGCGGCGGCGGCACCGGGACCAACGGTCAGGCGCTGAACCAGGGCATCATTATTGATATGTCGCGCTATATGAACCGCATCATTGAGATCAATCCTGAAGAGGGATGGGTGCGGGTCGAAGCGGGCGTGATCAAAGATCAGCTTAACCAGTACCTCAAACCGTACGGCTACTTCTTCGCACCTGAACTCTCCACCAGTAACCGCGCCACCATTGGCGGGATGATCAACACGGATGCCTCCGGCCAGGGCTCGCTGGTCTACGGCAAAACCTCCGATCACGTACTGGGCGTGCGAGCGGTTCTGCTGGGAGGCGATATCCTCGATACCCAGCCGATGGCGGTGGAGCTGGCGGAAACGCTGGGCAAAGATAACACCGCCAGCGGGCGTATTTATCGCACCGTGCTGGAGCGCTGCCGCGACAACCGACAGCTGATCCTCGATAAATTCCCCAAACTGAACCGCTTCCTGACCGGGTACGACCTGCGCCACGTCTTTAACGATGACCTGACCCAGTTTGATTTAACCCGCGTGCTGACCGGCTCCGAAGGGACGCTGGCGTTTATCACCGAGGCGCGGCTGGATATCACCCGGTTGCCGAAGGTGCGTCGCCTGGTGAACGTCAAATATGACTCGTTCGACTCCGCGCTGCGCAATGCGCCGTTTATGGTGGAAGCCCAGGCGCTGTCAGTGGAAACCGTTGACTCTAAAGTGCTCAATCTGGCCCGGGAAGATATCGTCTGGCACTCCGTTAGCGAGCTGATTACTGACGTGCCGGGTAAAGAGATGCTGGGTCTTAATATCGTGGAATTTGCCGGCGATGACGCAGCGCTTATCGACAGCCAGGTGACCACGCTGTGTCAGCGACTGGACGAACTGATTGCCCATGGCGAAGGCGGCGTGATCGGCTGGCAGCTCTGTAACGATCTGGCCGGTATCGAGCGTATCTACGCGATGCGGAAAAAAGCCGTGGGGCTGCTCGGCAATGCCAAAGGGGCGGCGAAGCCGATTCCGTTTGCCGAAGATACCTGCGTTCCCCCTGAGCACCTGGCGGATTATATCGTTGAGTTTCGCGCCCTGCTGGACAGCCACGGCCTGAGCTACGGCATGTTCGGCCACGTGGATGCCGGGGTGCTGCATGTGCGTCCTGCGCTGGATATGTGCGACCCGCAGCAGGAGCTCCTGATGAAGCAGATCTCCGATGAGGTGGTGGCCTTAACCGCCAAATACGGCGGTCTGCTGTGGGGCGAACATGGGAAAGGGTTCCGCGCGGAATACAGCCCGGCGTTCTTCGGTGAACAGCTCTATGCGGAGCTACGTAAGGTGAAGGCGGCTTTCGACCCGCATAACCGCCTCAACCCGGGTAAAATCTGCCCGCCTGAAGGTGTCGATGCCCCGATGCTGCAGGTGGACGCCGTCAAGCGCGGCACCTACGACAGACAGATCCCGATTGCGGTGCGTTCCTCCTGGCGCGGCGCGATGGAGTGCAACGGCAACGGCCTGTGCTTTAACTTTGATGTCAAAAGCCCGATGTGCCCGTCGATGAAAATCACCAGCAACCGTATTCACTCGCCGAAAGGGCGGGCGACGCTGGTGCGCGAGTGGCTGCGCCTGCTCGCCGACCGCGGGGTTGATCCGCTCCGGCTCGAGCAGGAGTTACCGGAAAAACGCGCCAGCCTGCGCTCGCTTATCGAGCGCACCCGCAACAGCTGGCATGCCAGCAAGGGCGAGTATGATTTCTCCCACGAGGTGAAAGAGGCGATGTCCGGCTGTCTGGCCTGTAAAGCCTGCTCCACCCAGTGCCCGATTAAAATCGACGTGCCGGAATTCCGCTCACGTTTCCTGCAGCTTTACCACACGCGCTATCTGCGTCCGGTGCGCGACCATCTGGTAGCGACGGTAGAGAGCTACGCGCCGCTGATGGCGCGAGCGCCAAAGACCTTTAACTTCTTTATTAACCAGCCGCTGGTGCGCAAGCTTTCCGAAAAGCATATCGGGATGGTCGATCTGCCGCTGCTCTCGGTGCCCTCTCTTCAGCGCCAGCTCGTCGGGCATCGCTCGGCGAACATGACCCTGGAGCAGCTGGAGGCACTCACGCCTGAGCAAAAAGCGAAGATAGTACTGGTGGTGCAGGATCCGTTTACCAGCTACTACGATGCAGAGGTGGTGGCGGACTTCATCCGCCTGTCAGAAAAGCTGGGCTATCAGCCGGTGGTCCTGCCATTCTCGCCTAACGGCAAGGCGCAGCACATTAAGGGCTTCCTGACGCGCTTTGCGAAGACCGCGCAGAAAACGGCTGATTTCCTGAATCGCGTGGCGCAGTTGGGGATACCGATGGTCGGCGTCGATCCGGCGCTGGTGCTGTGCTACCGCGATGAATATAAGCAGACGCTGGGCGACAAGCGTGGCGATTTCAACGTGCTGCTTGTGCATGAGTGGCTGCCTGGGGTCCTGGAAGACAAAGCGGTTCAGGATGTCAGCGGTGAACCGTGGTACCTGTTCGGCCACTGCACCGAAGTCACCGCGCTGCCTGGCGCACCCGCCCAGTGGGCGTCTGTCTTTGCCCGGTTCGGCGCGAAGCTTGAGAGCGTCAACGTGGGCTGCTGCGGAATGGCCGGTACCTACGGACATGAAGTGAAAAACCATGCCAACTCGCTCGGCATTTACGAGCTGTCCTGGCATCAGGCGATGCAGCGTTTGCCGCGAAACCGCTGCCTGGCGACGGGCTACTCCTGTCGAAGCCAGGTGAAACGGGTCGAAGGTAACGGGGTACGCCACCCATTGCAGGCTTTGCTGGAGATTATTGGATGATCTGGAAACGCGCTGTCACGCTACAGGCGTTAAACGCCATGGGCGAAGGGAATATGGTCGGGCTACTGGATATCCAGTTTACCCGCATCGGCGAGAACGATCTGGAGGCGACCATGCCTGTCGATCACCGCACGCATCAGCCGTTTGGCCTGCTGCACGGCGGCGCCTCCGTGGTGCTGGCCGAAACGCTGGGCTCGGTGGCGGGGTATCTCTGCACCGAAGGGGAGCAGAAGGTTGTCGGGCTTGAGGTGAATGCTAACCACATTCGCTCGGTGCGCAGCGGGCGCGTGCGCGGTATTTGCCGTGCGCTGCACGCCGGTAGCCGTCATCAGGTGTGGCAGATCGATATTCTCGATGAGCAGGACCGTCTGTGCTGCTCTTCGAGGCTGACGACGGCGGTGGTATAAATTTTCCTGATGTTTTTGCAATCGGTCAAAAACTAGCCAGCAGGTTGTGGTATACTGGTCAGGTTTTGTACATAAGCGAGGACATCATGGATACTGAAATAACCCCAACACAGCTGGCAATTGAATATTTACGTCGCGATAAGAGCAACCTGTCTCCGGCGCAGTATCTGAAAAAGCTGAAACAGCTTGAGCTGGAATTTACAGATTTGCTGGCGCTCTCTTCGAATGAGCTGAAAGAAGAGATCTATTTTGCCTGGCGGTTGGGCGTTCACGTCCATTGAGAGCGTAAAAAGGCCGCAACAGCGGCCTTTTTTGTCTCCGGAATTCAATATTTAGCGGGCAGTTTATTGATTTTAATGAGCCGTCCCTCTTCCATTTCGATAAACCCCCCGGTTTTTAAATCCGCGAGGATCCGCATCACGCCGCTGCGGGAAAGCTGGGTCTTGTCGCGAATGTAGCGCTCAGCGGTAATCCCCTGGCGATAAGACTCATCTTCATTCATCAATAACATCAGCTGCTGGCGGATCATCTCATAGGCCGTTGGGGCGCCCTTCGGCATGACGGTGTTGTAGAGCCGGTTGTACATAAACATCAGATGGTTAGACAGCAGCCCCCATAGCGCCTTCTCCTGAATGAGGACGTTGAGCTCCCGGGTGGGCAACAGGCCAATTTTGCAGGGGGTCACCGTTTTCAGGTAGTCGTCAAAAAAGATGTCATTCAGGTTGGCCACACCAAAAAACGCCGGGCTTTTCGCCGTCGACAGCATCAGATTGTCGCTGCGTCGGTAAATGGCCACGGTGCCTTCCAGGATCAAATAACTCATCCCCTGACCGTTGACCACCAGATCCAGTTGCTCCCCGCGACCGGTGTTACGAATCGCAGAGTAAGGTTGTAAGTGCGTAATCAGCTCTTGTGCATAAGGGGAGCCACGTCGTGGCTTTTCTGTGGTGGACATAACCTGAACCTGAAAGAATCATCTTTCTGATTATAGCGTTACTCGTTTTAGCCAGCACCACCTGGGTCAGTATTTCCTCGGTAAATGGTGTATATCAAGCAGCACGCCGCGCTCCATTGTAATGTACTGCCCGGTGCGAAGTTCGGCCAGGATCCGCATAATTCCGCTGCGCGACAGCCAGGTTCGACTCTGTATATACGCAGCCGCCGTGGTGTTCATCCGTATTGCTTCCGGCTCCTGCATCAACTCCACCAGTTGAAACCGGATGATGTCATAGGCCGACATCTGTGAGATCCGCGAGCAGTGTTCATAGACCCGTGAGGCGGTGTAGATCAGCAGATGCGAAAAGGGTTCCCACAAATTGTGTTGCGCAATCGTGCTGTTAAAACGTTCCAGCGAAACGGCCGCGAATTCAGAGGTTTCCAGCGCCCGGACGTACAGATGTTCTGACGAGAACTGACTGCTGACGCCGAGAATAAACGGCGAGGATTCAGAATTTAATACAATGCCATCTCCCCGACGGTGCAACGCCACGCTGCCCTGCAGAAGTAAAAAACACTGACGATCGTCGTGATGGTAATAGTGAACCACTTCCCCTCTGGACAGAATGCGTCTTTCTGTCAGGGGAAGAAGAGTATTAATTAATTTCTCGATGTGCTTATAGGGTTTTGCAGTCAGAACCGGGGTTTTTTCAATATCGACTTCGGGAGCCATTCGGGTGTTCATCAGAGTCCTCACTTACGGATGCGATCATTTTTTGATCGGCATAAAGAATTATCTTAAAAAACAGCGAGTCGTGGAATGTTTACGGCAGGTCTAAAAATAGACCGCAAGATGTTGTTGTCCTAATTATATGAATTTTAAGGTTGTCTTTTACGGGTCTAAAAGTAGACCCGTAATAATGGCATTGAGATAATTCTAAAGAGAATTGTTTTAATTTTGTTAAACCTGAGTCTACAGCTAGACCTCAAATAGATTGTGCGCCGAAAAAGAGTTGTATAAATTTTACTCGTCGGCAGGCATAACCCGGAATGTTTAAGCTGAGCTAGGAAACGACATTATTTAATGGGCTCCTGACAATATATAAATGACAAGGTGAGGTGGCGGTGAACAGCTTCAAACCGCTTTGTCTGGATTTCTGTAATAAATAAAGTGATACAGGATTTACTTATGAAAAATAAAATGATGATAGCAATGCTGGCAATCGGCTCCACTCTGGCAACGACGCACGCTTTTGCCGCAGCCGGTACCGTTAACTTTAACGGTAATATTCTGGATTCCGCCTGCGATGTGGATGTCGCGTCTCAAAATCAGGTCGTGGTATTAGGGGATTATTATAAAACGGAGTTCCCAACCACCGGCGCCAGAACGGCAGCAACGCAGTTTAATATTGTGTTGAAAAACTGTCCGGTGACGGTGACCAGCGCCAAAGTGCGTTTTGATGGTACGCCGGATGCCACCAATGCCAGCCTGCTGGCGATTGATTCGTCTGCGGCGGGGGCGGCGACCGGGGTGGCCATTAATCTGATGACGGCCGATAAGGCGGATCTCCCGCTTCATGGCAGCAACAGCTACAGCTATGTGCTGAGCAGCACGGCGGATAATACCCTGAGCTTCTATGCCCAGTATATTTCCACCGCAGCGACAGTCACCGCCGGCCCGGCAAACTCTGTCGCTAACTTCTCAGTGATCTATAACTGATATTTTGCAGAATCATTAAGGGGCCAACCCGGCCCCTTTGTTGTATGAGGTTTATCATGCGTTTTATCACCACGACAGGACTGGCCCTGGCGCTGTCTGCGCTCACGCTGACCACAGCCAATGCCGGCGTTATTATTGGCGGCACCCGCCTCATCTTCGATGGGGCTAAAAAAGAAGCGTCAATAAGCATAAATAACCCTGACAGTACGCCCTATTTAATTCAGTCATGGATAGATATGCAGGAAGGGAATTCAGGTAAAGCGCCTTTTATTATTACACCGCCATTATATCGCCTGGATGGCGGACAAAAAAACATTGAGCGAATTGTAATGACGGGTGCATTGTCACAGGAACGGGAAAGTCTGTTCTGGCTGAATATTAAAGCGATTCCGTCGGCATCAAAACAGACGAACTCCCTGCAAATTGCAGTGAAAACCCGCATCAAACTGATTTACCGGCCTGAAGGTCTGCGGGCGTCAACACCAGAGGAACAGGCCAATAAATTAACCTGGCAACGAACCGGGAATAACCTTGAGGTCAAAAACCCTACGCAATACGTCATTAATTTTAATGAAATTACGCTGGCGGGGAAAAAACTGGATGACGTGACGTACGTTTTACCCGGCGCTTCAGCCCGGTTTGCATTACCGAATGAAGTAAGGGGAAATTCACTCACGTTTAAAATCATTAATGACTATGGCAGTCCCGGCGTTTTACACCAGGCCAGTTTGTAATGTGTTAGCAAACGGCAACGCCCGTATTTATCAGGTAATTCGTCATGACAGTAATAAACAGGATGCGGCCTGCACGCCTGGCGACGTTTATCGCCATGGCGTTTGCCGGATCCTCTCCGGCGCTCTGTGCCAGTGTGGCATTTAACACGGATCTGATAGAGCTGGATAATCCCGGCATGGATAAAGCCGATCTGTCGGCTTTTGAATCAGGCTCTCAGGCGCCGGGGAACTACCATGTCGATATTATTGTTGACGACGCGTTAGTGGAGACGGGGGATATTCGCTTTACCGCAGGCAAAAACGAGAATGGCGATGAGACATTGCAGCCGTGCCTGAGCAGTGAGCAATTAAAACGCTGGGGGGTTAAAACCGCATTATTTCCCGCACTCAGTGCGGAACCGGGCGAGTGTGTCAATCTTCAGGCGATACCGCAGGCCAGTGCAGATTTCCAGTTTAGCGCCCAGCGCCTTGTGCTCAGCATCCCTCAGGCAGCCATCGACCTGCCGGCGAGAGGTTATGTCCCGCCGCAGATGTGGGATGAGGGGATAACCGCAGCCATGCTCAATTACAGCCTGAGCGGGGCGACCAGCCGGGCGAAAACGGGCGCGGGGTCCAGCAGCAACAGCCAGTATGCGAACCTGCGTCCGGGGATCAATTTCGGGCCGTGGCGTTTACGCAACTACACCACCTGGTCGCGGGATCCTTCCGGCAAGGATCAATGGGACACGGTCTACAGCTACCTGCAACGTGCCGTGATCCCGCTGAAAGCGCAGCTTACCGTCGGGGACAGTTCCGCCCCGGCGGATGTGTTTGACAGTATGCCGTTTCGCGGCGTCCAGCTGGCGTCGGACGATGACATGCTGCCGGATTCCCTGAAGGGCTATGCGCCTGTGGTACGCGGGATCGCGCGCACCAATGCCCAGGTGGTGATCCGCCAGAATGGCTATCAGATCTACCAAAGCTATGTGGCGCCGGGCGCGTTTGAAATTAGCGATATGTACCCCACCGGCGGCGCGGGCGACTTAGACGTAACCATCAAAGAGGCGGATGGCAGCGAGCAGCATTTCACGCTGCCGTATGCCTCGGTACCGGTATTGCAGCGCGAGGGACGGCTGAAATATGCCCTCTCCGCGGGACAGTATCGCGCCTATAACAGCAGCGTGGAGAAAACCCCGTTTGGCCAGATCACCGCGATTTATGGCCTGCCGGATGGCATTACGCTCTATGGCGGCGTGCAGGGTTCCGGCAAGTACCAGTCCCTTGCGCTTGGAGTAGGTAAAAACATGGGCGATTTCGGTGCGCTTTCCGCGGATATCACCCAGGCCTGGTCATCACCGGCCGATACCGCAAAAACGCAGGGGCAGTCCTTGCGCGCGCGTTACAGCAAGAACCTGCTCAATACCGGCACAAATTTTTCGATTGCAGGATACCGCTATTCAACCCGTGGCTATTACGGGATGCAGGAAGTGCTGGATTCCTTCGGGGACAGCGGCGCACTTCAGGAGAGACGGCGCAATCGCGTGGAGCTGACGATGAGCCAGACGCTGGGTGGAAACCTGGGCGCGCTGACGCTGAGCGCCGCACGGGAGGATTACTGGAACGCCGATAAATCAATGGCGTCATGGAGCGTCGGTTACAACAATTACTGGCACAACATCAGCTATGGCGTGACCTGGACATTCAGTAAAAACGGCAGCCCGGCGTCATCCGGTAGCGGGAGTACGAAATCCTGGGATCGCGACCAGCTTCTGGCGTTTACCGTCAGCGTGCCGCTGGACAAATTTCTGCCGCAGACGTGGACCAACTATGGCCTGAACGCCAGTCAGAATAACGGCACAACACACAATCTCGGCATGAATGGGGTTGCTCTCGAAAACAGCGCCCTGAACTGGAATATCCAGCAGGGCTACGGCACCGATGGCGTGGGTTATACCGGCAATATGAACGGCGACTATAAAGGCACATACGGCGAGGTCTCGGCGGGCTATGGCTACGACACCAGTAGTGAGCGCCTGAATTATGGCTTACAGGGTGGCATCCTTGCGCATGCTGACGGCATTACGCTGTCGCAGCCGCTGGGGGAAACCAACGCGTTAATCAAAGCCCCTGGCGCGCACGGCGTCAATATTCGCAATCAGGCTGGCGTGCGGACGGATTATCGGGGCTACACGGTGGTGAATAACCTCTCCGTGTACCGGAAAAACGATCTCGCCCTCGATCCTGAGAATATGCCTGATGATGTGGAGCTGGAGATCAACACGCGCACGGTCACGCCGACACGCGGTGCGGTCGTGAAAGCCGATTACCTCTCCAAAGTGGGACGCCGGGTGCTGATGACCTTAATGGACAATAACCGTTTCGTGCCGTTTGGCGCGGTGGTCACGCTGGAGGGCGACACCAGCAGCAGTTTTATCGTCGGCGATCGCGGTCAGGTCTATTTAACCGGCCTGCGCGAACAGGGCACCGTTCTGGCGACTTGGGGGACGCAATCCCACCAGCAGTGTCGGGCGGATTTTAATCTGCCGAAAGGATCTCAGTATGGTGGCATCGCTGACATTAGCGTCACGTGTCGCCAGGAGCATTAATATGAAGTTCATCAACGCTATTTTACTGCTGTGTTGTCTGTGCGGCTGGCAAATGGCCAGGGCAGGGACCTGCACCACTATTACGCCGCAGCTGTCGACGCTGTCGGTGGGGACCATTAATGTTCAACGTGATACGCCTGTCGGCACGGTGATTTTTTCCGGCACGGGAAGCATGACAGGCAGCTATCTGACAGGGTGTACCAATCCGTTAATGCTGGGTTTTAGCATGCGCTATAACAATGCCACGCTGAGCAGCTACGGCAATCATGTGTATAACACCAACGTCAGCGGCATAGGCATTCGGTTTTCTTCAAATGCCTATTTCGAGAACCCGAGCAATACATTCTCTTACAGTGCGCAGACCTCTTATGTGGACTGGTATGGCGGCCGGGTCGAGCTGGTGGTGACCGGCCCGGTGTCATCCGGTGCCTTAACGCCGGGGGTCATCGGCGTGGTCACGCTCCAGGGCAGCGACGGGGTTTATCGTGACGGGCTGACCGAGCAACTTACCGGCGGAACCATCAACGCCCTGGCATGCACGATCAGTACGCCACAGCTGACGTTCCCGCTTGGTGATATTCCGGCATCCGCGTTTGGCACCGTAGTGGGGACCACGCCGGGCGTGGCGCAGAATACACAAAATCTGGGATTAACCTGCAGCGCTGGCACCAATATTACGGTCTCGCTCAGCGGAATACAGAATCCCGACAGTGCAAATACCAGCGTGATGGCCTTAACGGGGCAGGGGAGTGCCGGTACGGCAAAAGGTGTCGGCGTGCAGCTTTTATATAACGGTACGCCGCTGGCATTAAATAGCCGTCTGTTATTAAAACAATCTGCGGGTGGACAAGAGACGCTCCCGTTAACGGCGCGTTATTACCAGACCTTAACCTCCGTTGAGTCCGGCTCCGCGAATGCCTCCGCCACGCTAAATCTGACGTACCAGTAACAGGTGGAGTGATGAAATTACATTATCAGCGTGGGCTTATTTTGCTTTTATTCTGCGGGCACACGTTCGCGGCTGACAGCGTGAATCTTGGCGTCACGGGAAATATCGTTGCCTCGCCCTGTATCTTTAACGGCGGGAGCACCAGTATGGATATTAATCTTGGGAATATACAGGCCACCAATATGGCGACGCCGGGGTCATCATCCGATCCGGTGCCTTTTAACCTGCTGTTTACCCAGTGTCCGGCGGGAACCCGTAGCGTCACGGTCTCGTTCACCGGAAGCCCCGATCCGCTCGCCGGGGCGGACTACTATATGAACAGCGGCTCGGCGACAAACGTGGCGGTCGCCATGCGTGAGGCCGGAACCGGGACGCTAAAGGGAACAGGTTCCAGCATAACGCAAACTATTGCGGCAGACAGAACCGCCACGATGGCCATGCAGGCGTCGGTCAAATCGGTTAGCGGCGGCGCGACGCCGGGGAGTATCAGTGCAGTCGTTGTGATGACGATGCAATATAACTGAGATGTCAGCGTTGACGTTCCTCACTCATTAAGGACAGTGGTACTTGCTATGTTGAATATTCTTATTCAGGAAGCCGATCAATTTTTTCGCAGTGGACTGCAGCATTTTTTTATGGATTTCTTTTTGCGTAATTTTAAACAGCCGATCCACTTCGCGACGCAATTTAGCCATGAAAACGTCAGCACTGCCGATATTATCGTGCTCTCCCTCTGTAAAGGGGAGACGCTCACCTGTATTCCAGAATTACAGGCCCGCCAGAAAGGGATCGTGATAGGACTGGTGGAAGATGCGCCGGGCGTTTCGGCATTTAACGCCTGTTTCCACGATATTCTTTTTATTCCGCGTAATGTCTCGCTCGATCGCCTGAGCGAGATGCTGTTTCTCGCCTGGTATCGCACGCAGGCGCCCGGTTATATCTGGAAGAAAATAAGCTGCTGTGAATGTCAGTATAAAATATTATCACCCCAGCAAATTCGCATTATGGTGAATTTTTACCGGGGGCTATCGGTAGTGCAGGTGGCCCGGGCGCTGGAGATGAATGATAAAACTGTCTTTACGCATAAATATATGATGATGCAGAAATTTAATCTGCGAACGGATTTTGAACTGATTGCGCTGATTCGTAAAATGGTGGAGAAAAAGAGTTACCCGAACCTGCTGCGTGACTATCTGGTCAATCATTACGGGGAGTGTGTTCCCGTGATGCAGTGAATTACAAAACATAGTGCACGGTTATGCGCCTTTAGAATAGCGAGCGCGTCATGGTACTTTTTATGCTTTATAAAATGACGCCTTCGCTATGCATATTCATAAAACTATCAAGCCGCTTTTTTTTACTAAGTTTCAGTGCGTTGGGCCAGAGTGCTTAATGTCATGCTGTCGTGGCTGGACGATCAATATTGATAAGAAAACCCACCAGAAATATCTCCTCTCCTCGCACCCGGGCATTGCCGCCATTGCCAAAGAGAATCTCATCCTGCAGCGCAAGGGCAAGAGCAGCTATTCCAGAATCAGGCTCAACGAAAACGGGGACTGTCCGTTTATCGATGAAAACAAGCTTTGCATGGTACACCGTGATTTAGGGGAAGAGGCGCTGTCGCCTACCTGCAGTATCTATCCCCGCAATTCAACCCGCTATCAGGATGAGACACGACATACGATGACGCTCTCCTGTCCGGAAGTGGTGCGACGTGTGCTGTTTGACCCGGATGCCATGCTGCTTCAGGAGCAGGATGAGCTCGTGGCGCGCTATAAAACAAACCTGATTGGGCAGCGCCAGTCTGCTTCGCAGACGCAGCAGGTGATCCATCTCTTTGCCTGGAATATCATCCAGTCGCCATCCCGTAACATTGAAGAGAATTTAATGGCGCTGGCACAGTTTATTCTCTGTCTTCAGCACGTTAACTTTGATTTGCATAATAGATTTGCGGAAGTGGAACGTTTCTACGACGCGTTACTGACTGAACTGCAAAGCGGAAAATCGCTGATGGATTCCGGTAATCTGGCCCGTTCAAACGCGATGAAATATCTTGCACTGTCGGTAATGGGAACCAACGTGGCGAAAGATTCAGCCCGGGACGGTTTTATTCTGGAAGGGCATCAGCACATTGCCGCGTATCTGGATATTGCCGGTTCAGACGACCCGGCCGACCTGGAGGCGAAGTTCGACAAGATTAATCATCAGTGGCGTACACTGTGTGAGGATTCCTGTTTGTCAGAGCCTTATGTGTTACGCAATTATCTGCTGTATAAACTCTACAGCAGCTATTTCCCCGGCAAAAACACGGCAACCATCATGCGACAGTTTTATCGTATGGTGCTGGACTTTTTCTACGTCAAATGCATTCTCAGCGTTAAATCGATGCAGGGTGAAATCGACCAGCAGGTGGTGATGAAAACCATCGCCAGCCTGTCAGAAAAGACCATGCACAATTCGACCATTGATGCGCGCATGGACTTTGCAATTAATAAAATCAACGGCGGTGATGATTTATCCTGCCTGCTGTTAATTGGATAAACGCGCAATGTGTCAGAGGCCCACGCGGTGAGCCTCTTTTTACTCACACATTCACTGCGCTGATCAACCGGGTCTTCATCGATTGATAGGCAGACGCCGCATAGTCCTCAGCCCAGCGCTGGTCCTCAATCGCTTCCAGTTGCACCGCGCAGTACTTCGTTTCCGGCGTTTTGGAGATGGGGTCGAGATTATCCTGGGTCAGCTCGTTGCAGGCGCCGATCCACCACTGATAGGTCATGTAGACGGCCCCGGCGTTGATGCGCTCGCTGATGCTGGCGCGGGTAATCACTTTGCCGCGACGCGAACGCACCCAGACCAGCTGCCCGTCAGTAATGCCCCGTTTGTCCGCATCGGCAGGGTTCAGTTGCACCCGGCCGGGCTCGTCGGCCAGGCTTTGCAGCGCGGCGCAGTTACCGGTCATGGAGCGGCAGGAGTAGTGTCCCACTTCGCGCACCGTACAGAGCACCAGCGGGTAATCGTCATCAGGCGTTTCTGCCGGCGCGCGCCACGGCGCGGCAAACAGTTGCCCCTTACCGGTTGGGGTGTCGAACTGATTATCTTTGTACAGGTACGGAGTGCCGGGGTGATCCAGCGTCGGGCACGGCCACTGCACGTGGCCCATCTCGCCCATTTTTTCATAGGTTACCCCGTAGAAAAGCGGGCACAGCTCGCGCATCTCATCCCAGATCTGCTGGTTAGTGTCGTAGTGCATGGGGTAACCCATCTCGGTGGCGAGCAGGCTGATAATCTCCCAGTCGCGCTTCACGTTGCCGCTGGCCTCGATGGCTTTGCCGAAACGCTGGAATCCCCGGTCGGCACAGGTAAAGACGCCGCCGTGTTCACCCCAGGAGGTTGCCGGGAGCAGAACGTCCGCCACTTCCGCCGTTTTGGTCATGAAGATGTCCTGAACCACGACAAAATCGAGCGCTTCAAAACCACTGCGCACCAGCCCGAGATCGGCCTCCGTTTGCAGCGGATCTTCCCCCATGATGTAGTAGGCCTTGATCTTGCCTTCCAGCGCCAGGTGCGGCACTTCGGTGATGCGCGTCCCGACCCGATCGTCCATCGCCGCAACGTCAATCCCCCAGGCGTCGGCGAACTTCTGCCGAACGGCCGGATCGGTGACATCCTGATAGCCGGGGAACATATTGGGCAGCACGCCCATATCACAGGCCCCCTGAACATTGTTTTGACCGCGCACCGGTCCGACGCCGACGGCAGGGCGACCGAGATTACCGGTCAACAGCGCCAGGCTTGCGAGCCCTTTGACCACATCAACGGCCTGACCAAACTGGGTGACGCCCATCCCCCACATCACGGTAGCGGAAGGGGCCGCCGCGAAGGTACGCATCGCCTGACGCACCTCACGGGCGGGGAGGCCGGTGAGATGTTCCACACGCTCTGGCGCATAGTCTTTTACCGTCTGCCGGTAGGCCTCAAGCCCTTCTGTAAAGCGTGCAACGTAGTTTTTGTCGTACAGTTCCTCTTCCAGCAGCACGTAGCCAAAGGCGTTCACCAGCGCCATGTTGCTGCCGTTTTTGAGCTGCAGATGCTGATCGGCAATTCGCGCCGTTTCAATGCGCCGCGGATCGCAGACGATAATTTTTGCGCCGTTTTCACGCGCTTTCAGCACGCGCCGGGCGACGATAGGATGGGAATCTGCGCAGTTATAGCCAAACACCAGCAGACATTTTGAGTTCTCAATATCGTTGATGGAATTACTCATCGCGCCATTGCCGAGCGTCTCCTGAAGCCCTGCAACGGATGGGCCATGACAGACGCGCGCACAGCAGTCCACGTTGTTGGTGTTTAGCACCGCACGGGCAAATTTCTGCATCACATAGTTGGTTTCATTGCCGGTTCCACGGGAGGAGCCAGTGGTCATAATTGACCGCGGTCCGTGCTGCGCTTTAATGCTGCTGAGCCGGTGAGCGGTGTAACGGATAGCCTCTTCCCAGGTAACGGGGGTGAATGGCTCGCCTTTGTGGTAGCGGATCATTGGCTGGGTCAGGCGTGGGGTGAGCAGACGGGTATCGTTGAGGAAGTCCCAACCGTAAAATCCTTTCAGACATAAGGTGCCCTGGTTTGTTACCCCCTCTGCCGCTTCGGCACGGATGATACGGTTATTTTCTACGACAAGGTTTAATTTACAGCCTGCACCGCAGTACGGGCAGACGCTGGCGATCTTTTTCATCAATAACAGACCTGTTAAGAAATGAAGCAAAGTTGACTGGACAACCCAGTCCCGTACGTGGCATTAAGCAGGAAGCGTGCCAGATTGGTTTTGCTGGTTTTACAGGGTGTTATGCGGGGCGTTACGTGTCATCGTCAGGCTGTTCGTCAGTTTTGACGATGACACGTCGGGGGCGTGGCAGGCAGGAATTCAGAGATCGTCCATCGTGTAACCCACCACGATTTCCAGCGTTTTACGAATGACGTCCGCCTGAACCACGTCGTTAGTGGCTTCCAGCGTCTGAATAAGCCATAAGATGATCGCTTTATTAGACAGGTGACCCTCGGAGGCCAGAACACAGCGTACTGCAGTAGAAAAAATAGCGGACTCTTCAGCAAAACGATCGCCTGCGTGACGGAAATATTCCGCCAGCGCACTGTCTAAAAAAGCAGAGTGGTATTCGGGTTGAAGCTGAATATTTTGTCTCATTTGTTCTCACCGTAGCTGTTAAATTGCAGTCAATGTATTTTTTTGGGGTCGGACGGTTTTCCACTTCCAAATAACGGCACTACATTGTCTCTGTTATCGTTGAGAGGTCCCTCTCTTCTCGTTCGTCCTTGTGCGGTTCTGCGACGTGTAAAGGTGAGATTGTTAGAGCCGATGTCGGCAATCACCCTCGCAAGTGTCTCCCGCCGCCGGGGATCCTTTTCACAGGCTTTCATCGCCCGCAGACGCTGTAGCAATCCTTCGGTTGTCACAGGCCCCCGCTCTTTCAACAGAGAGAGAACGGCTTCACCGATAAGCTTGTCGATCAGACTGTCTGCGTCACTGCTGTTCATAACCTTACCGTTCGAAGAGCAGACCAAGCAGCATGTGGTAATGCTCTTCCTCTTCCGGCCCATCCGCTTTCTCGAGTCGGCTGAGCAGCTTGGTACAGAGCGATTTGCGATTCAGGTTTCGCCCGTCGCTGAGAATTTCTACTACCACCTGACCCAGCGTCTCCTGTTGGGTCGGAAGGGCGGCCTTTTCGAAGTACTGTGCGATCGCTGCTGCGGAATCTGTGGCGTAACCTTTCTGCTGCATGTTTCGCTCCTGTAAAATTTTGTAATCACTAACGTTACATTTAAGGTATACACAATTTCAAAATCTGTACACCCAAAATGTACAAATTTTGAATTTTTTTATGATATATTTTATAAATTATTTTATTATCATATAGTTATAGCGTTGTCGCGAAGCGGTAACGTTACAGGATATATTGTACAAAAAGTTCTGACGCTGGTAAGTTGTACAGCAGAGAAAAAAATCACATTAACTGCTGTAAATGATTGAGATGTAAATTATTTGTAGGGCAATTAATGTGCTATAAATGAAAATTACCCACGTCTTTCGTGGCCAAAACCCTAACCCCAGGAATAGCATGCTCACAACCATCATTTACCGCAGTCATATCTGCGAGGACGTTCCAGTGAAAGCGCTGGAAGCCATGGTCGCTGCTGCAAATCGTAAAAACCGGCAATCCAATGTCACGGGGATCCTGCTGTTTAACGGCACTCATTTTTTTCAACTGCTTGAAGGGCCGGTGGAGCAGGTAACTTCCATCTATGAGCAGATCTGTAACGACCCGCGTCACCATAACGTAGTGGAGTTAATGCGCGATCACGGTCCAGTCCGGCGTTTTGGTAACGTGGGCATGGAGCTGTTTGATTTACGCCAGTACGACAGGGATGAGGTGCTGCAGCAGGTGCTCAACAGGGGAACGACCCGTTACCAGCTGACGTATAACGACCGCCCTCTGCAGTTTTTCCGTACCTTTATCGAAGCGACTGAAAAATCGAACTACTTTGAACTGCCGCCTGCGGATTCATGGGATTTTGTCACCGAAGAAACACCTTTGTCCGCGCAACCTGAAGTGGTCGCGAAAGGGGCGGATTGCAGCTTCGCCTTCCAGCCGATAGTCGATCCGTTTATGCAGCAGGTCGTCTCCTGGGAGGCGCTTCTCCGCACCCCGGACGGCGGCGCACCTGGGGTCTATTTTGCCAACCGGCCGCGTGACGAAGTGTATGCCTCGGATTTGCAAAGCAAACAGGTCGCGCTTTCCATGGCCAGCGCGCTGGGGTTACAGGGCCAGACGTTATCCCTCAACCTGCTGCCCATGACGCTGGTTAACATTCCCAACGCCGTGGATTTCCTGCTTACCGCGATTGAAGCCAATGGCTTTGTGCCCGAGCAAATTGTGGTGGAGTTTACCGAAAGCGAAGCCATTTCCCGTTTTGATGAGTTTACGGATTCGGTCAGGCAGTTGAAAAGCGCGGGGATCAGCGTGACGATCGATCACTTTGGTGCTGGTTTTGCCGGGCTGCAGCTGCTGGCTCAGTTCCAGCCGGACAGAATTAAGATTAATCGCGATCTGGTTGCGAACGTGCACAAAAGTGGCCCCCGACAGGCCATTATTCAGGCGATCATTAAATGCTGTGCCTCGCTTGAAATTCAGTTCTGCGCGGTAGGCGTAGAGAAGGCGGAAGAGTGGATGTGGCTGGAGTCTGCGGGCATTTCCCAGTTCCAGGGGCACCTTTTTGCCAGCCCCCGGCATGGCGGAATACCGGCGATTGCGTGGCCGGAGAAGAGATTCGAAATCTGATAAGGTTGTACACATTTCGACAGACTTAACTGTACGACAGGCACATTTTATACAACAATGTATTAACAGGTGAGGGGCAACGTCGCCCGTTCACCTGAGCAAAATGTGGCCTTAATTATACAAATGGTTTGTACAATCTGATAAGGTTGGTGTAGTTAGGTATGGAAGTTCTGAGCGTGAGGGAGTTAATGGCCTATTACAGTATCGGCGAAGTGGCCGAACGATGCGGTATCAACCCCGTTACGCTGCGTGCCTGGCAGCGCCGTTATGGATTGTTGAAGCCGCAGCGCAGCGAAGGGGGTCATCGTCAGTTTGACGATGAAGATATCCTGCGTATTGAAGAGATCAAACGCCTGATGAAGAGCGGCGTTTCGGTCGGCAAAGTCAAAGCCTTGCTGGAAAACAAAGAAGTGTTGACGCAGGGCAACTGGCTCACCTTTCAGGAAGAGATGATGACCGTACTGCGTTACGCCAGTCCGGCAAAACTGCGCGCCAAAGTCGGTGAGTTTCGTCGCGATCACCCGATGGATGCGCTGATTGACAATATTATCTCTCCCGTCCGCCAGCGGATGAACCAGGATCAAAACACGGTGCGCCACATGGCGAGCCTGTTTGATGGTGTACTGATTGAATTCGCGATTGCAAGCCTGGCGGAGTCCCGCAAGAAAGCCGGTAAAGACGCGCTCCTGATTGGCTGGGAATGCGATGATCGCACCCATTTGTGGCTCGAAGCCGCGCGCCTATCGCAGAAGGGCTGGCACATTGACGTTCTGGCGGAACCGATTGATTCACCGCGTCCTGAACTGTTTCCCGGGCAAAAAATCTTCGTCTGGACGGGGAAATCCCCAACCCCTCGCCAGCAGGAGCAGCTCGATCACTGGCGTGAGCAGGGATTTGCGGTTTCATTTCATCAGTCATAGTCAGAGGCCTTAAGGGCCTTTTTCTGAATAAATCTCATTAACCCCCCGAACCGTATAAGTCAACTTGTACGACGCTCATTCCATGCATCTGAAAACTGAATATTACCGTCAAGAATTCTCCAGGTGATTTTTTCATATTGAATGCTGACACTTTCAATGTGATTCATTGTATCGTTCCCCGGCAGCTTAACATTCGGAACGCTGCAGTGGACGCCAGTTAATTTCACATTCTCCATCAGAACGGTGTAGTAACAAACTTCCTGGCCTGCATCATTAATGTGATAAAACCTTACTTCTGCGCTTTTCATCGTCTGCCCGGTTGCTGCAGCCTTATAAAGATAGGGCGTAGAGCTATCAACTTCTTTTTCAATCACCATGGATGAGTGCTGGCGGGTGCCGGTGATTTTACCGTTTGCGCTGTCAACGGGCAAATTTATACCATGGCTCAGACCGATAATCTCAATACTTCCTTCACGATCCTGTATGTCAACAGATCCTTTGATATCTGCACCGCCATCGTCTTTCAGCCACATATAGGGGGGGATAGGCATTTTATTATCTTCTTAGTTTTGTGATTAACTTCATTGTTAAAATATAGAAAGAGGTAGTGATAATTAGCATTGTAAGCCAGTCAATAAATGAATAGGCGTCATACATTGATTCTGCTGTCTCATTCCCGGTAATAATCATTGCTGTTGTTCTGGCTAAATCATAATTAATATATAATTCTGGGCCTGGTAGCATATGACCAATAGCGAGTAATAAAATGAGAAAGTAAATGATTTTACGTGCCCTACGAGCAAGGTTTTTTAATGTAGCCACCCGCTACTACCTCCACCCATCCTCGCGCCATGAGTGACCGCATGCATGGAATCTGAATAAGCGATGTACTCATTAACGCGTTATGAATCATCGCAAAATCAGCAACACTGGCGATAGTTATGCATCCTTTTGAAACCGTGCCGGGATGTAGCCGGAAATTTCCACGTTTTACGTTTTCTATCCATGTGTAATCATCTGTACCCCAGTCATCACGCCACAAAGCAAACCAGTCAGATTTACCAAAAGCATTTCGGCCAATTATTCTGTTAGCCGCATCATGAATCTCCTCTTTTTTTTGCGAAAACCAGTTACCCTCCTTGCGATCTACAATCCAGTATTTTCCTGGCGGAATAGGGCCAGTATTTGCGACATGCCCGCAACTGGCATTATTTCTATTGGCCCCCAACCCGGAGTGCGCCATGAACACGCCCACACCATACAGATCGAAAGGCGCGTAATCCGCGCCGTTCAGAATCATCTTTCCCTGTAACGCCATATGACACCTAATTACCTTTGAATGTGTATGGTTAATGCTACAGCGATTAATAATGTGATCCAGAGTGAATGCATGATTTTCAGAAAAAGACTCGCATTATCAGGTTGTGTACTGCTGAGAAGCGCTTTCAAGTTACATACCAGGCCAGCGCGTTGATTTCCCCGTGACACATCCCGGTGTAAACGGCCGGGACCTACATCAGGGCATGCTTTCTGCTCAGTCCGGGTATTTGCGAAGATGTTTAGCATCAATGCTCCTGCCGTATCGCCGCAGCAATTTTTGAAAACAGCATTTTTAAACCCGCGCAAAATAAATGGTTAATATAATAATTCTATTCTTACTTACTTAAAGGAACTAAGAATGAGTTGGAATAAAGAAGCTGCAGTTTAGTATCTCCGTTCACACGTTCTGGGGCGTTCTCAAAATGCAACCCCCCTTTAATACAGGATGCATTGATGAAAAGGATATTTCTATCATTCGTTATGTTGCTGGTGGGATGTAGTTCGACTGCCAGTGATAATCAGGATGCGAAAGACGCTACCGAGTCATTTTATAAATCCTATCTTTACGCATTCGGTAGTGATGATGCCAGGCCTTATCCTGCCGATGAGCTGCGTAAATATGTTTCTGCTGATACGATTGCCCGGATTGATGCCATTCAGGAAATCTATGAACAAGAGTTAATAGAGTCTGACTATTTTACGTATACCCAGGATTATTCTCGCGAATGGATACCTGCGTTACGAGTGCAAAAACGCAAGGCCATTTTTAAACAGTGAAGTAGTGCAGGTCATTGAGGGAGCTGGTGGAGGGAAAACCATGCACCTTGAAGTATTTCTGCGTCGTGAAGATGATGCATGGAAAATCTACCGCGTTCGTGACATAACGAATAATCACGAGCACCCAATATTTAATGCCGGAGCATTAACCCAGGCGAAAGCTGCAGCAGAAAGTGGGCTTTAAGCTGTAAAACACTCTTCCAGCCTCGGTGCATGCCGGGGCTTTTTCTGGTGGAATGGACACTGCAATTGCCTCGTCACCCAAAGACTTCAGCAATATCCTCCACGCAGTGCCCATACCATTCAACCCGCGCATCGGCGGGTTTTTTATACCTTCCATTCAAGCTTCCCGTGCCGCTTTAAGCCCTGAGGAATAGGGAATTTCTGAGCAACAGGCATTTTTCCCGGATACGCGAGATCGAGAAGATGAATAGCGTTACGAGAAAATTGCCTGTTTTCACGGAAGTCAGAAAAGCTATCTCAAAAATAGGCATTTCCGATGCATATTTTACTTTTCTCATCTCTGTGATACATGCCATGACAAAATGCATTATTAATCAATGCATTGAACAATTAAATCCATCCTGCCTGCATCCTGCCACAGGGTCTATGCTTAATAAAAGTAGGCAAAAAGGGCGGTTTAGCCGAATGCCCCTGCTGACAGAGGGTTGAAGTGATAATCGTTATCACTAACATGGTGTTATGCCCTGATGGCTTATCAGATGAGGTGGACCTATGGAACTGCATTCAGAAACCTTTAATCCTGCCGATTTTAGCTGGCGCGGTTTAACGCTGACGCCCGCGGCGGCGGCACATATTCACGAGCTGGTGGCGAAAAAGCCCGAGATCCTCGGTGTGCGTCTTGGGGTCAAACAGACCGGTTGCGCAGGCTTCGGTTACGTTCTCGACACCGTCACCGAGCCCGAGAAAGATGACCTGGTGTTTGAGACGGACGGTGCAAAATTATTCGTCGCACTGCAGGCCATGCCGTTTATCGACGGTACCGAAGTGGACTACGTCCGCGAAGGTTTAAACCAGTTATTCAAATTCCATAACCCGAAAGCCCAGAACGAATGCGGCTGCGGCGAAAGCTTTGGGGTATAGGCGGTACTATGTCTCGTAATACTGAAGCAACGAGTGAAGTAAAGACCTGGAGCGGTGGACACCTCAACTATAAAGAGGGGTTCTTCACCCAGCTGCAGACGGATGAACTGGCGAAAGGCATCAACGAAGATGTCGTTCGGGCGATCTCGGCAAAACGTAACGAGCCCGAGTGGATGCTGGAATTTCGCCTGAGCGCTTACCGCGCCTGGCTGGAGATGGAAGAGCCGCACTGGCTGAAAGCCCATTATGACAAGCTGAACTATCAGGACTACAGCTACTACTCTGCACCCTCCTGCGGCAGCTGTGATGACACCTGCGCCTCGCAGCCCGGCGCGGTGCAGCAAACCGGTGCGGAAAACAGCTTCCTCAGCAAAGAGGTGGAAGAAGCCTTTAACCAGCTGGGCGTGCCGGTTCGCGAGGGGAAAGAGGTGGCGGTGGACGCTATCTTTGACTCCGTCTCGGTGGCCACCACCTACCGCGACAAGCTGGCCGAGCAGGGGATTATCTTTTGCTCCTTCGGCGAAGCGATTCACGATCATCCGGAACTGGTGAAAAAGTACATCGGGACCGTGGTGCCCTCTAACGACAACTTCTTCGCGGCGCTCAATGCGGCGGTGGCCTCTGACGGCACCTTTATTTACGTGCCGAAAGGGGTACGTTGCCCGATGGAGCTCTCGACCTATTTCCGCATCAATGCGGAAAAAACCGGTCAGTTCGAACGCACGATTCTGGTGGCCGACGAGGGTAGCTACGTCAGTTACATCGAAGGGTGCTCCGCCCCGGTCCGCGACAGCTATCAGCTGCATGCGGCGGTGGTAGAAGTCATCATCCATAAAGATGCCGAAGTGAAATACTCCACGGTGCAAAACTGGTTCCCGGGCGACGGCAATACCGGCGGTATTCTGAACTTCGTCACCAAGCGTGCGCTGTGCGAAGGTGAAAACAGCAAGATGTCGTGGACCCAGTCGGAAACCGGGTCTGCCATCACCTGGAAGTACCCGAGCTGCATCCTGCGCGGCGATAACTCCATCGGTGAGTTTTACTCGGTGGCGCTCACCAGCGGGCATCAGCAGGCCGATACCGGCACCAAGATGATCCACATTGGTAAAAACACCAAATCGACCATTATCTCGAAAGGTATCTCCGCCGGGCACAGCCAGAACAGCTATCGCGGGCTGGTGAAGATCATGCCGACGGCGACCAATGCGCGAAACTTTACCCAGTGTGACTCGATGCTGATTGGCGCAGACTGCGGCGCGCACACCTTCCCGTACGTCGAGTGTCGCAATAACACCGCCCAGCTGGAGCATGAGGCGACGACGTCACGCATTGGCGAAGATCAGCTCTTCTACTGCCTGCAGCGCGGGATCAGCGAAGAGGATGCCATCTCGATGATCGTCAACGGCTTCTGTAAGGACGTGTTCTCTGAACTGCCGCTGGAATTTGCCGTTGAAGCCCAGAAACTCCTCGCCATTAGTCTTGAACACAGCGTCGGTTAAGGAAAGCACATGTTAAGCATTAAAGATTTACAGGTTAGCGTGGAAGACAAAACCATCCTGCGTGGCCTCAATTTTGACGTCAAACCGGGTGAAGTTCACGCCATTATGGGGCCGAACGGCTCCGGGAAAAGTACGCTTTCGGCGACGCTGGCCGGGCGTGAAGATTACGAAGTCACCCGCGGCTCGGTCGAATTTAATGGCAAAGATCTGCTGGAGATGTCGCCGGAAGATCGTGCGGGGGAGGGCATCTTTATGGCCTTCCAGTATCCGGTTGAGATCCCGGGCGTCAGTAACCAGTTCTTCCTGCAGACGGCACTGAACGCGGTGCGCAAGTATCGTGGCCAGGAGGCTCTGGATCGCTTCGATTTCCAGGATCTGATGGAAGAGAAGATCAAGCTGCTCAAAATGCCGGAAGATTTATTGACCCGCTCAGTCAACGTCGGCTTCTCGGGCGGCGAGAAAAAGCGTAACGATATTCTGCAGATGGCGGTTCTGGAGCCCGAGTTGTGCATTCTCGATGAGACCGACTCCGGTCTGGATATCGACGCCCTGAAGATTGTCGCCGATGGCGTTAACGCGCTGCGCGACGGCAAGCGTTCGTTCATTATTGTCACCCACTACCAGCGCATTCTGGATTACATCAAGCCGGATTACGTCCACGTGCTTTATCAGGGACGTATTGTGAAATCCGGTGATTTCACGCTGGTTAAACAACTGGAGGAGCAGGGGTATGGCTGGCTTACCGAACAGCAGTAATGCGCTCCAGCAGTGGCACCGGCTGTTTGAAGCCCAGGGGGGGACACGTTCTGAGCAGGCGCAGCAGCATCTGCAGCAGATGCTGCGCCTCGGCCTGCCGACGCGTAAGCATGAGAACTGGAAATACACCCCGCTTGATGGCCTGTTGAACGGCGAATTTGTTTCTCGGCTGGCGGATATCAGCCCGGCCCAGCGGGATGCGCTGGCGCTGAACGTTGATGCCCTGCGGCTGGTGTTTGTTGACGGGCAGTTCCGTCCTGAGCTGAGCGACAGCACTCAAGAGAGCGGTTATACGATTACCCTCGATGATGAGCGCCAGAGCCTGGCGGCTCCCGTACAGCCGGAGGTGTTTCTGCATCTTACCGAGAGCCTGGCGCAGAGCGTGACGCATATCCACGTTAAGCGTAACCAGCGCCCGGCAAAACCGCTGTTACTGCTGCATATCACTCAGGGGCTCGACGGTGATGAAATCAATACCGCGCACTATCGCCATCATCTTGAACTGGCGGAGGGGGCCGAGGCCACGGTAATCGAACATTACGTCAGCCTTAACGAGGTCAGGCACTTTACCGGATCGCGTCTGACGATGAACGTCGCCGCTAATGCACGACTTCACCACATCAAGCTGGCGTTTGAGAATGGGCAGAGTCACCACTTTGCCCATAACGATATTGTGCTGGCTCAGGATGCCGCAGCTTTCAGCCACAGCTTCCTGCTCGGCGGGGCGGTGCTGCGCCACAACACCAGCACCCAGCTTAACGGTGAAAACACCACGCTGCGCATCAACAGCCTGGCGATGCCGGTTAAATCAGAAGTGTGCGATACGCGCACCTGGCTTGAGCACAACAAGGGCTACTGCAACAGCCGCCAGCTGCACAAAACCATCGTCAGTGACAAAGGGCGCGCGGTGTTTAACGGCCTGATTAACGTGGCGCAGCACGCCATTAAAACCGACGGGCAGATGACCAATAACAACCTGCTCCTGGGCCGCCTGGCGGAGGTGGACACCAAACCGCAGCTGGAGATCTATGCCGACGACGTGAAATGCAGCCATGGCGCCACGGTCGGAAGGATCGATGACGAGCAGATGTTCTACCTGCGTTCCCGCGGTATTGATCAGCAGGCAGCGCAGAAGATGATTATCTATGCGTTTGCCGCCGAACTGACGGAAGCGCTGCACGATGGTCAGTTAAAACAGCAGGTGCTGGACCGTATTGGCCTGCGTCTGCCTGGAGGCGAAGCATGAGTTTTCCCGTCGAGAAAGTCCGGGCCGATTTCCCGGTTCTGACCCGTGAAGTCAACGGGCTGCCGCTGGCCTATCTGGACAGCGCGGCCAGCGCGCAGAAGCCGAATCAGGTGGTGGATGCGGAGGCGGAGTTCTATCGCCACGGTTACGCTGCCGTGCATCGGGGGATCCATACCCTGAGCGCGGAAGCCACCCAGCGCATGGAGAACGTGCGCACGCAGGTGGCCGCCTTTCTCAATGCCCGCTCGCCCGAAGAGCTGGTGTTTGTGCGCGGCACAACCGAGGGGATTAACCTTGTCGCCAACAGCTGGGGCAACGCCCAGGTGCGCGCAGGGGATAACATCATCATTACCCAGATGGAGCACCACGCGAATATCGTGCCGTGGCAGATGCTCTGCGAGCGCGTTGGGGCGCAGCTGCGGGTGATCCCGCTCAATGTTGACGGGACGCTGCAGCTTGAGTTGCTTGACGGCCTGCTGGATGACCGCACGCGGCTGGTGGCGGTCACCCAGGTTTCCAACGTGCTGGGGACCGAAAACCCGATCGCAGAGATCGTCGAGAAGGCCCATCTGGCGGGGGCGAAGGTGCTGATTGACGGCGCTCAGGCGGTGATGCATCACGCGGTTGACGTCCAGGCGCTGGACTGCGATTTCTACGTGTTCTCCGGCCACAAGCTCTACGGCCCGACCGGGATTGGCGTGCTGTATGTGAAAGAGGACATCCTGCAGGCGATGCCGCCGTGGGAAGGGGGCGGGTCAATGATCGCCACCGTTAGCCTGACGGAAGGCACCACCTACGCCCGTGCGCCGTGGCGTTTTGAGGCGGGTACGCCCAACACCGGGGGCATTATTGGGCTGGGGGCGGCGGTTACTTACGTTTCGGCGATCGGCCTTGAGGCCATTCAGGAGTATGAACAGCTGCTGATGCACTATGCGCTTGCGGAACTTGCCAGCGTACCGGATCTGACCCTTTACGGCCCGGCTGACCGGCAGGGGGTGATCGCGTTCAATCTCGGGAAACACCATGCCTATGACGTGGGCAGTTTCCTCGATAATTACGGCGTAGCGGTCCGTACCGGGCACCATTGCGCCATGCCGCTGATGGCGTTTTACCAGGTCCCGGCAATGTGCCGCGCATCGCTGGTGATGTACAACACAACGGAAGAGGTCGACAGGCTGGTGGCGGGGCTAAAACGCATCCATCAGCTGCTGGGCTAACAAGGAGGCGAAAGATGGCAGATCTGCCGGACAAAGATAAATTACTGCGTAACTTCTCGCGTTGCGCAAACTGGGAAGAGAAGTATCTCTACATCATTGAGCTGGGACAGCGTTTACCGCCGCTCAGCGAAGAGGCGCATTGCCCGGAGAACAGTATTCAGGGCTGTCAGAGTCAGGTGTGGATTGTGATGGCGCAGTCGGATGACGGCACTATCGAGCTGCGCGGCGACAGCGATGCTGCCATTGTTAAAGGGCTTATTGCGGTCGTTTTCATTCTTTATCACCAGATGTCGGCTCAGGATATTGTCGCGTTCGATGTCCGTCCGTGGTTTGAAAAAATGGCCCTGACCCAACACCTCACCCCGTCCCGTGCTCAGGGACTGGAAGCGATGATTCGCGCCATCCGCGCCAAAGCTGCAATCCTTAGCTAGACTTACAGAACAGCATTCATTCTGTTTCGCGAGGTGGTTCCCGCCTCGCTGGTTTTTCAGCTTTCTGGCATCCTGCCAGTGAATAAGGAATCTCAGCATGAAGCGCGCGTCTCTCATAACTCTATTACTTATCAGTTCGCTCGGTGCCCTTCATTCGGCCCGCGCGACGGACTATCCGTTGCCGCCCGCAGGCAGCCGCCTGATTGGGCAAAATCAAACCTACACGATACAGGAAGGGGATAATAAACTGCAGACCATCGCCCGCCGGTTTAATACTGCGGCGCAGGTGCTGCTGGAGACGAACAATACTATTGCGCCGGTCAACCCTGCGCCGGGCACTGTCATCACCATTCCGACGCAGATGCTGCTGCCGGACACGCCGCGCGAGGGAATTGTAGTGAACCTTGCCGAGCTTCGCCTGTATTACTTCCCGCCGGGGGAAAATATTGTTCAGGTCTTCCCGCTCGGTATCGGGCAGTTGGGGCTGGAAACCCCGGTCACCACTACGCGGGTGAGTCAGAAAATCCCTAACCCCACCTGGACGCCCACGCCGGGGATCAGAGCCCGCTCGCTGGAGCAGGGCATTAAATTGCCTCCTGTGGTCCCTGCCGGGCCAAATAACCCCCTGGGGCGCTACGCACTGCGTTTAGGCGTGGGTAATGGGGAATATCTCATTCACGGCACCAGCGCGCCGGACAGCGTCGGCCTGCGGGTCAGTTCCGGCTGTATGCGGATGAATGCTCCGGATATTAAAGCCCTGTTCGAACAGGTGCGGGTGGGCACGCGGGTACAGATTATCAATGAACCCGTGAAGTTCTCCGTTGAGCCAGATGGTAAACGCTATATTGAAGTTCACCGTCCGCTGGCGCAGGTGGAGGGGGAAAACCCGCAGGTCTCGCCAATTAGCCATTCCGCCGACTTTGCAACCTTTGTGTCTCAGGCGGGAAGTGATAAAGCGCTCATTGATAAAGCCCTGTCACGTCGTGCCGGGATCCCGGTTGTGGTCTCCGCTGGTAGCGGCCCGTCTGCCAGTAATAACGTGTTGTCGGTACAGAACAGTCGTGTGTCTGCTGCGGTTGCGGAAGATGAAGGGGAGAAGGTGACGCAGTAGTGGTTTGACGCAGGCAAAAAAAATGGCGCACAATGTGCGCCATTTTATTAACAGGTACTATTACTTACGGTATTTAGTAGCCTGGTTGTCCAGACGCTGGTTAGCGCGAGCTGCGTCGTCTTTAGCAGCCTGAACGTCGGAACGCATTGCGTTCACGTCGTTGCTCAGCTGGTCAACTTTAGCGTTCAGAGTCTGAACGTCAGAAGACAGCTGATCGATTTTAGCGTTGCTGGAGCAACCAGCCAGCAGAGTAGAACCCAGGATTACCGCGCCCAGTACCAGTTTAGTACGATTCATTATTAATACCCTCTAGATTGAGTTAATCTCCATGTAGCGTTACAAGTATTACACAAACTTTTTTGGGTTGAGAATATTTTTTTGATGGGAATACACCTATTTTTGATCGTTCGCTCAAAGAAGCACCGAATCAGCCCTTTTCGGGCAAAAATCTAAGGAAAAAAAGGCATTTATCATCGGATTCATCTTAGATATTTCGCAATTAAATAGAAAAACCCGATTTGCAATTTGAATGAGTTTGGCTAATGCCGGGAATAAAAAAAGCGCCCAATGGGCGCTTTTTATCCAAATTAATTCGTTCGGGAATTATTACAGCACGTGAACAGATGCGGTATTGGTGGTTCCGCTTGGTACCAGGGCACCAGAAACCATTACCACAACGTCGCCTTTCTGAGCCAGACCGCTTTCCAGAGCCAGTGCTTTACCCTGAATGTAGAAATCGTCAGTAGAGGCGATCTCTTTAACCAGGTGCGCAACTACGCCTTTGCTCAGCACCAGCTGACGAGCGGTGGTTTCGTTGGTGGTCAGGGCCAGGATGGTCGCATCCGGGAAGTATTTACGCACGGCGCGCGCAGATTTACCGCCCTGAGTCGCGACCACGATCAGTGGCGCTTCCAGTTTCTCAGCAGTTTCTACCGCTCCGCGGCATACTGCTTCGGTGATACGCAGCTTGCGGCTGTCGTTGTTAAAGTCCAGACGGCTGGTCATCACGCGGTCAGTACGTTCGCAGATGGTCGCCATGATGCCGACCGCTTCCAGCGGGTATTTCCCTTTCGCGGATTCACCGGACAGCATCACCGCATCGGTACCGTCGAGGATGGCGTTTGCCACGTCGCCTGCTTCAGCGCGGGTTGGGCGTGGGTTTTTGATCATGGAGTCCAGCATCTGCGTTGCGGTGATAACCACTTTACGCGCGCGAACACACTTCTCGATCATCATCTTCTGCGCGAAGATCACTTCTTCAACCGGGATTTCAACGCCCAGGTCGCCACGTGCAACCATGATGCCGTCAGACGCTTCGAGGATTTCGTCGAAGTTGTTCAGGCCTTCCTGGTTTTCAATTTTGGAGATGATCTGGATCTTCTCGCCGCCGTGCGCTTTCAGATGCTCACGGATTTCAACCACGTCGGAACGTTTACGGATGAAGGAGGCGGCAACGAAGTCAACGCCTTGCTCGCAGCCGAAGATCAGGTCCTGCTTGTCTTTTTCAGCCAGCGCTGGCAGCGCGATGGAGACGCCTGGCAGGTTAACGCCTTTGTTCTCACCCAGGTCGCCGTTGTTCAGCACTTTACAGATAACTTTGTTGCCTTCGATAGCGGTGACTTCCATCCCGATCAGACCATCGTCGACCAGTACGGTGTTACCGACGGACAGGTCGCTGGTGAAGCCTTCGTAGGTCACTGCAACGATTTCGCTGTTACCGACCACAGACTTGTCAGTGGTGAAGGTGAAGGTCTGGCCCGCTTTCAGAGAGACGTCATTACCGCCTTCCAGTTTGATGGTACGGATTTCAGGACCTTTGGTATCCAGCAGGATGGCGGCTTTTTTACCGGTCTTGCTCATCACGTTGCGCAAGTTCTGGATGCGCTGGCCGTGCTCAGCGTAATCACCGTGGGAGAAGTTCAGACGCATCACGTTCATGCCGGCGTCCAGCATTTTGCTCAGCATCTCTTCAGATTCGGTTTTCGGGCCGATAGTACAAACAATTTTCGTCTTTTTCATGACAGTCTTAGTCTTTAAGTTGGGAAGGATATGGAAATCTCGCTCCGGGGGCGCACCGCCGCGGAGTCAAACCTGTGTTGCAAAAGAGTATATGACACGCACTAAGGATAGGAGACATCAAATGAGCGTGCAGAAGAAAGTGTGCCTGAGTGACAGCCCAACGAAGGAGAGGAGAAGTTGTACGTTGTTTTTTGTATTCCAAGCGCTGAAACCATTCACCAGGGGCCAGGCGCGCATTATACGCTGATTTTAAGATAAAAGGAAAATGGAAACGGTGTTTCAGAAATAATCTGTGCAGTTTCACATAATATTGTTATCAAGGCGTTAAGCCATGATGACAACTTATGGCGGCAGGTGATTGACCTGCCGCAATTTGCTTATTTTGTCAGCGCCTGACTGAGGTCGGCAATCAGATCTTTAGGATCTTCAATCCCTACCGACAGGCGGATCAGCTGCGGCACAATGCCATTTGCCAGCCGTTGCTCAAGGGGAATTGAAGCGTGGGTCATGCTGTAAGGCTGGCTCACCAGACTCTCCACGCCGCCGAGGCTTTCCGCGAGGGTGAACAACTTCAGGCTGCGGATAACCTCCGTTGCGCGTTGCGCATCGCCTTTTACCACCACAGAAATCATCCCACCCGGCAGGGCCATTTGCGTGCGGGCGAGGCGATACTGCGGGTGGGACTCCAGCCCTGGATAGAACACGTTTTCCACCAGAGGATGTTGCTCCAGCCATTGCGCAATCGCCAGCGCGTTGGTGCTGTGCTTTTCCACCCTCAGCGCAAGCGTGCGAATGCCGCGCAGCGTCAGGAAACTGCTGAACGGATCCAGAACACCACCCACCGCGTTCTGCAGATAGCCGAGTTTGTCCGCCAGCGCCGGGTTATCACCCACTACCGCCAGCCCGGCAACGACGTCGGAGTGGCCATTAAGGTATTTGGTGGCGGAGTGCACCACGATATCGAAGCCCGACTCAAGAGGGCGATGGATCACCGGTGACGCGAAGGTGTTGTCCGCCACGCTGATGACGTTATGACGACGGGCAATCGCCGCGATGGCCGCCAGGTCCGCCAGCTTCAGTAGCGGATTGGTTGGGGTCTCAACCCAGACCATCCGCGTCTCCGGGCGAATGGCGGCCTCAAGCCCGGCCAGGTCGTCCGGTTTAACCCAGCTGACCTGCAGACCGGTGCTGCGTTTGCGCACGTTCTCGATCAGACGATATGTCCCGCCGTAAACGTCATCGATGGCAACGATATGGCTGTCTTTATCCAGCAGTTCGAGCACGGTGGAGATCGCCGCGAGACCGGAGGCAAACGCGTAGCCGCGCGTGCCGCCTTCCAGTTCGGCGATGGCGGTCTCCAGCGCATGGCGGGTAGGGTTGCCGCTGCGCGAATATTCATAGCCGGTATGTTCCCCGGGTGCGGGTTGCGCAAACGTCGAGGTGGCGTAAATCGGCGGCATCACTGCCCCGTGCTGATCGTTGAACTCACCGCTGTGTACGCTCAGGGTTGCCAGGTTCTTCATCATCTCTTCCTTTATTGCTGTAGACGGTTGCGCCATGCGGTCAGCACGTCGCTGCGCGTAATCAGACCGAGAAAACGGTCGTTGTCATTAATCACGGCCACCAGACCGCGGTCGAAGATGGCGTGCAGGGCGCTCTCCGGAGCATGTTTATCCAGGAACTCCACCTGACGCGTCATGGCCGCCGTCACCGGAAGCGCGAAGCGATCGCCGTCGCCGCCGATATGCCGCAGCAGATCCCATTCGTCGATAATGCCCACCACCTTGCCGTTCTCCAGCACCGGCAGCTGGGAGATGTCATACAGACGCATGCGCGCCAGGACGGTGGAGAGCGTGTCATCCGGGGCGGCGGTGACGGTGGCACCTTCATCGTGGCGCAGGGCGATGTAGTCAGAGAGATCGCCAGCCTGAGGGCGGGTAAGCAGCCCCTGCTGGCGCATCCAGTCGTCGTTGAACATCTTCGAGAGATATTTATTGCCGCTGTCGCAGGCGAAGGTCACCACGCGTTTCGGCGTGGTCTGCGCCTGGCAATACTTCAGCGCGGCCGCCAGCAGCGTGCCGCTGGAGGAGCCCGCCAGAATCCCTTCTGTTTTCAGCAGCTCGCGCGCGGTGGCGAATGCTTCGCGGTCGGTGATGCGCCAGGCGCGATTCACGCCTTCAATGTGGGCCAGCGGAGGAATAAAGTCTTCACCGATCCCCTCAACCAGCCATGAGCCTGCATCGTGGTAACGTCCGGTTTCGACCTGATCGGCGAGAACGGAACCGGCCGGATCTGCCAGAACAAATTCCGTGTGCGGAGAGTGTTCGGCGAACCACGCCTGCAGACCGCCCAGGGTACCACCTGAACCGACCCCGACCACGATAGCGTCGATGTTACCGTCAAGCTGCTCATACAGTTCCGGTGCCGTGGTGGTGCGGTGTGCCAGCGGGTTGGCGGTGTTATTGAACTGGTCGATGTAAAACGCACCGGGCAGCTCACTGGCCAGACGCTGGGCGTAATCCTGGTAATAGGCCGGATGGCCCTTATTGACGTCGGAGCGGGTCAGCACCACCTGGGCACCCAGCGCGCGCAGGTGGAAAATCTTCTCGCGGCTCATTTTGTCCGGCACCACCAGGATCAGCGAGTAGCCCTTCTGGGCGGCGATCAGCGCCAGGCCCAGTCCGGTATTCCCGGCTGTGGCTTCAATAATCGTGCCGCCCGGTTGCAGTTTACCGGTGCGCTCCGCTTCGTTGATCATCGACAGCGCCACGCGGTCTTTAATGGAGCCGCCCGGGTTCTGGTTTTCGAGCTTCAGAAACAGCGAGCAGGGACCGGTATCGAGCTTGTGCAGCTGGATGAGCGGGGTACGTCCAATCAGTTCGGTGACGGAGTGGTAAATCGTCATGATGTTTTCCTTTCTGGAGGTCATGACGGGATGATAGGGCGGCGAAATTTTCGCAAGAAAGAACCATTCACTGCCTTTTAGAACAGAAAGGAATATATATGACGTTTTTGGATGTCAGGACAGCAAGACGTAAAGTTGTCTGGATGTGAGGATGGCTATATCGACATAAAATGCTGAAAAAATGAGCGTTTTTGCCGGGTGTCCGCCAGCAGATATGCATCAGGCAGATAATCATTGCTGAAATTGGTCTAAATGCTTCCTACCCGGTAAATCCGCTATTTATTCCCCAAAGTTATAACACATTCTTTTTTGTTCATTTAAAAGCTGATAACGCCTGTTTACTATCGTTTGGACATCCATACTGCTAAACCGCCACGAGCGGCACGGATAATAAATAAGAATGATCGTTCTCAGCAATATTTCGAAGGTTTTTGACAACGGAAAGGTGGCGCTCACTGCCGTTGATAATGTCAATTTGACGATAGCACAGGGGCAGATATACGGGATCATCGGTTACAGCGGAGCAGGTAAAAGCACGCTTATCCGCCTGCTGAATGGTCTGGAAAAACCGAGCAGCGGCAGCGTAACCATCAACGGGCAGAACATTTCTGCCGCAAAAGGTGAAGCACTGCGCCAGGCGCGTCTGAAGATCAGCATGGTGTTTCAGCACTTCAACCTGCTGTGGTCACGTACGGTGAGCGAGAATATTGCGTTCTCGATGCAAATTGCCGGCGTACCGAAAGCCGACATTAAGGCCCGCGTGGCCGAGCTTATTGAGCTCGTTGGCCTGAAAGGCCGCGAGCATGCGTACCCGTCACAGTTGAGCGGTGGGCAAAAGCAGCGCGTGGGCATTGCGCGTGCGCTGGCTAATCGCCCGGATGTGCTGCTCTGCGATGAAGCCACGTCCGCACTCGACCCGCAAACCACCGATCAGATCCTCGATCTGCTGCTGGATATCAACCGTCGCTTCCAGCTGACCATTGTGCTGATCACCCACGAGATGCATGTGGTACGCAAAATCTGCGACCGCGTGGCGGTGATGGAGAACGGTAAAGTGGTGGAAGAGGGAGACGTGCTGAGCGTCTTTACCCATCCGCAGCAGCCGATTACGCAGCAGTTTGTCCGTCAGGTGAGCCAGTACGCTGAGGAAGAAACCTTCAATACCGAACTGGCAAACGATCTGGAAGGGACGGTGATCAGGCTGACCTTTACCGGGCACAGCACGCATAAACCGATCGTCGGTGAACTGACCCTGCGCTACGGTCTGCCGTTTAACATCCTGCACGGCAAAATGACGCAAACCGCCCACGGCGTGTTTGGCCAGCTCTGGGTGCACGTGGTGGCATCTGATGAACAACTGAACAATATCCTCGCCGACCTGCAGCACAGCGATATTGAAGGTGAGGTAATTAAACATGGCTGAAAATCTCTTTCCGCATCTTAAGTGGGATCAGCTCTGGGCGGCGACGCTGGAGACCTTGTACATGACGGCGCTTTCCGGCGTGGCGACCTTCGTTCTGGGCATCGTCCTCGGTCTGGCGCTGTTTTTAACCGCGCGCGGCGGGTTGTTCCACAACCGCACGGTCTACAGCGCCATTTCCATTGTGGTGAACGTGTTCCGCTCGATTCCGTTCATCATTCTGATTGTGCTGCTGATCCCGTTCACCAAGACCGTTGTGGGCACCATTCTTGGCGCCAACGCGGCGCTGCCGGCGCTGATTGTGGGCGCGGCACCCTTCTACGCACGCCTGGTGGAGATCGCCCTGCGTGAGGTGGATAAAGGCGTCATCGAAGCCACACGCTCGATGGGCGCTCGACTGAGCACGTTAGTGTTTCGGGTTTTACTGCCGGAATCATCACCTGCACTGGTATCGGGTATTACGGTAACGCTCATTGCGCTGGTGAGTTACAGCGCCATGGCGGGGGTGATTGGCGCCGGCGGGTTGGGAAATCTGGCTTATCTGGAAGGATTCCAGCGCAACCATGGTGACGTCACGCTGGTGGCAACGGTGACCATTCTGATCATCGTTTTCATTATCCAGTTCTGCGGCGACGCCATTACTTCTCTGTTAGATAAACGCTAATAAATACACACAGGAACCACATCATGAAAAAGACACTGACACTGATCGCCGCTGCAACCCTGAGTGCCCTGAGCTTTGCCTCCTGGGCCGACACCCTGACCGTGGGCGCATCCAACACGCCGCACGCCGAAATTCTGGAGCAGGCAAAGCCGATTCTGGCGAAACAGGGTATCGACCTGGAGATCAAACCGTTCCAGGACTACATTCTGCCGAATACCGCGCTGGCCGGTCATGACATCGACGCCAACTATTTCCAGCACATCCCTTACCTGAACAGCGTGCTGAAAGATCATGCGGGCGATAAGGATTATGATTTTGTCAGTGCGGGGGCGATCCACATCGAACCTATCGGCATCTACTCCAAAAAATACAAGTCGCTGAAAGACCTGCCGGAAGGGGGCAAGATCATCATGCGTGACGCGGTTTCTGAAGAGGGCCGCATTCTTTCCATCTTCGAGAAAGAGGGCGTGATCAAGCTGAAGCCGGGCATCGACAAAGTGACCGCGCGCATCAGTGACATCGTGGAGAACCCGAAAAAGCTGCAGTTCACGCCTAACGTTGAAGCCTCTCTGCTGCCGCAGATGTACAACAACAACGAAGGCGATGCGGTGGTAATTAACGCCAACTACGCGATCGACGCCGGTCTGGATCCGGTCCATGACCCGATTGCGGTAGAGAGCGGTGAAAACAACCCGTACGCCAACATCATCACTGTTCATCGCGGTGACGAGAAGAAGAAAGATATCGTCGCGCTGGTGAACGTGCTGCACTCGAAAGAGATTCAGGACTGGATCCGCACCAAATACAAAGGCGCGGTTATTCCTGTTAACAACTAATTGACTGATTTTACAGATGAAGCCCGGCGAGTCTCTCGCCGGGCTTCTTTTTTGTATCCGGCAGGAGAATCATTTAAGCTCAACGTTTAACAGGCAATGGAGTGATGACGATGGGTAACGTGACCAAAGATGAAGCGCTGTACCAGGAGATGTGCCGGGTGGTCGGCAAGGTGGTGCTTGAGATGCGTGATTTAGGGCAGGAGCCAAAGCATATAGTCATTGCCGGGGTACTGCGTACCGCGCTGGCGAACCAGCGCGTGAAACGCAGTGAATTGACAACCAAAGCGATGGAAACAGTGGTTAAAGCGCTGGCCGGGTAATGCGCCAGCGCTTCGCAAGCTGCTCAAGCGAGCAGCAGAGCAGGTAATAGACCACGCCCGTAAAGATAAAAATGGCCGCCGGGTAAATCTGCACCCGGTTGTTGACCTGTCCCGCTACCGTGGTCAGTTCCGGTACGTTCACGATAAACGCCAGCGACGTATCCTTCAGCAGGCTGATAAAAATCCCCACCAGCGACGGCAGAATGTTCCTCAGCGCCTGGGGCAGCAGCACGCGCCACAGGATTTGCCGGGTGTTGAACCCCTGAGCGAGTGCAGCCTCGTACTGCCCGGACGGTAAGGCGTTCAGCCCGGCCAGCACCGAGTGCATCACGGTTGCCGCGGTAAACCAGGCCAGCGCCAGCGTGACGGTCAGCGCGCCCGGCAGATCGCCTCCGGTGATGAGCGGCAGCAAATACCACATCCAGAAAATCACGAAGATGAGCGGGATCCCGCGAATCAGCTCTGCCCACAAGAAGAGGGCTTTTCGCACAAGCCCGGTAAAGCGCCAGGCCAGGCACGCGAGTGCCACCCCGCCGGGCAGGGCGATGACCGCTGCCCCCACCGCCATCATTACCGAGAGCAATACGCCACCCGGTTCACCGGTTGCCGCGCGTCCCCACAGCAGATAATCGAGGTTATCGGTAATGACATTAAGTCCGGCAATCATGTTTTTCACTCCCTGTGGTGACGACAAGCGGGCGTTTACGCTTCGCGTGAGGTCCAATGCGAACCAGCACCATCCCCATCACCAGGCCGGTCAGGAGGTAGAGCGCGGTGCCGAAGGTAAATGCCTCAAGCGCGTGCGCGTTATAGCTTTCAATCTGCCTGACCTGATAGGTCAGTTCAGCAAAGCCGATTCCGCTGGCGAGCGAGGAGAGCTTCATCAGATTCAGATACTGCCCCACCACGGGCTGCCAGGCGTTGGCCAGCCCCTGCGGCAGCAGGATGTAGCGAAATAAGCGCCACGTGGAGAACCCCTGGGCGAGGGCCGCCTCCCGCTGTCCGGCCGGAACAGAGCGCAGCCCCGATTCCACTTCTTCGATTAAAAACGCCGAGGTAAATACCCCCAATCCCCAGGCCGAACAGAGAAACTCGGGCGTAAACCACCAGACGTCGCCGGGCAGCATTGACCAGCGGTGATCCGCATTAACCGCATCCCTGAAGAGCTGCGGTAACCCGTTCCAGGCGGCAAAATACCAGAACAGCAGTTGCACCAGCAGCGGTGTATTGCGAAACAGCGAGACCCAGCTACTGACAATCGCCTTCCCGATGCGTCCGCCGGAAAGGCGCAGCAGCATAAACAGCACCGCGAGCAGGCTGGCCAGCAGGATGCCCGCAAGCGTTACCCAGAGCGTGGTGAGAAACCCGGAGAGGATCCACTGCAGAGGCTGTCCGGTCAGTACCCCCTGCCAGTCGAGCGCGGGCATTACAGGTGCTCCTGATGCAGCGGGTTGAGCACTTTTTGCAGGAACCGCTGTGCGCGGGGATGCGACGGCTGACTGAAAAATTGTGCCGGTGGCGCGATTTCCAGAATGTGCCCCCCGTCGATAAAGACAACCCGGTCAGCAATTTCCCGGGCAAACTGCATCTCGTGGGTCACCACAATCATCGTGATCCCGCTGTGGGCCAGCGCTTTCATCACAAACAGCACTTCGCCAATCATTTCCGGATCGAGCGCAGACGTGGGCTCGTCGAACAGAATGATTTGCGGCGATGAGGCCAGAGCGCGGGCAATCGCCACGCGCTGCTGCTGTCCACCGGAAAGCTCGGCCGGGAAATGGTGGGCTTTTTCCAGCATCCCGACCTTCTCCAGCAGAGCCAGCGCGCGCTCCTGGGCCGGTTGCGGCTTCCAGCCGTGGACGTGCTCCAGCGCGAGCGTGATGTTCTGGCTGGCGGTGAGGTGGGCATAAAGATTGAACTGCTGGAACACAAACCCCACGCGGCTTCGTAGCTGACGCAGCCCGGTACCGGAAAGCGTGGCGGTCGGCTTGTTGTCGACCAGAATCTCCCCGCCGCTCAGGGTTTCAAGCTGGTTGATAAGCCGAATCAGAGTGGATTTGCCGGAGCCCGAAGGGCCGAGGATGGCGACCACTTCACCGGGCGTGATGGTGAGATTAATGTCGTTCAGAACCTGATGGTCACCGTAGCGTTTGTCCACGTGGCGAAACTCGACGCTGGCCTGTTCCAGATGTGAAAAATCCGCGGCACCGGCCGCGGAGTGTGAAAATAAACCTGAGAGCATATTACTTAGCTTCTATTTTAAAGGCGCGAGGCTGTGGAGCTGGAGTGTCGGGACCAAACCAGACATCATAGATTTTTGCCGCCTGGCCAGTTTTTTCAAGATTGACCAGCTCATCGTTAACTGCTTTCAGCAGCGCCGTTTCACCTTTCTTCACCCCAACGCCAATCTCTTCTTTGCTGAGCAGGTCAGGCAGAATTTTGAAGTTCGCTTTGTCCGGCGCCTGCGCCAGCAGGCCGGCCAGAATGGTGCTGTCCTGGGTAATCGCCTGTACGTTGCCGTTGCGCAGTGCCGTCAACGCCAGCGGAATATCGTCATAGGAGAGCACGCGGGACTGCGGGAAACGCTGGTGCAGCGCCTGCTCGCCGGTGGTGCCTTTTACCGCACCAATGCGTGCATGGCTATACGCATCCAGCTTATCGGCGGATTTGGCCGGGACCAGGAACTGTTGCCCGGTGACAAAATAGGGTGTTGAGAAATCGATCACCTGCGCACGTTCCGGGGTGATGGTGATATCCGCGACAATTAAATCGGCTTTACCGGACTGAAGCAGGGGAATGCGGTTTGCCGGGTTGGTGGCTACCAGTTCCAGCTTCACGCCGAGTGATTTTGCCAGCGCTCTGGCGAAGTCCACGTCGTAACCCACGATCTCGTGCGTTTTGGCATCAATCGAGCCAAACGGCGGGTTGGCGTCAAACGTGGCCACTTTTACCACGCCTGCGGCCTTTATATCCGCCAGCTGATCGGCCTGCGCCTGCACTGAAAGCAAGCTCCCGGCCGCCAGCAATCCCAGAACCAGTGTCCGTTTTGTAAACCCTTTCATGTTTGCTGCCATAGTCATACGTCATCCCGTTGTTTTTGTTTTCCCTCGCTACGCTCCCATAAGCGAAAGCTATCGCCAAATAAGAAATCGTTCTTTGCTTTTAGCAAAAAAGCATTAGTGAACAGTGTGTTAATGAAGCGTGAAAAGCACGGGGCGCTATTTGCAGATCCTGCACATCGACAGTGGATTTTGATATTTCCCCTGCACGCAGTTTGGGTTTTAACTGAGGACAGGTTAAGCGAGAGGGGATTGACGATGAAAAAGTGGATAAGCACGTTACGGCGGTTTTTTGCGACCCGACCAGTGAATGCGGAGAACAGCGCGCAACGTGTTCTTGAGTCGATACTGCCTGTCGCCAGCCTGTATGGCGTGGACGTCGCTAACATTGATCCGGAGTGGTTCCATGATAAAACGTCACGCTGAACTGCGCCGCACGCGCGAAATGTACTGGAATGAGCTGTGCCTGATTTTGTTCTGATAACGGATAACTGTTAATGTTGACAGATGGTTAAGTCTGCTCAGTTAACGGAATGAAGAACCCTTTTTTCAAGCGCAGTATTATTGTCTGGACGATAGTCTGCCTCATCAGCGGCATCCTGCTCTATGCCGAACAGATCCGCCGCCAGTTCTGGGAGCGCGATCGCGAGTTCGCGGCTCTCTTCGCGGAATTAAGCGCGGTACTGACGCAAAATGAATCCGTATTGCCGCTTCTGAACGGCGATGAAGATATTGCCGCCCTGCGCAGAAAATTCCCCCAACTGCTTGCCCTGGAAAAGACCTCCGGACGCGCCCTTGATGCGCCACGGGTTGAACCTGCCCACGAGATGCAGTACTGGCTTTACAATCCCTGGCGTCAGATCCGCGTGCGGGTGGATCTCGGGCCGATTCTGAATGCCCATCATCCCTTTACGCATCTCGGGATCCGTTTTATGCCAAACGGCGACGAACCGACGTCTGACGCCTTCTGGCACTGGCAGCGCACCTTCCCGCAGCATACTCAACCTTTTACGCTGGAGGCCGATTCCCGCCCGGACTGGCTCGGCGTCAATGGGGTGCTGTACCCCATCCTGTTTATCGGGTGGGGGATAGTGATTGCGCTGGCGAGCGTGGTGCTCTGGCAGCGCAAAGCGCGCAAAGAGGCCGAGCAAAGGGCGCTCTACTACCAGCACGCCAGGCTCAATACCCTGGGGGAGATCACCGCAGGTATTGTCCATGAGATTAACCAGCCGTTAACCGCTGCGCAGACGTGGATCCAGGGAGCGCAGCGTCAGCTGCAGCAGGAAAACGGGCCAGCGGTGTCGCAGGCGCTGGCGGCGGCGCTGACGCAAATGCAGCGTATTAGCGCCTTGCTGACGCGTTTTCGCGAGCACGTGGTGCAGGAGAAAGTCACCCTGCGGGAAACCGACCTGGCGCAGTGCTGGCAGCAGGTGGTGAATTTGCTTGAGCATGAGCGCAGGGCCGAACATATCATGGTCACGCATGCGTTTGCCCCCGGAGCCACGACGGTGCTGGCAGACCGTCTCTGGCTTGAGCAGGTCCTGCATAATTTGCTCAGCAATGCGATTCAGGCCCAGCAGGCATCGGTAGCCGGTTGGGTAAAGCTTGAAAGTCAGAAAAACGAGCATGGCGTTGTGATTACCGTGACTGACGGCGGCCCGGGCTTTAGTCCGGAGGCGTTACAACATGCCTTCATGCCGTTTTACAGCGGCAGAGAAGCGGGCATGGGGCTGGGGATGACCCTGACGGAATCATTGATGACGCGTATGAATGGATCGATTACGCTGGGTAATGCGCCGCAGGGCGGGGCGCAGATCCGACTACAACTGGCGCACGGAAAGGAGGCTATGGATGGATAATACAATCTGGCTGATTGATGACGATGAATCCATCAGGGAGTCGATGACGTTTTTACTTTCAGGCATGGGTTGGCCGGTCAGGGCATATGAAAGCGTCGATGCGTTTACCGCTGCCCATGCACGGGAGAAAGCGCTGGTGGGCTGTATGCTGCTGGATATGCGGATGCCCGGTAAAGGCGGTCTCACCTGGCTTGAGGAGGGCACATGGCCCTGGCCTCTGCTGCCGGTGATTATCATGACCGGCCACGGTACCGTTGACGCCTGCCGTCGGGCATTCCGTAACGGCGTGTTTGAGTTTTTCACCAAGCCGCTGGATGCCGACAAGCTTATCGAAACCGTGGGCCTGGCCTTTGAGGAGAGTCACCGCCGCTTTGCCGACTGGCAGGAAACCACCCGGATCGCGACGCGTTTCGCGCAGTTGACCGCGCGGGAACATGAAGTGCTGGGGGAGTTGATGAAAGGGCTCAGCAACAAAGAGGTGGCCGCCCGGCTGAACCTCTCACCGCGTACGGTAGAAGCGCACCGCGCGGCGGCGTTTACCAAGCTTGGCGTCAGCAGTCTGGTTCAGGCAATACGCGAATACGATAAATTGCAATCCGTATAACTACCAGGATGAGTGCGTAATCAACCGAATACCGTTTCATCGTGCGGCTGGGTAACCTTTGGGTGTCTCTTAACACGCGAGGAAGTGCGATGAAAAAAATGATGATGGCTGCGGCACTGGTGGCTGGTAGCGTAAGTCTGGCGGCGCAGGCCGAAACCTTAAACCAGAAGAATCTCTCACTGGCGCAGGCTAATGCGTTGGCAACGTCCGCCATTCAGGCCTGTACGGAAAAAAATTACCAGGTGACCGTTACCGTGGTTGACCGCGCGGGCGTCGTGAAAGCGGTACAGCGCACGGACAATGCCGGTCCACATACGGTAAAAGCCAGCGAAATGAAAGCCTGGACGGCGCTCAGCGCAAAGAATGCGTCCGGCAAGGTGATGGAAGCGGCGCAGAGCAACGCGGGTGCGCAAAACATGCGTGATATTCCGGGCTTCCTGCTGCTGGCGGGTGGCCTGCCGGTGAAAGAGGGCGATGAGGTGATCGGGGCGATTGGTATCGGCGGTGCGCCGGGCGGTCATCTTGATGAAGCCTGCGCGCAGGCAGCCATTGACGGGCTGAAAAAGTCATAAAAAAAGCACCGGCTTGCCGGTGCTTTTTACTTAGATCTTGCAGGCGTCGCCGCAGTCGTCGTCGGCGACAATCGCCTGCGCTTTTTTATCTGCGTCGTCCAGACGTTCCGCATTACGCTCTTCGGCTTCATCCAGACCGTTAAAAACTAAGTTATCGAGATCAATTTCCATGTGGCACCTGCTATGTTCAGTTTTTGATACTGGCAGAGTATAGGGCAAAAAACGCCAGCAATGTACCTCGCAGCACATAACGATAATCCCTGCCATACTCAGTGCTTTATCGCTGAGGAGCGCACATGATTACACTTTGTAAAACCTGCGGAACCGCCTATGATACACAGCCGGAAAGATGCCTGATTTGCGAGGATGAACGCCAGTACGTGCCTGCTGCGGGCCAGGCATGGATCGATTTCGACACCGTAACCGCCACGCATACCAACAAATGGCAGCAGCTGGAGCCGCGGTTGTTCGGCATCAAAACGGTCCCCGCCTTTGCTATCAACCAGCGAGCCCTGCTCCTGCGAACGCCTCACGGTAATATCCTCTGGGACTGCATTGCCAACCTCGACTCCGCCACCCGAACGCTCATCACCGCGCTTGGCGGCATCAGCGCGATGGCGATTTCACATCCGCACTATTACACCACCATGCAGGAGTGGGCTGCGGCGTTTGATGCGCCGTTGTATCTGCACGCCAGCGACAGAGAGTGGGTCATGCGTGGCAGCCCGGCCATTCATTTCTGGGAAGGCGATGCGCTGGAGATTTTCCCGTCTGTCACCCTGCTGCGTCTGGGCGGGCATTTTGCGGGGGGCACGGTGCTGCACTGGCAGGAGGGGGACGGGGTGCTGCTGGTGGGGGACATCCTGCAGGTCACGCCGGGTAAAGACGCCGTCTCGTTTATGTGGAGCTATCCTAACTATCTCCCGCTGCCGGCCCGTACCGTAGAGTCAGTCGTGAATCATCTCGAAGGCAAAAAATTTGCACGCCTGTATGGCGCCTTCGAGGGGCAGAACATCCTGGCCCGCGCGGACGCCATTGTGCAGCGGTCGGGCCAGAAATATATTGCTTGTCTGAAGTAAACCACGATGGGTACACTTTACGAGTGTGATCGCGATCATACCTAAACTAAAACAGATAAAAGAGACATTGCTATGCAACATATCATTGAAGGTTTTCTCAGCTTTCAAAAAGAGATTTTCCCGCAACGTAAAGAACTCTTCCGCAGTTTAGCGTCCAGCCAGAATCCCAAAGCGCTGTTCATCTCATGCTCCGACAGCCGTCTGGTCCCAGAACTGGTCACCCAGCAAGAGCCGGGACAACTCTTTGTCATTCGTAATGCTGGCAATATTGTGCCACCGTTTGGCCCCGAGCCTGGCGGTGTGTCTGCAACCATCGAATACGCGGTTGTGGCGCTGGGCGTCACGGATATCGTCATTTGTGGTCACTCTAACTGTGGCGCGATGAAGGCGATCGCCGATAACGCAAACCTGGAGCCGATGCCAGCGGTGTCACACTGGCTGCGCTATTCCGACGCGGCAAAAGCGGTGGTTGAGAAGAAAACCTGGGATAAGCCGATCGATAAAGTTAACGCGATGGTGCAGGAGAACGTGTTTGCGCAGCTGAGCAACATTAAGACCCATCCGTCCGTTGCGGTGGGCCTGCGTAATAACTCCATCCGTCTGCACGGCTGGGTGTACGACATTGAAAGCGGCGAAATTCTTGCCCTGGATAAAGGGACGAAAACCTTCGTTTCGCTGTCTGAAAACCCAGAAGTCTTCTTCGAGTAATCATCCACAGCAGGGCAAGGATGCCCTGTCAGCTCTCACAGTACGGTAATCTCCGCCGCAATCCTGACGCGGGCTTCTCTGCCGCTTTCGCCATCGCCTCCGCAATCTCAGCACACTCTGCCAGTCCCTGAACGAAGGGATGATCGTGCATTAGCCACGGTATCGCGCCGAAAGCGATTTTCCCGCGCACCGAGTCAGGCGCTTTCAGGGTGTAATCTTCGCCAATATCGGGTATCTCATCGCCCGTTGCCTGCAGCTGTTTGCGCAGCGTCGGGAAGGGCAGGTCTTTCGTTTTAAGCGGCTTTTGTCCGCGTGCGTCAATAAACACGTCGAAACGATACACGCGCTCTTGTGTGGTGATCACCGTCTGGTCGCTGCCTGCGTCAAGGGTGTAGTCGTCGCCGAGCGCTGCCACGCTAATGATGCCCGCCTCGCGCAGCGCAAGCAGCCGGCGAATAGACTGCGGAGGGATGGCGGCATAGTTGTCGATAAACACCCGGGCCAGCCCCGCTTTGAAGCGCTGAGTGTCCTGCTCATTAAGGTGGGGGACAATCTCCTGAACCACCTCATGCAGCCGAAGGACGGTATAGCGCCAGGCCACGGTGCGCCGTTCACGTTTGTTGCGCTCAACCTCGTTGAGATTCTCTTCCGCCCAGGTAAAGGGGTCGTGCCGTTTTCGATCCTCAAACCAGGCATCACGAATGCTGTCCGCATCTAGCTTATGCAGCGACATTTTCTCGCACCACGCCGGATCGGCGAGCTCCAGCTCGTTGACCATCAGCGCAAAGATGCGGTCAAGCAGGCCATCCGGCCCTTTGCCGATCTCGGTTTCAACCCTGAATTCGGTCAATACCGACAGCGGCTCGTAAGGAATAGGGCAGTAAAAATCTGCTTCCGGCAGAATGCCCGTCCGGGACATCAGGACGATGTTTAATGCTTCACTGCCTTGATCCAGCACGAATTTATCGTCGCGAAACGCGCCATGCTGCATCACCACCGCCATGGCCGCATCAAGGCCGCTTAACGATGTTCCCATGATGCCGACGCGGCACGGTGGAATGCTGGCGTCCATCAGACCGGACCACGGACTTGGGAAGAATGCGCGCGTGGCCTCGTCCTCGTCCGGCCAGACGTGACCGGTGGCGATCACCGCGAGATCGAAGCGTTCGGGAAACGCCTTATCGTTAACGCAAAGCGTGACGCCAGTCGTCGAGGGAATAACGTCGGTCACCTGGGAAGATTCATGGATATCCACCTGGAACCCCAGTTTTGTAGCCTCATTAACGATTGTTCGAAAGCTGTCGCGAAAGTACTCCCCCAGCAGGATCCGCGGCAGAAACTGCCGGTCATGCAACCGGGCTTTATCCACCTTAAAGCGCGCCAGATGGTCGTCGCGCTGCTCCTTAAGCCAGTCGAGGTAGGTCATAAACAGTGGGGGGATCTCAATGCTCGCGATGTTTGCCAGCATCAGACGCGAGTTATCGTCGTCGTTATAGGGCATCCCTACGCCCGCTTCATCAGCCTGTTCAAAGACCGAGACCGAAAGCGGCTGCGGGTTTTTAAGAAGTGCGTAAAAGGTATAAATCCCTGTAGGGCCGGAACCGATAATGGCGATTTTTTTCATCGACGGTTTTCCTCTTTTTTCCATAAGAAAAGCGTAGCAGGAGAACAGTGATGAAAATAAGGGATTAGGAAAATTCAGGGTATCAGAAGAGGATTTGCACCATTTCAGGACTGAAATGGTGCGTCCGAGTGGACTCGAACCACCGACCCCCACCATGTCAAGGTGGTGCTCTAACCAACTGAGCTACGGACGCAGAATGGTGCGTTCAATTGGACTCGAACCAACGACCCCCACCATGTCAAGGTGGTGCTCTAACCAACTGAGCTATGAACGCAACGTGTTGTCGGTGACAACGGGGACGAATATTAGCGGCACAGCACCAATGAGGCAAGAGGGAAAATGCATTTTTCTCTCTGATTTCACGCGATTGCTTCATTACCGCGCAAAGTGAAGAGAAAGTAGCCGCCAGCAGGCGGCTACTGCGTATTTAACGTGCAGCGCGTTGCAAAATGATGGTGGATGGCTGGCGCTGCAGGAAGCGCATCCGCATCATCATCATGACAGCCGCCGACGTCAGGCCGATGATAAAGCCCATCCAGAACCCTGCAGGCCCCATACGTTCCACAACCAGATCGGTCAGGGCCAGGATATATCCACATGGCAGACCTAACACCCAGTAGGCGATGAAGGTGATAAAGAAGATCGAACGCGTGTCTTTATACCCACGCAGCACGCCGCTGCCAATCACCTGGATGGAGTCAGAGATCTGGTATATCGCCGCCAGCAGCATCAGGTGTGATGCCAGAGCGACCACTTCCGGATTGTCGTTATAGAGCAGGGCAATCTGCTCCCGCAGTGCAACGGTGAAGAGCGCCGTACAGATCGCCATGCAGATACCGACACCAAGCCCGGTGCGCGCGGCCGTTTGCGCATCCAGCGTCGAGCCCTGACCCAGCCGGAAGCCCACGCGGATCGTCACGGCTGCCGCCAGCGACATCGGCAGAACGAACATCAGGGAACTGAAGTTCAGCGCAATCTGGTGCCCGGCCACGTTCACGATGCCCAGCGGGGAGACCAGCAGGGCGACCACGGCAAACAGGGTAACCTCAAAGAACAGTGCCAGGGCAATCGGTAACCCTAACTGCACCAGACGCGTCATGATGCCCCAGTCTGGGGTGCTAAACCGGTTCTCGTTACGAATATCGCGCATTGAGCGGGCGCGTTTTACAAAGGTGAGCATCGACAAGAACATCACCCAGTAAACGGCAGCTGTTGCCACGCCGCAGCCAACGCCGCCCAACTCCGGCATCCCGAAATGACCATAAATAAAGACATAGTTAACCGGAATATTGACCAGCAACCCAATAAAGCCCATCACCATGCCGGGTTTGGTTTTCGCCAGACCTTCACACTGGTTACGCGCTACCTGGAAAAAGAGGTAGCCTGGCGTGCCCCAGAGCAGGGCGCGCAGATAGCCTACGGCTTTATCAGCCAGTGCCGGGTCAATGTTATGCATCGCGCGGATGATATGGCCCGCGTTCCAGAGCACGACCATAATCAGCACCGAGACAAACCCTGCCAGCCAGAAGCCCTGGCGGACCTGATGTGCAATGCGTTCGCGACGGCCCGAGCCATTGAGCTGAGCGATAACCGGCGTGAGTGCGAGCAGCAGACCGTGGCCGAACAGGATGGCCGGGAGCCAGATTGACGTGCCGATGGCAACGGCCGCCATATCGGTGGCGCTGTAGCCACCTGCCATTACCGTATCCACAAATCCCATTGCGGTCTGGGCCACTTGCGCGATGATCACTGGTATAGCCAGTGCCAATAACTGGCGCGCTTCATTCATGTACTTCTGCACGTGAACACCTTTATTTTGTAGTTATTTGAGAGACTAAAAAAGCCGCCGAAACGGGCAGCAAGAAGAAAATGCAGGGGGGTGCCAGCTATTGTAGCGGGCTTTAGCTATTTATCTAGTGAAAAAATCGCCAGAAAATGCGCTCCGCTGGCAACCTGTTTTTCCAACTGTTATTGTGGTGGGATTAAAACGGTGTCACCACCGTCCGGAAAAAACAGGAGTTGTAAGCATGTTTACTGGTATTGTGCAGGGCATCGCCAAAGTGGTGTCCATTGATGAAAAACCGAATTTCCGTACTCATGTTGTTGAGCTGCCGGAATATATGCTTGAGGGCATCGAAACCGGCGCCTCGATTGCCCATAACGGCTGTTGTCTGACCGTTACCGAAATTAACGGCAACCAGATTAGCTTTGATTTAATGAAAGAGACGCTGCGCATCACCAACCTGGGCGAACTGGTGGTGGGAGATACCGTCAACGTTGAGCGGGCGGCGAAGTTCAGCGATGAGATTGGCGGCCATCTGATGTCGGGACACATCATGACCACCGCTGAAGTGGCGAAAATCGTGACCTCGGAAAATAACCGTCAAATCTGGTTTAAAATGCAGGATCCGTCATTAATGAAATACATCCTCTATAAAGGATTTATTGGCATTGATGGGATTAGTCTGACGGTGGGGGAAGTGACGCCAACGCGTTTTTGCGTGCATTTAATTCCTGAAACGCTGCAGCGCACCACGCTGGGGGCGAAAAAGCTGGGACAGCGCGTGAATATTGAAATCGATCCGCAAACCCAGGCGGTGGTCGATACGGTTGAGCGTGTACTGGCGGCAAAAGAAGCCGCAATAATAAAGGCGGCAGAAGAAGAATAAAAAATAACCCCGGCTGTCCGGGGTTATTTTTTTAGCGTGCGACACGTAATCCGTGTTCAATGCCACGGCTGAAAACAACCTGCCAGAGCTGAATATCCCGTGCGCGAAACGCGCCCGCGCAGGCATTCAGATAATAGCTAAACATCCGTTTGAATCGTTCAGAATAGTTGTCCGCAATCTCCGGCCACGCTTGCTGGAAACGTTCATGCCACGCCATCAACGTGGTGTCGTAATCCGCGCCAAAGTTGTGCCAGTCTTCCATCACGAAATGGGATTCACTGGCGTTGGCAATCTGGCGAACGGAGGGTAAACAGCCATTCGGAAAGATGTACTTGTTGATCCACGGGTCGACGTTATTGTCGGTCCGCTTAGAGCCGATGGTATGCAGCAGGAAGAGTCCGTCCGGTCGTAAATTACGGTCCACCACCTCAAAGTAGGTGTCGTAGTTTTTCGGTCCTACGTGCTCGAACATGCCCACGGAGACGATCCGGTCAAATTGTTCGTTCAGGTCACGGTAATCCTGCAGGCGGATATCCACATCGAGACCCTGACAGCGTTCCCGGGCCATTTTTTGCTGCTCGGCCGAAATCGTCACGCCCACCACGCTGACGCCATAGTGCTTCGCCATAAACCAGGCCAGCCCACCCCAGCCGCAGCCGATATCCAGTACACGCATACCGGGCTGTAACTGAAGCTTCTCGCTGATCAGACGCAGCTTGGCCTGCTGAGCCTCTTCAAGCGTCGTTGCCTCTTTCCAGTAGGCGCAGGAGTATTGCATGAAAGGGTCCAGCATACGGCTGAACAGATCGTTGCCCAGATCGTAATGCTCTTTGCCGACGATCCATGCGCGTTTTTTACTTTGCAGATTAAACAGTCGGGCAGAGGCAACACGCAGAGTGTCTTTGAGATTGCGGGGAAGTTGATTTTCCAGACCGGCGCGCAACACGCTGGCGAAAAAGATATCCAGCCGTTCACACTCCCACCAGCCGTCCATATAGCTTTCTCCCAGCCCTAACGATCCCTCGCGCAATACGCGTTTAAAAAAGTCGGGATGTTTGACCTGGGGATCGGATGGCGAAGATCCGTTAATAGTGATGCCTGCACGACCCAACAGTTCACTGACGATCCGGGACCAGTTGTCGTCCGGAACGCTGACTTCTTCTATACACGATGAACTCATAGCTTCTCCATCACCCTGATGTGATCAGAACCTTCAAACAGCGTAGACGCTTTTTTTGGTTTGTGAGAAATCTCACGGTAAATACCGCGAGGCTAGTATCCGACGTAGAACAGAGGAAGGGAGATAACCCTTGCCGAAATGCCTTCCATGGTAAAACGGGAGCACTCCGGCTCCCGTTAACGCATAATAATTATCGTATTTATCGAACCAAATTTAGTATAGGCCTCAAAATTTGGTGATTCAACAGAAAATTGTTAGCAACCTAATTACTGAAAATTAACATGATATCCGGCGCAATCAGGCATGTGAGGTTTCCACTCCAGCGCCGTTATCCTGCTCACGCTGGGCGGAGGCCTGCATGCGATAGCCCATCACCGCCAGCGCAACGGTTACCAGCATCACGCTGGTGGTCGTCAGCAGCGGCGTGGCAATCAGCGCAGAGACCACCAGGCTTGCCAGGAAGCACAGCCCCAGCTGCAGGGTGTTCTGCAGCGCGGCGGCGCGACCGGTCGCTTGTGGGAAGGGACGGAGCGCCTGCGCCACCACAATCGGGTAGATCGCCCCGTTTGCGACGGCCATGACACAGAAAGGAATCAAAATTTCTGCCAGGCCCGCACCCGGAATAAACCCAACGGCCCATGTGCCGATGACGCTCAACGCATACAGCACCAGCAGCCATGGCAGCATCTGCTGACCTTCCCATTTCTGCAGCGCTGCGCGGCAGCCGTACCCGCCCATCAGGAACGCGATGGTTTGCGGAACATAGCTCAGCCCGATAGCCGCCGGGCTGTAGCCCATATCGTGCAGAATAAACGGTGACCCGGTGAGCCACGCGAAGAAGCTGGCCGAGCAGGCGGCATAGATCAGGACATTACCGCGATACGCTTTGGCGCTCAGCAGGGTGGTGAAGGTGATCGGCTTTGCGTCAGTATGCACGTCTTTTTTGTGCGCAGGCTTGAGGGCGAACGCCGGCAACATCAGTACCAGCGTGATGGCAAACAGCGTGGCAAAAATGGCCTGCCAGTCAAAGTGCGCAAGGATCCAGCTGCCCAGCAGCGGCGCGAGGGCAGGTGAGAGACCCACCAGCGGCATAATAGTGGCGAAAATACGGTTTGTGCGGTTAGCCGGATAGTAGTCGGTGACCAGCGCCTGCCAGGTCACGGCCGCGGCACAGACGCCCACAGCCTGAATAAAGCGCAGCACCAGCAGCCAGGTGGCATCGCGGACCCAGATCATCCCCAGACAGCCCACGGCAAAAATCGCCAGGCCCAGCAGTAATACCGGTTTACGACCAAAGCGATCCGAGAGCGGTCCCCAGAGCAGCTGTGCGAAAGCAAAACCGGCGAGGAACAAACTCAGGCTGGCACTGATGGCCGCGGCAGGGGTTTGCAAATCTTCCTGCATCGCGGCGAAAGCCGGCAGGTACATATCGGTGGCCAAAAAGCCCAGCACGCTTAAGCCGCCAAGCCAGACTAAAAAACCTTTCCTGGGTTGCATTATTTTCTTCTCCTGAAGGAGGCAGGTGTACGTTGGCGCTGAGTGTATGTAGTGCAAAGCCGCTTGTGAAACGCTAATATTTGGCGGGTGCATTCAAATTTTTTGCAGGCAGAAAATGTGGTCAGATTATTCTCTTGAAGTTGTCGATGCTGTCGCGCGTAACGGCAGCTTTAGCAGTGCGGCGCAGGAGTTGCACCGCGTCCCGTCGGCTATCAGCTACACGGTGCGTCAGCTTGAGGAGTGGCTGGCGGTTCCACTGTTTGAACGGCGCCATCGCGATGTGGAATTAACGCCTGCAGGGGCGTGGTTTTTGAAGGAAGGGCGTTCTGTTATCAAAAAAATGCAGATCACCCGCGAACAGTGCCAGCAGATCGCAAACGGCTGGCGAGGTCATCTTTCCATTGCGGTGGACAATATCGTTAAGCCGGAACGCACCCGGCAAATGATCGTGGATTTCTATCGACATTTTTCCGATGTCGAACTGCGGGTCTCACAGGAGGTATTCAACGGCGTCTGGGATGCGCTGGCGGACGGCAGGGTGGAGATGGCGATTGGGGCCACACAGGCGATCCCGGTCGGGGGGCGTTATGCCTTCCGTGATATGGGGATGTTGAGCTGGAAATGCGTGGTGGCCAGCAATCACCCCCTGGCGGCGCTGGAAGGGCGGCTGAGCGACGATACGCTGCGCAACTGGCCATCGCTGGTGCTGGAGGATACCTCCCGTTCATTACCCAAGCGCATCACCTGGCTGCTGGATAACCAGCGGCGCGTGGTGGCACCTGACTGGGAATCGTCAGCAACGTGCCTCAGTGCCGGGCTGTGCGTCGCGATGGTGCCCGCTCATTTTGCGCGCCCCAGAATCGATACCGGAGAATGGGTAGAACTGACGCTGGAGAATCCCTTCCCGGATGCGGCCTGCTGCCTCACCTGGCAACAAAATGACGTCTCGCCCGCCATGGCCTGGCTGCTGGATTATCTGGGAGACAGCGAAACGCTAAACCGGGAATGGTTACGGGAGCCAGCATAGCTGGCCCCGTACAAAATTAACGACGGTAGTCGCGGAACGGACCATCCGCAACGGAACGGCGTTCGATAAGACGCGGATGAACTTCAATGGACTGCGACTCTTCGCGCTTGTTGACGATCCTGTCCAACAGCATATTGAAAGCCGTTTCACCCAGTGAATCTTTCGGCTGGTGAATGGTGGTCAGCGCAGGGGTAAAGAAGCGCGCGTTACGCACGTTGTCATACCCGATCACCGAAATATCCTGCGGTACGCGCAGACCCAGTTCATCGGCCGCGCAAAGCGCGCCCATCGCCATGATGTCACCCCCGCAGAAAACAGCGGTAGGGCGGTGCTGCTGGGAGACAATCTGCTGCATCGCGCGGTAGCCTGATTCCGGCTCAAAGTCTCCCTGTACGATCCAGTTTTCCGGTACGGTGATCAGCGCTTCTTCCATCGCTTTCATAAAACCGGCCAGACGGCCCGCGCCGGTATTGCGCTCCAGAGGGCCCGGGATCACGCCAATCTCACGGTGACCACGCTCGATCAGGTAACGACCGGCCATATAGCCGCCTTCAAAGGCGTTATCGATGACGGAATCGGTGAAATCCGCTCGCGCTTCACCCCAGTCCATCACCACCATGGGAATATGGCGATACTCTTCCAGCATCGACAGCACGGATTCCGGGTATTCGGAACACATTACCAGCAGGCCATCCACGCGCTTTTGCGCCATCATCGACAGGTAGGCGCGCTGTTTTTCAATGCTGTTCCATGCGTTGCCCAGAATCAGGGTATAGCCTTTCTGGAAGCAGTTTTTTTCTACCGCCTCGATGATCTCGGCAAAATAGGCCGCTTCACTGCTGGTGGCCAGCAAGCCAATGGACTTGGTGTGATTCACCTTGAGGCTACGCGCAACCGCACTTGGCGAGTAGTGCAGCTCTTTGATTGCCGCCCAGACGGCGTTACGCGTCTCTTCCGCCACAAAGCGGGTTTTGTTAATTACATGTGATACGGTTGTAGTGGAAACGTTTGCGCGTTTTGCTACGTCTTTAATTGTTGCCATTAAATGTCACTCCAGACCATATCCTAAGCTCCTGAAAAACTTGAAGGTAAACGTTTGCCTTCTCTCACCCTTATCACGCAATTTTGAATTGCGGCACGCCGGGAAAACGACACGGGACGTCAGGAGGGGGTCAATGGCCGGTACGCTAATAAATTTAGCGTGGAATTTTGTCCTATCTTGATGAAAAGGGGAAGAGGTAAAGTGGTTATCAGTTTAAATCCAGGAAGATTTTTGACGTAAACTGTGCAAAAATGAGCAGGCTCACTTTTCGTGGGGGGATTAAAAGGAGAAAAATTGATGAGTGCCGATCTGAAGTTTTCGCTGTTCACCACCCTTATTGTGCTGGCGCTGATTGTTGCCGCAGGCCTGACGGCGGCGCTGCACTGATTTACGCGCAGGGAGCGCACGCTCCCTGCGGCTGCGCCTGATTGTTACATCTACGGCAAAAATCTTTTGCCATTTTGTTAACTTCTCATTTTTTGTGATTGATGTCATGCTTTGCGCTTCTTTGTTCTGTGTCACCATATGACACGGCATCCGGAGTTGACGCATGAAAATCAATTTTCCCCTGCTGGCCCTGGCGATTGGCGCTTTTGGGATTGGCACCACTGAATTCTCCCCGATGGGGTTACTGCCTGTTATCGCCCGCGGCGTGGACGTCTCGATCCCTGCGGCAGGCATGTTAATCAGTGCCTACGCCATCGGCGTGATGGTAGGCGCCCCGCTGATGACGCTGCTGCTTTCACACCGCGCACGTCGCAATGCGCTGATTTTCCTGATGGCGATCTTTACCCTCGGTAACGTGCTTTCCGCCATTTCGCCGGACTACACCACCCTGATGCTGTCACGCATTCTGACCAGCCTTAACCACGGCGCCTTCTTTGGGCTGGGCTCAGTTGTAGCGGCAAGCGTGGTGCCAAAACATAAGCAGGCGAGCGCCGTAGCCACCATGTTTATGGGGCTAACGATTGCCAACATTGGCGGCGTTCCTGCGGCTACCTGGCTGGGTGAAGTGATTGGCTGGCGAATGTCGTTCCTGGCGACGGCCGGGCTGGGCGTGGTCGCGATGGTGGCGTTATTCTTCTCTCTGCCAAAAGGCAGTGCCGGTGAACGTCCTGACGTGCGCAGGGAGCTGTCGGTGCTGATGCGCCCGCAGGTGCTTTCCGCACTGTTGACCACCGTGCTGGGGGCAGGCGCGATGTTTACCCTCTACACCTATATTTCACCGGTGCTGCATGACATCACCCACGCGACGCCACTCTTTATTACCGCAATGCTGGTGCTGATTGGCGTGGGCTTCTCAATTGGCAACTATCTGGGTGGTAAATTTGCCGACCGTTCCGTGAGCGGGACGCTGAAGGGCTTCTTAACCCTGCTGATCGTCATCATGATTGCTATTCCGTGGCTGGCACGTAATGAGTTTGGGGCGGCCGTTGCGATGGTCGTCTGGGGCGCTGCCACCTTTGCCGTGGTACCACCGCTGCAGATGCGCGTGATGCGCGTCGCCCATGAAGCGCCGGGCCTTTCATCCTCAGTCAATATTGGTGCCTTCAACCTGGGCAATGCGCTGGGGGCGGCAGCAGGAGGGGCGGTGATTTCGGGTGGTCTGGGCTACAGCTTTGTGCCGGTGATGGGGGCGATTATTGCCGCGCTCGGCCTGCTGCTGGTGATGATGTCGGGTCGTAAACAGCCAGAAGCAGCCTGCGCTGCAGAGTAAATAAAAAACGCAGAAGGGGAGCCCCTTCTGCGTCTTGCTTACGCGGCGAAGTTCTTCGCCACAAACTCCCAGTTAACCAGTGCCCAGAAGTGCTCCAGGTAGTTCGGGCGCGCGTTACGGTAATCAATGTAGTAAGCGTGTTCCCAGACATCCACGGTCATCAGCGGTTTAGCGCTGGTGGTCAGCGGAGTACCCGCGTTAGAGGTGGAAACGATAGCCAGTTTGCCATCAGCCTCTTTGACCAGCCACGTCCAGCCAGAGCCGAAGTTCTTGATGGCGGCATCGGTGAACTTTGCTTTGAAATCTGCAAAGCTGCCGAAAGCGGCGTTAATGGCGGCAGCCAGTTCACCAGCCGGTTCGCCACCCGCATTCGGCGCCAGGCAATGCCAGTAGAAGGTGTGGTTCCACACCTGGGCCGCGTTGTTAAATACGCCGCCCTCTGAGCTGCGGACAATCTCTTCCAGCGTTTTGCCTTCGTAATCGGTGCCCTTGATCAGATTGTTCAGGTTGGTGACGTACGTCTGGTGATGTTTGCCGTAGTGATATTCCAGGGTTTCCGCAGAAATGTGCGGTGCCAGGGCGTCTTTTGCATACGGTAGTGCAGGTAATTCGAACGACATTGCTTCTCTCCTTATTGTATTTTGCGTTGTCAATAACCACACAGACAACAGGGACAGGATAGCAAATTGAAAGGCTATGCAAAAGAGGAACTTACCCTGCCACGGATGTGGCAGGGCAGGGGTTAGCGAATGGTTTTCGGCGTCATGACGCGACGGGCGCCGACGTAGTGGCGAACCCAGTAGTCTTCACTGAGCGAGGTGATCTGAATATCCTGGCCGCTACGCGGCGACTGGATGAATTTGCCGTTGCCAACATAAACGCCGACGTGGTCAGCGGTGCCGCGGCCCTGAGTGCGGAAGAACACCAGATCGCCGTTTTCCAGCTCACCACGGTTAACCGGGGAGGCATCGCGCAGGTGGTACATCTCATTGGCGGTACGGGGTATACGGAACTTGACCAGATCTTTATAGGCGTAATAGACGAGGCCGCTACAGTCAAAACCGGTACGGGGCGACGTGCCACCCCAGCGATAAGGTTTGCCAATTTGACCCATCAGTTTGTTCATTGCGGTTTTTTGCGCTTTCTGAACACGCACTTTATGCACTTCTGCTAATTTCGTGACCTTTGTACATTTCGCTTTGTGGCCTTTACGCGTGTTGCACTTTTCAGTAACGAGGTTAGCGGCGGTCTGTGAAGCTTTACTTTTGGCGGTGCGGGCAGTGCGGGAAGAGGTGGTTTTCGTCTTGCTGGAAGCGGTTTGTTTCGTGTTAGCCGGTGTTTTTTTCTTGTCGTTCTTAGCGGTGGTTTTTTTCTTACGTTCTGTGGTTTTCACCAGATGGTTTTTTTGTACAGCAGAATGCCGCGCCTGCTGAGAGGCGTTTGCCACTGGCGTGAAAGTGAGTGATGTAAACAGTAAAGCACAGAGCGTGATCGAGATTTTATTTATCCGCGCCACTGGGCAGTCCCCTGATATATGCAGGTCATCAATAATACCCGCGTGTGATTTACAAAGCCCGTCGATTCTAATCCATAAAAACAGAGAATGTTAATAGCATTTTTCACTCTCCAGGCCTGTTTCGTTAGCAAGTGCAAAAAAATTCATCGTTCTGTCGCACATTTGTCCGTCCCCTAAGCAAAACCCTGACGGCCGAAGGGGTAAACACCATTTGGAATGCAACTTTTCGTGACTCAGGGTACAATGTATAAACGTGACAAAAATGTTATTTTCCGATGCCAGTCTGACCCGCTACAATGTCAGACGAATGCCGTAACAGAAGTTTAAGGAAGCAAGACATGAGCACCACTATTGAAAAAATCCAGCGCCAGATCGCTGAAAACCCGATTCTGCTGTATATGAAAGGTTCTCCGAAGCTGCCAAGCTGCGGCTTCTCCGCGCAAGCGGTTCAGGCGCTGTCCGCCTGTGGTGAGCGTTTTGCTTACGTTGATATCCTGCAGAACCCGGACATCCGCGCTGAGCTGCCAAAATACGCTAACTGGCCGACTTTCCCGCAGCTGTGGGTAGACGGTGAACTGGTTGGCGGTTGCGATATCCTGATCGAAATGTATCAGCGCGGCGAACTGCAGCAGCTGATCAAAGAGACGGCGGCTAAGTACAAAACTGAAGAGCCTGACGCGGAGTAATTTTCTGCGTAAATAAAAAAGCGACCTTAAGAGGTCGCTTTTTTTATTCTTCGCTGTCGCCCATCGGCAGCGGCCAGCCGCCCAGACGCTTCCAGCGGTTGACGATCTCACAGAACAATTCTGCGGTGCGCTCCGTGTCATACAGAGCGGAATGGGCCTGCGTGCCGTCAAACTCAATACCTGCCGTGATACAGGCCTTTGATAACACCGTTTGTCCCAACGCCAGGCCGCTCAGTGCGGCGGTGTCGAAGGTCACAAAGGGATGGAAAGGGTTTCGTTTGAGCGAAGCACGCTCCGCGGCGGCCATGGTAAAGCTGTGATCGAAGGTGGCGTTGTGGGCCACCATGATGGCGCGGCTGCAGTTGCTCTCTTTCATGCCTTTACGCACCATTTTGAAAATCGCGTGCAGCGCATCATATTCACTGACGGCACCACGCAACGGGTTGTGCGGATCGATACCGTTAAACGCCAGTGCTTCCGGCTGTAAATTTGCCCCTTCGAAAGGCTCTACGTGGAAATGCAGCGTGGTGTCTGGTGTAAGCCAGCCCTGTTCATCCATCTTCAGCGTGATGGCGGCAATTTCGAGCAGCGCATCGGTTTTAGCGTTAAATCCGGCTGTTTCTACATCAATGACAACGGGATAAAAACCACGAAAACGGTCGCACAGACCGCTAAATTGAGCGTTATCGGACATCAGGGTCTCTTACATGGGGAAAAAGCAGTGCGCATTATGGCAAATTTTGGCGGGGGATGCAGTAAAACTACGGGCGCACGTTGCGCCCTGAGGGATCAGTTGCCCAGACCGCGGCCGGCGTCTTTGGCTTCAATCAGCTCGATTTTGTAACCGTCCGGATCTTCCACAAACGCAATCACGGTGGTGCCGCCTTTTACCGGGCCCGCTTCGCGCGTGACGTTACCGCCGTTGCTGCGAATGCGTTCACAGGCTTCGGCCGCGTTGTCCACTTCCAGTGCGATATGACCATAGGCCGTGCCCAGCTCATAGCTGTCTACGCCCCAGTTATAGGTCAGTTCGATAACCGCTTCATCCGTTTCCGGGCCGTAACCCACAAACGCCAGCGAGTATTTGTATTCCGGGTTTTCGCTGGTGCGCAGCAGTTTCATACCCAGTACGTTAGTGTAGAAATCAATAGAACGTTGCAGATCGCCAACGCGCAGCATGGTGTGAAGTAGGCGCATAATTTCCTCATTAACCTGTGGAATAGACTGTTATTTTTGAACAGAAACGATGTTTTAGTATAGCGGCGAAAGGTCGCCGCTATCAATCAACAATGGCGAGATTACAGGGAAGGGTAGTCGGTGTAGCCTTCCGCGCCGCCGCCGTAGAAGCTTTCCGGGCGCTGCGGGTTGAGTGCCGCTTTCTGCTGCAGACGGGCAACCAGATCCGGGTTGGCAATGTAATCGCGACCAAACGCGACGGCATCGATCAGCCCTTTATTGATCAGATCTTCGGCTTTCTCAGGCGTATAGGCTCCTGCACCGATGATCACACCGTGGAAGCGCTCGCGCACTTTCTGGCGGAAGGCTTCAGTGTAAGGTTTACCGCCGGCCCAATCCGGCTCGGACATGTGCAGGTAAGCAATACCGCGTTTCGCCAGCTCTTCAATCAGATAGAGCGCGTCGGCTTCTTCATTCGGGCCGTTATCGACGTTCTGGAAAGAACCGATTGGGGAGACACGGATCCCGATACGGTCCGGGCTCCACTCTTTGCATACCGCATCCACCACTTCCAGTACCAGACGGGCACGGTTTTCAACGCTGCCGCCGTACTGGTCGGTGCGGTGGTTAGAAGACGGTGACAGGAACTGGTGCAGCAGATAGCCATGGGCGGAGTGCAGCTCAATCAGGTCAAAACCCGCTTCACGCGCGTTGGCCACCGCCTGACGGAAGTCGTTCACGATGCCCGGGATCTCCTCCAGCTCAAGGGCGCGTGGCATCGAGGTATCCACACGGATAGCATTGCCGTTTTCATCACGCAGGGAGGTCCGGGTATTGGCGCTCAGGGCCGATGCGGAGACCGGCGCCTGACCGCCAGGCTGGATGCTGCTATGGGAGATACGGCCGGTATGCCACAACTGAACCGCAATGCGACCCTCTTCAGCGTGAACGCCCGCGGTGATTTTCTGCCATGCCGCGATCTGTTCCGGGCTATGAAGCCCCGGTGCACCGGCATAACCTTTGGCCTGAGCAGAAATCTGCGTGGCTTCGGTGATGATCAGGCCAGAGCTTGCGCGCTGACGATAGTATTCACCCATTAGTGGGGTGGGGATATCACCCGGCTCAATACTGCGCAGACGGGTAAGCGGAGCCATGAACACGCGGTTTGGCGCCGTGACAGCACCCACTTTTAAGGGGGTAAACAGTTTTTCAGCTGACATAGAGACTCCTGAGTAGACCAGTCGACTAGTAATAAGGTAAATAAAAAGCGCCTGTTATACGCCAGGCGCAGTAATGCTGCTTTTCACATGTGCCAGTGCGCTTTCCAGCGGCACGGCACTGCGCGAAATTTTTGCCTGCAGGTTAGCCCCTAACCAGAGCGCGTATAACACCTGCGCCTGGGTGAGAGGCTCGCCAGAAAAGGCCAGCGTTTTCTCATTACGGCCTTTTTCCAGCGCCTGGGCCAGCAGGGCGATCACGCCGCTGGCCCCTTTATCCATCGCCGCGCGCATATCTTCAGAGAGATCGCACACTTCGGCAGACAGTTTTACCGTCAGACATCCGCTGATAATGCCCTGCTGACAGAACTGGTTCAGCGTTTCCTGATAGTAGTTCAGAACACGATCGCGATAGTTACCTTCGCCCGAGGCAAAGTGGGTCGCCAGGCGCTGGTGGTAGCCCGCGTAATGACGCTCAAGCATCGCCACGCCAAAGGCCTCTTTGGACCGAAAGTAGTGATAAAACGACCCTTTCGGTACCTCAGCGGTTTTTAACAGCTCGCTCAACCCCATCCCGGTAAACCCGCGATGCATACAAAGTCGCTCGCCGGTGGCCAGTAAATGTTCGCGGGTATCGTGTTCAGTATGTCTGCTCATGAGCGCACTCTAATAGACCGTTCGGTCTAATGCAAGCGGGTTTACTGCCGACATGCGTTCAAAATATCCAGCTGCTGTTGATAAACCGTTGTTTTCACGTCCATCATACCCAGTACGGTTGAGAACAAATTGTCCTGGGAAACCGCATTTTTTGCTGCATGGTCACGTAAACACTGTTCGTTAATGCCAAAGTTCTTCGCATAGTCCGGGGAAAGCCAGAACATAAACGGAATGTGCGTTTGCTGCTCCGGTGCCAGCATATACGGTGTACCGTGCAGATAAATACCGCTTTCACCCAGGGATTCCCCGTGATCCGAGAGGTAGATCAGCGCGGTATTCATGCTCCCCTGGCGCGCTTTCAGCGCATCGATGGTTTTGCTGACCACGCTGTCGGTATACAGAATGGTGTTGTCATAGGTGTTCATCAGCGCCTGGTGATCGCAATCCTGAATTTCATTGGTGTCGCAGGTAGGGGTGAACTTACGGAAATTATCCGGGTAGCGGCGGTAGTACGCCGGGCCGTGGCTGCCCATCAGATGGATAACCAGCACCGTGTCCTGCTTCAGGCCGTCCAGCACGTTGTCCAGACGGTAGAAATTGACATCGTCGAGGCAGGATTTGTCTTTACAGAACTGATCCAGCTTCCATTGCGTCATGTCGGTATGGGGCACGCGATCGCAGGCACCTTTACAGCCGCCGTCGTTGTCGCGCCACAGCAGGTTAATACCCGCATGTTTAAGCACGTCGAGCAGCCCTTCCTGATGATGCGCGAGGTCGGCATCGTATTTGCTGCGCGTCATGCCCGAGAACATGCAGGGAACGGAAACGGCGGTTTCAGTGCCGCAGGAGGTGGCCTGCGGGAAGTTAATGATATCCTGCTTTTTCAGCTCCGGATTGGTTTCACGTCCGTAACCGTTCAGGGAGTAATTCGCCGCGCGAGAAGCCTCGCCGACGACCAGCACCAGAACCGTTTTCTTCTGTTGGCCTGCAATCAGTGGGCCCTTATGCGCATCTTCGCCAATCCGCACCAGCGTTTGATCGCCTGCAAACCAGCGCATTTTGCTGTACTTCACCATGGCGCTGACATAGTTCGCCGGGGTCACCATTTTGACGATGCTTTTGTTATTGCGAAACAGCGATGCGTAATCTTTATAAAACACCGCGGCAACCAGAATAATTACCAGCAGGGCGCCGAGCAGTGCGGCAACGCGTGTCAGCAGGGCATACCACCATTTCCCGGTATGAATGCGGGTCAACGCCAGCACCACGGAAGGAACGAGGCCGGCAATAACAATCCACAAAATCATTTGCGGCGTGATCAGCGCGGTGGCTTCCTGAGAGTTGGTTTCGAACACGTTCACAATCATGTTCTGATCGATCACCGCGCCGTAGGTGTACATGAAATAGGTCGCTGCCGCACAACCCATCGTTAACACGATCAGCAGCGGCTTACGGATAAACGGAATATTGAGCAGACTAAAGACAATCACCCAGCCGCAAAACAGCACCAGCGGTACGGACGCGGCAAAGAGAACGTCATGCAGATGAGCAGGGGCGATAATCGCCCAGCTGCGCTGGATAAACAGCCCATTAATCAGCGTAAAGAAGAGTGCACAGCCCAGAGTAAATTTTATGTCGTTACATTGTAACTTTTTCATTAACCACATCGAACGGGAAACCTGTCATTGTCATGATGGGGCGAGTATAGAGAGTGAAGATTAGTGAAACCTTAATGCCACAAATCTGTGGTAAAGCGCTTGCACGTGGCGTGTTTAACGTCTTCACTGTAGGTGAGAGCGGTATTACGGAGGTGAGAGTGGCAGAGCAACTGGAGTTTTTCCCTATCCAGAGCCCGTGCCGGGGGATTTGTCAGGTAGATGAACGCGGATATTGCCGCGGGTGCATGCGCACCCGTGATGAACGTTTTAACTGGCAAAACTTCAGCGACACGCAAAAGCAGGAGGTGCTGCGACTTTGTCGACAGCGTCTTCTGCGCAAAATACGCGCAAACAAAGCCGCTGAGACCGAAGAACCCCAGCAACCTTCACTTTTTTAACACGGTAATTGCGTATACTCATGACATTACATCCTTGAGGAAAATGTTATGGTTCAGCGAATTACCCTTGCCCCCCAGGGGCCAGAATTCTCCCGTTTTGTGATGGGCTACTGGCGTCTGATGGACTGGAATATGTCCCCCCTCCAGCTGGCGAGCTTTATTGAAGAGCATATCGATCTGGGCGTCACCACGGTCGATCATGCGGATATTTACGGTGGCTACCAGTGTGAAGCCGCGTTTGGCGAGGCGCTTAAGCTGGTACCTGCACTCCGGGATCGCATGGAGATCGTCACGAAGTGTGGGATTGCCACCACGGCGAAACCGGAACACGCCCTTGGGCATTACATCACCGACAGCGCGCACATTATCAAGAGCGCTGAGCAGTCGCTGGTCAACCTGGCAACCGATCGCATCGACCTGCTGCTCATTCACCGCCCGGACCCGCTTATGGATGCCGATGAGGTGGCAGAAGCCTTCCTGAACCTGCATCAGAGCGGCAAAGTGCGTCACTTCGGTGTCTCAAACTTTACCCCGGCGCAGTTTGCACTGCTTCAGTCTCGCCTGCCGTTTACCCTGGCCACCAACCAGGTTGAGATCTCCCCGGTACACCAGCCGCTGCTGCTGGACGGGACGCTCGATCAGCTCCAGCAGTTGCGCATTCGCCCGATGGCCTGGTCGTGCCTGGGGGGCGGGCGCCTGTTCAATGATGATGAATTCCAGCCGCTGCGCAACGAGCTGGAAACTGTCGCCCGCGAACTGAACGCCGGGAGCATCGAACAGGTGGTTTACGCGTGGATCCTGCGTCTGCCGTCAAAACCACTGCCAATCATTGGTTCCGGCAAAATCGAGCGCGTGCGTGCTGCGCTGGGGGCGGAAGCGCTGCAGATGACCCGTCAGCAGTGGTTCCGCATTCGCAAGGCCGCGCTGGGTTACGACGTGCCTTAAACCGTCAGAAGCTGACTTTCCGGTGATATCTTTGCCTCTGGTATACACTTAAGGGGCAAAAAATAACCAGCGGAGGTCATATGAAGCGTTTTGCTCTGGCACTGGTCACGCTGGTTGTTTGCGCAGGGGCGCAGGCAGCCAGCGACGAAGTGGAAATGAATCTCGTCACCTCTCAGGGTGTGGGTCAGTCCATCGGAACGGTGAAAATCACTGAAACCGATAAAGGACTGGAGTTCGCCCCGAACCTTAAAGCACTCCCTCCCGGCGAACATGGTTTCCATGTTCATGCCAAAGGCAGCTGTCAGCCCGCGTTAAAAGAGGGCAAACCGTCGGCGGCGGAAGCGGCAGGCGGCCACCTTGACCCGCAGCACTCCGGCAAGCATGAAGGCCCGGAAGGTATGGGACATCTGGGCGATTTGCCTGTGCTGGTGGTGAATAACGACGGTAAAGCCACAGATCCCGTTGTCGCCCCGCGTCTGAAAAAGCTGGATGAGGTGAAAGGCAAAGCGCTGATGATCCACGTCGGCGGCGACAATATGTCCGATCAGCCAAAACCGCTTGGCGGCGGTGGGGCACGCTATGCCTGCGGGGTGATCTGATCCCCAATTGTGCCCGGTGGCGGTGCCTGTTCCAGTTGTGACAGCGAGCAGTGCAGCCGCCAGATTATCGAGGCCAAATCACGGGCTGCGGGGAGGTGATGTCGCGCCAGGGTATCGCAGATCCGCTGCAGTTCATTCAGCGTGGCTTCCAGCGGCCGCTGCTGGACCCCGCGTTCACTCATGACATCGCGCAGCAGGGAGATGCACACATCACGAACCTGCGACAGAGGATCGGAACGCGTTTCCCATGCCCGAAGCTGCCAGACCACGTGTGAACAGTTCAATAGCACCACGCCCCAGCGCAACAGCCAGCGTCGGGAAAGCGCATCCTGGCTGTTATTCAGCTGGCTGACGTGGTGATAAACCAGCGATTCATACTCACTTTCACGCAGATGCGGTTTACGGCTGAGCTGGTCGACAAAGCCCCGGCGTAGCTCCCGGATGTGCCTGCGGCTCTTGCGCGCATCGGAGCCGGGACGCAACACGGCGAATGCCAGCCAGGCCAACCCCACGCCCAGGATCTTCGCCAGATTGTCATTAAGAAAGTCGGCGTAATCATACACCGGCGGATTCGTGACCGAGATAAACGATCCCATAAAGACAATCAGCTGTCCCCAGAGACCGGCCAGTTTTGGCATTTGCAGCTTCAGAAGCTGCATGGTCGTTAACAATGGGAACAGGAACAGCAGGAACTGCCACAGATCGCTTACCTGCACCATCAGGCCAAATTTCACCACAAAACTGAACAGGGACAGCAGCACCAGCGTGCGCAGCAGAAGCGTCAGGGAGTTGAATGGCGAGGCCGCGACGGAGTAGAGCACGCAGCTGATGGCGGCAAGCGTCAGGGCCGCCGTACCGGATTCCCACTGCGTGGTGATGCTCCACGCGCCGACCAGCATCAGCGCACAGAAGGTGCGAAAACCGCTCCACAGCGCTTCCAGATAGTCGGTATGCCTTGCGAGGGCCGGGCTGCCGGGGACGTTGAATTCTGTCAGTGGAGTCGCGGTCTCGACCGCCTTAATCCAGCGACTGCTGCGCAGGTAAAGCCGACAAAAGTAATTCAGACGCTGCCAGAAGGCGCGATGGCGGTAGTCGTACTCATCAACCGGGGCGAGCGGGGCGATGATCCGTGCGACCGTATAGATGTCTGCATCCGGTCGCGCAAGGGCCGCGAGTAGCGTTTCAATCACGGCCCGGGTGTTATCAGGTGGTGCTGGCCAGTTGAGCAGCATCCGGCGCAGGCTAGAGATCGCGCTGGTCATCCGTAACTGCTGGTGCAGTAAATAATTTAGCAGCGTGTTCTGACGGCGAAAGCGGTAGTGGCTCCAGAATGCCTGAATACGCAGCAGGTTCATCGTCAGGATCTGCCCGATAACCTTTTCATGGGCGAGACGAATATCATCGCTGGTTTCCGGTTGCCACAGCAGGCTCGCATGCTCCAGCAATCGGGTGTGCATGGTTTTCAGTGCGGTGATAAGCGCGGTGCCGTCGGAGGTGCTGGGCAGGATCATCATCATGAAGCCGCCGCTGAGGATCCCGACAATCACTTCGCAGACGCGTGCCTGAGCGATATCCCACAGCTCAGTGGTGTCGAGCACGTTTACCACCGGAAAGGCAATGATGGCAGCGGTATAGCCTGCCAGCTGAAACGCGTAGGCGACGTTGTTGGTAAAATGGGCGCAGGCCCAGGTGCAACATCCCAGCCACGCCGCCATGCTCAGTAAGAACAGCCAGGGATCGTTCAGCGTATGGCCGGCGATAATTAACGCCGCAGTGGCGCCCAGCAGGCTGCCTGCGATACGGCCAAGGCTTTTACTGATCACCCCGCCGACGGTGGGGAAACTGACCACCGCCGCAGAGGTCATTGCCCAGTAAGGTTCATCCAGATTCAGATAGTAGGCGACGGACAGCGCTAGACACATGGCAATGCCATTACGCAGCGCGTAGCGCCACTGGGAACGCGTCGCTTTCATCCACGGCGTGTTTTGCCAGGCGAAAACCGGCAGCTTCATCATCGGTTTCCGATAGAGACGGTGCAGGTCGTGCCGGATACCAGCGTGATGTCCTGCGGTAAACGGTCAAACTCCACGCGAACCGGTACGCGCTGGGCCAGGCGCACCCACGGCACGTTTGGCTTAATGTCTGGTACCAGCCCTGAATCCGTTTCCACGCTTTGATCGTAAATGGCCCGGCCAATGCTGGATACGTGACCCTGTAACTTCTGCGAGCTGCTATAAAGCGTTATCGTGGCAGGCGAACCCGCGCGGATATGGCGCAGTTTGGTCTCTTCAAAATAGCCCACAACGTAGAAGGAGTGGCTATCGACGAGGGCGAAAACGGGTTGTCCGGTGGTGGCATAATTGCCCACACGGGCGGAAAGATTGGTCACCCATCCATCAACGGGTGCGGTTATAACCGTTTGGGTCAGCGCCCACTGGGCCTGTTTAAGCGTGGCTTCGGCAACCCTGACGTTCGCCTGCATGGCCTTCACGTTGATATTCGCAGTGTCTAAGTCTTCCGCTGAGATGTAATTTTGCGATAAATGCCGGCGACGGGTAGCCTCGTTATTGGCTTTTGCCAGATCAGACTGGGCTTTTGCCAGCTGCGCTTCGGCATTCAGAATGGCAATGTGGTAAGGGGTATCGTCGATCCGGAATAACACCTCTCCCTTTTTCACGTACTGGTTATCCTTAACCCGCAGCGTCGTGATGCTCCCCGACACCTGAGGCGTGATGCTGACCTGCTCAGCGCGAATTTTTCCGTCTCGCGTCCAGGGCGACTGCATATAAAAATTCCACAACCACCAGCCCGCCACCAGCGCGAGGGCAAGAACAAACAGCGTGGAAAAGTATTTCAGCGTTTTCATAGGTATAGTCACCACACCAGCAAGACAGCAAGGCCCAGACATACGGAGAGGGCAAACAGGGAGAGATCCATCAACATGGGATGCCAGATTTCGCCGGAGTACATCCAGTCGCGAAGCAGACGATGTGCGATGAGCCAGAGCATAAAGCCCACCAGAACGGCTTTAAAGAGGGGAGGAAAGTAGACTGACGCACCGAAAATCAGGTCCTGAAGGGGTAAACCCTCCGAGCGATGAAAAAACGTCACGGGCAGAGATCCTTTGCAGTGAACAGAATGCCGCGTTGGCTTGTCTGAGTAAGAGGAAGCATCACAATTCAGTGTAAGTCATACTTTTAAGTTCGATGAATGCAGTATTGCATTTGTTTTGGCAATACAAATGCTGCACACTATTCTAAAATCAGTATAATAACTTAGCAAGCTAATTATAAGGAGATGAAATTGGAATCGCCATTAGGTTCTGATCTGGCAAGGTTGGTACGCGTCTGGCGTGCTCTGATTGACCATCGCCTGAAACCTCTGGAATTAACACAGACGCATTGGGTCACGCTGCACAATATTCATCAGCTGCCGCCCGATCAGTCACAAATTCAACTGGCAAAAGCGATCGGCATTGAGCAACCGTCGCTGGTGCGCACACTTGATCAGCTGGAAGAGAAGGGACTGATCTCCCGACAAACCTGCGCCAGCGATCGTCGCGCTAAGCGGATTAAACTCACAGAGAAAGCGGCGCCCATCATCACTGAGATGGAAGCCGTGATCACCAAAACCCGCGGTGAAATCCTCTCAGGCGTTTCACCGGCGGAGCTGGAAATGCTCATCAGCCTCATTGCACGCCTTGAGCAAAACATCCATGAACTGCAGTCACGCGACTGACATCCAACAAGGCCTTGCACGCGCAAGGCCTTTTTCTTACTTAAAAACCACCACCCGATTACGACCCGTCTCTTTCGCTTCATACATCGCTTTGTCGGCGCTTTCCACGCAGGTTTCTGCGGTTATCGCCGGTGACGTTGCCGTAAATACCCCCATACTGATGGTGATCGGTTCCGGTAGCTGACCGCCGCTGCTGGTTTTATCAAAGCTGCTGAGCTTTAACCGGATGCGTTCAGCCACCAGGTATGCCGCCTCTGATGAGGTGTTGGCCAGCATCAGAACAAACTCTTCCCCGCCGATACGAGCGGCAATGTCCTGTGGGCGCACGGAGTCCATCAGCAGGTTGGCGACGAACTGCAGAACTTTGTCGCCCTGAAGATGCCCGTAGGTGTCGTTGATACGCTTGAAGCGATCGAGATCGCTGACGATAACGGAAACAGGACGGCTGGCTTTGGCGATTTCCAGTGCCTGATTTAACGATTCGTAAAAATAACTGCGATTATAAAGACGGGTAAGCGGGTCGCGAATCGAGTTCTGATACGACTGTTGATACTTTACGTGCGAGTCACGATACAGCCTGAATACATCGTAAAGCAGAACAAAAATAATCAGCAGCGTGGCGACAGTTTCAAATAACCGGGCGCGATACCAGGAGATATCTTCGGCATGCCCACCCGCTAACAGCATTGCAAGCGTGACGATATAGCAGACACAAAGAAAATTACCTCCCACCCAGAATAAATTACGCACGCGGGTAACAAACATCAGTGTGGCTAATGTTACGACCCAAACGACAATTAATAAAATATTAATGCAGTGGCTCCAGAGCACCATAAACTGACGGGTTTCATTATCAACCAGGTCGATAGATAACAATGGTGAATGACTGGAATAGATCCATGCCAGCAGCACCATAACGGCGGTAAAGAGAAAGGCACCACTGACAATAGCGATATGCGCCATGCGTGAAAGGGGATGATTGCGCGTGGTATAGAGTATTGCCGCGACGATGATCAATACCGCCATTAAGAGATGACGGAACATGTAATAAATCATCGCATCGTTGTAGTTCACGACGTTGAACTGATAGAGATCCAGCCAGGCGGGAAAGCTGGTCAGCGTTCCGATCATCAACGATGCCGATCCGGCGAAAGCAAAAGCAATCGCGATCAGATATAAGCGTCGCCTGTCACACCAGTATTTCATCGCCATAAAACAGGCAATAAAAAGATGAAACACCAGCAAGAAAATGGTGAGGGTCGGGAACAACAGCGGTGAAAAGGAAGGCACCCATTCAACGAGTTTTGAAAATAGCGTTTGCAATATACCGGTGACAATAATGCAACCGAAACAGAACGAGATATAACGACCTTTTACAGAAAGACGATTCGCAACCATATAAGTTTTAACAAAATTATCATGAGTAAGGGAGAGGTAATTGCGAAGAGTCTAACTAATTAATGCGATAAATACTTTGCGCAGAAACAATTTACGTCAGATTAATTGATAGGGGGAATTAATGTAATTTGTAAATATATTCACGCAAATGATATATATTGTAAATAGATGTGGCCCAGGGCCACATCTATTTTTATTTAACGTGGGGAAACGGTCACCTGGCTACCGTTGCTGGCCAGTACAACACGCTGGCCTGCTGAGAAGCGGGTGTTGCCTTGTTTCTGCACAACCATGATCGTGCTGCCATCGTCTTTACGAATTTCCAGCTCTACGCCCTGAGATTTATTCATCGCACCCTGAACGCCCTGGCCTGCCACGCCACCTGCAACGGCGCCTGCGGCTGTCGCCAGAGAGCGGCCAGTACCGCCGCCGACGGTATTCCCCAGGAAACCACCCAGTACGGCACCACCGATTGCGCCCATCACGTTGTTTTCATCACCACCCTGAATCTGTACAGGACGTGCGTTAACAACGGTACCGTAAGTCACGTTCTGAACCTGTTTCGCTTCAGAAGCGCTGTAAACGTCGCCAGAAAGTGAACTGTCGTTCACACAGCCAGCCAGAGTTAAACCAATCAGCGAAACGCCCAGTACACGTAAAATCATTTGAATCTCCTGTTCACCAAAAACGCCCCATTCCGGGCATCCGTTATGGCTAAATTATATGGCATAAGGGGCCATCGTTCATATCTTTGCACTAACAATAGGAAAATTGTACTTGAATTTGACTTAACGAGACATAAACAGGATCCGCGCGTGTTAGTCGTCTGACATTGTTAAAAAATATTATCCCCGGATGGCAAAGCAACGCCGTTTATGGTTGAGTGGGTAACCTTAGCCCACGCAACGTAAGGAAAGCGCATGAAATCGGGTCGCTACATTGGTGTGATGTCTGGTACCAGTCTGGATGGGGTAGATGTCGTTCTGGCCGCCATTGATGAAAACATGGTGGCGCAGCAGGCGAGCCTGACCTGGCCAATCCCCCTTTCACTGAAAGAGGATATCCTGAGTATCTGTCAGGGCCAGCAACTGACCCTCTCCCAGCTTGGACAACTCGACGTCCGTCTGGGGGCGCTGTTTGCGGATGCGGTGCTGGCTTTGATGCAAAAAGAACATCTTCGTCCGCAGGATGTGGTAGCCATTGGGTGTCATGGACAAACGGTCTGGCACGAGCCGGGCGGAGACGCGCCGCACACCTTGCAAATCGGCGATAACAACCAGATTGTGGCGAAAACGGGTGTAACGGTGGTGGGGGATTTTCGCCGACGTGATATTGCGCTTGGCGGCCAGGGGGCTCCGCTGGTGCCCGCGTTCCACCAGGCGTTACTGGCCCATCCGTCAGAAAGACGTATGGTGCTCAACATTGGCGGGATTGCCAATCTCTCGATGCTGATCCCTGGGCAGCCTGTTCGCGGTTACGACACGGGTCCGGGCAACATGTTAATGGATGCCTGGATCTGGCGGCAGTGCGGACAACCGTATGATAAAAACGCAGAGTGGGCGAGCGAGGGGAAAGTGATTATCCCGCTGCTGCAATCCATGTTGAGCGATCCCTATTTTGCCTTACCGGCGCCGAAAAGCACCGGGCGAGAATACTTCAACTTCGGCTGGCTTGAGCGCCAGCTGGCCTCCTTCCCGGCGCTCGCACCACAGGATGTTCAGGCGACGCTCGCCGAGCTTACGGCCGTGTCGGTCTCCGAACAGGTGTTGCTCAGCGGCGGATGCGAACGCCTGCTGGTGTGCGGCGGTGGCAGCCGTAACCCGCTGGTGATGGCGCGTCTGGCCGGGCTGCTGCCGGGTACCGAAGTGACGACAACCGATGCGGCGGGCATCAGTGGCGATGATATGGAAGCGCTGGCCTTCGCCTGGCTTGCCTGGCGCACCGTTGCCGGACTGCCGGGTAATTTACCGTCGGTGACCGGGGCGCGCGAAGCCAGCGTGCTGGGGGCGATTTTCCCGGCGAATCCGCGTCATAATCAGAGTTAACTGAAATTCAGCGCCGCGTCCCGTCGTTACAATGGAATGAAACAGGAGGGCAGGCATGCCCTCCAGGACCAGGAAAGTCTTCGGAATACGCCCATGAAAAAACTTCTTCTTATTGCCGCGCCTTTATTGCTGTCAGGATGCAGCGTCTATAACCAGCTCCTTGAGCGCATGCAGACCGATACGCTGGAGTATCGCTGCGACGAAAAACCGCTGACCGTGAAGCTCAATAATCCCCGCCAGGAAGCCAGTTTTGTTTACGACAATAAATTGTTGACGCTGAAGCAGGGTATCTCGGCCTCCGGCGCGCGTTATACCGACGGTATCTATGTCTTCTGGTCGAAAGGTGACAGCGCCACGGTCTACAAACGCGACCGAATTGTGCTGAACAACTGCCAGCTCGAAAATCCGAAGCGTTGAGATTTTTACAGGGGCGGCGCACAATAGCGCCACCCAATCTCAATGTTAGCTAACGCCATGTCAGATAACGACGAACTGCAGCAAATTGCGCATCTGCGCCGTGAATACACCAAAGGCGGCCTGCGTCGCCAGGATCTTCCCGCTGAACCCCTTGTGCTTTTTGAACGCTGGCTGAAACAGGCCTGCGAAGCGAAACTTGCCGACCCAACGGCCATGGTTGTCGCGACGGTTGATGAAAACGGGCAACCGTATCAGCGCATCGTATTGCTCAAGCATTATGACGAGAAAGGGCTGGTGTTCTATACCAACCTGGGTAGCCGTAAAGCGCACCACTTAGAAAACAATCCGCGTATTAGTCTCCTGTTCCCCTGGCATATGCTGGAACGTCAGGTGATGGTGACCGGCAAAGCGGAACGCCTCTCCACGCTGGAAGTGGTGAAGTACTTCCACAGCCGTCCGCGTGACAGCCAGATTGGCGCCTGGGTATCAAAACAGTCCAGCCGCATCTCTGCCCGTGGGGTGCTGGAAAGCAAGTTCCTGGAGCTGAAACAGAAGTTCCAGCAGGGTGAAATCCCACTGCCCAGCTTCTGGGGCGGTTTCCGTATCCCCATTGAGCAGATTGAGTTCTGGCAAGGGGGCGAACATCGCCTTCACGACCGCTTTTTGTACCAGCGCGAAGAGGGCGGCTGGAAAATCGACAGACTGGCACCCTAATCCCCGAAATTTGTTGATTTAAGCGCTAGCGCACACCGCGCTTGCGCTTTATTCTATGTTCCTTTCGCATCAGGCGAAAAGTCGTGTACCGGCAAAGGTGCAGTCGTTTATACATGGAGAATTTGATGGCAAGCAGTAACTTGATTAAACAATTGCAAGAGCGGGGCCTCGTGGCCCAGGTGACGGACGAGGAAGCGTTAGCAGAGCGACTGGCGCAAGGCCCGATCGCGCTCTATTGCGGCTTTGATCCCACCGCTGACAGCTTGCATTTGGGGCATCTTGTTCCATTGTTATGCCTGAAACGCTTCCAGATGGCAGGCCATAAGCCTGTTGCCCTGGTGGGCGGCGCGACCGGTCTGATTGGCGACCCAAGCTTTAAAGCCGCTGAGCGTAAACTGAATACCGAAGATACCGTGCAGGAGTGGGTGGATAAGATCCGCAAACAGGTTGCACCGTTCCTCGACTTCGACTGTGGTGATAACGCCGCGATTGCCGCGAACAACTACGACTGGTTTGGCAGCATGAACGTGCTGACCTTCCTGCGTGACATCGGCAAACATTTCTCTGTTAACCAGATGATTAACAAAGAAGCCGTGAAGCAGCGTCTGAACCGTGACGACCAGGGTATCTCCTTTACTGAGTTTTCGTACAACCTGCTGCAGGGCTATGACTTTGCCTGCCTGAACAAACTGCACGGCGTTTCCCTGCAGATTGGCGGTTCTGACCAGTGGGGTAACATCACCTCCGGTATCGATCTGACCCGTCGCCTGCATCAGAACCAGGTCTTCGGGCTGACCGTTCCACTGATCACCAAAGCCGACGGTACCAAATTCGGTAAAACGGAAGGCGGCGCGGTATGGCTCGATCCGAAGAAAACCAGCCCGTACAAATTCTACCAGTTCTGGATCAACACAGCGGATGCCGATGTTTACCGCTTCCTCAAGTTCTTCACCTTCATGGACATTGCTGAGATCAATGCGCTGGAAGAAGAAGACAAGAACAGCGGTAAAGCGCCACGTGCCCAGTACGTGCTGGCGGATGAAGTGACCAAACTGGTGCACGGTGAAGAGGGTCTGGCCGCGGCAAAACGCATTACCGCCAGCCTGTTCAACGGTACCCTGAGCGATCTGAGCGAAGCGGACTTCGAACAGCTGGCCCAGGACGGCGTGCCAATGGTTGAGATGGAGAAAGGGGCTGACCTGATGCAGGCGCTGGTGGACTCTGAGCTGCAGCCTTCCCGCGGTCAGGCGCGTAAAACCATCGCCTCTAACGCGATCACCATCAACGGTGAGAAACAGGCCGACCCGGAATACACGTTCGTCGACGGTGACCGCCTGTATGGCCGCTACACGCTGCTGCGTCGCGGTAAGAAAAACTACTGTCTTGTCTGCTGGAAATAAGACACAGTCTCCAGGGGCGTGGGAAACCACGCCCCTTTTGTTTTTTCAGGGTTTGGTAAGCATAAAATGAAGAACATCCTCGCCATTCAGTCCCACGTTGTTTTTGGACATGCTGGCAACAGCGCTGCGGAATTCCCGATGCGCCGCCTCGGCGTCAACGTCTGGCCCCTCAATACCGTTCAGTTCTCTAACCACACGCAATACGGCAAATGGTCCGGCTGCGTGATGCCGCCTTCGCACCTCACCGACGTTGTGCAGGGCATTGCCGATATCGACCAGCTCAAGCGCTGTGACGCCGTACTGAGCGGTTATCTTGGTTCAGCGGAGCAGGGGGAACATATCCTCGGCATCGTGCGTCAGGTAAAAGCGGCAAACCCGGCGGCTAAATACTTCTGCGACCCGGTCATGGGGCATCCGGAGAAGGGCTGTATTGTGGCGCCAGGGGTGGCAGAGTTTCACGTCCGCCATGCGCTGCCCGCCAGCGATATCATTGCGCCAAACCTGATTGAACTGGAGATCCTCTGCGAGCATCCGGTGAATAGCGTAGTAGAGGCAGTCAGCGCGTCCCGCGAGCTGATAGCCCAGGGGCCTGAAGTTGTGCTGGTAAAACACCTGGCGCGTGCAGGGCTAAGCCAGGACCGTTTTGAGATGCTGCTGGTCACGAAAGATGACGCCTGGCACATCAGCCGTCCGCTGGTGGATTTTGGTCAGCGCCAGCCGGTAGGGGTTGGAGATGTCACCAGCGGTCTGTTGTTGGTGAAATTGCTGCAGGGAGCCGCGCTGCAGGATGCGCTGGAGCATGTTACGGCGGCAGTGTACGAAATTATGATGGCGACGAAAGCGATGCAGGAGTATGAACTGCAGGTAGTTGCCGCGCAGGATCGTATTGCGAAGCCGGAGCACTATTTCAGCGCGACGCGGCTCTGAACGATGCCGGGAGGCGCTGCGCTTGCACGGGTCTGAGAGGTATTGTGCAATTATTGGTAGGCCGGGTAAGCGCAGCGCCACCCGGCAAAACAGACCGCTCGGTTAACTCAAACCTTCCGCTTTCAGCGCCGCAGCCACCGCAGGACGCTCCGCCACGCGTTTCATATACGATGCGATATGGTCTAACCCTTCCAGATTCAGCTTAACCGCGCGCGCCCAGCGCAGTACGGTAAAGAGATACGCATCGGCAATGGTGAAACGCGACCCGCCAATCCACTGTTCGTCTTTCAGCGATTCGTTGACGTACTGCAGCTTTTTCTCAAGAAGGGCGCGCAGGGTTGGTTTAAACTCTTCCGGCGTATCCGGGCGGAACAGCGGCGTAAAGCCTTTGTGCAGCTCGGTGGCAATGTAGTTCAGCCATTCCAGCGTCTTGTAGCGCGAAATGGTGCTGACCGGGGCCAGCAGCTGGCGATCGGGCACGCTGTCGGCCAGGAACTGCATAATCGCTACGCCTTCGGTCAGCAGAGTACCGTCATCCAGCAAGAGTGCCGGAACTTGTCCCTTCGGGTTAATGGCCAGAAAGTCATCGCCGTTTTCCAGACGTTTTTTCATCAGATCCACACCATCCAGCGTGAAATCTTTGCCGCTCTCGCGCAGCGTGATATGCGAAGCAAGAGAGCACGCGCCCGGTTTGTAGAACAGTTTCATCGGTAACTCCTTTTTGCTGAGGTTTCAGCTATGTTAGTGCGCGAACAGATAAAAAAAAAGCCGCTAATAGATTAGCGGCTCATCGTTTCTCAATCACATTACGCGGTAGCGGTTTTGGTCGCTTCAGCGGTCTTATTGTCGTCCTGAGTCATACGATTCAGTTTCGGTGCGGTCAGCAGCATCAGCGCCGCAATCACCGCCGTCGCGATACCAATCTGCATGAATACGGTACCGTAGACGTTCAGAGAGACCAGTGGGTCCGTGACGTTATCCGGTACCGCCATCAGGTTCGCAATCTTACCTGCGATGATTGCCGCACCCGCGGTAGTCAGGAACCAGCTACCCATGATGAAGCCCATCAGGCGCTGTGGCACCAGTTGAGCAACCATTGCCAGACCCAGACCGGAGATCATCAGCTCACCGATAGACTGCAGCGCGTAGCTCAGGATCAGCCAGTTCACGGACACGATACCTGCGTCGGTGGCAAATTTGGTACCCAGTGGCAGCACCAGGAACGCGCCGGAGCACAGCACCATACCAATCGCAAACTTGTGCGGCATTGGCAGACGGTCACCCATCTTGTTATAGATAGCGGCCAGAATCGGGCTACCAATCATGATCCAGAACGGGTTCAGTGCCTGATACTGCTCCGGCTCAAACGCGATACCCAGAATAGAGTGCTCAACGTTACGAATCGCGAAGAAGTTCAGAGAAGTTGGCATCTGGCTGTACAGAACGAAGAAGATAATCGCTTCCAGCATCAGGATGAATGCCACGATCATCTTACGACGGGCAGCGCCCTGCATGGCAAACGCTTCTTTCGCAAAGATCACCACGATACCCAGTGCTACCACGCCCAGAACCGCACGCGCGATACCCTGGTTGTGCAGCAGCCAGGTGGCGATCGTGGCGAGGATCACCACGCCCACAATGGTCGCCAGCAGTTTGCCCATATGCACAGGTTCGAAGTCTGGTTTTGAACCGTAATCTTTAACCCAGCGCTGGCAGAAAGCAAAGTTCACCACGGTGATCAGCATACCGACCACGGAGAGGGAGAACGCCACGCTCCAGCCGAATTTAGCGGCCAGCCATGGGGTTGCCAGCATGGAGAAGAAGGAACCGATGTTAACGGACATGTAGTACATGGTAAATGCACCGTCCAGGCGCGGGTCATCTTTGCTGTAGCAGGTAGAGAGCAGGGAGGATGGGTTCGCTTTGAACAGACCATTACCGACGGCAATCGTCGCCATACCCATATACACCACAGCGGCATCGTGCCCGGACCATGCAACCAGTGCATAGCCAATCGCCAGGACGATGGCGCCCAGCATGATGACACGTTTAGTACCGAGAACTTTATCACCCAGCCAGCCGCCGATAGCGACCAGGCCGTACACCAGAGCACTGAAAGAAGAGAACAGCGTGATGGAATCGGCTTCGGACATACCCAGCTGTTTTACCAGGTAAACCGCCATGATCCCTTGCAGGCCGTAATAACCAAAACGCTCCCATAACTCGATAGAGAAGATGAGATAGAACGCTTTAGGTTGTTTAAAAGCGTTAAGACTCACGCTTTCATCTGTTGGTTTATTGTTTGCAGTCGACACATATACCTCTTTTTTTACATCCCATATTAACGGGGGTGTGCATAGCGTGATGGCCGTAGTCCATCCGCCTTATAGTTATATTGGGAGGAGAAACGGCGGGTAATGTTCACTATCCTGACCCGTCTGGCAATACGTTTGTAATAATCTGTTACATATATCTGGGGTGGTATAATCTTCGGTTCATACAAATGTTATTTAGCGTTAAATTTCATACAGTGAGGAAAGGTAGTTTTTTCGACTGGTAATTACCGGCTCTGAGGGGCTTTTGGCGATATCTTCTGCTATTTGCCGCTTGATGCAGTGATATAGCCCATATTCTGAAAAATAGCTGGTCTTATGTTCGGTTTAAGGCAAGAGATATCTTATGCCACAAAGGGTTTAGGCGGATTTTAACAACAAAAAATCAACATGAAGTTATCAGGGTGATCGTGATCACAGATGTATAGAAATTTTTGGCTATGAAAAAAGTATTAACCTGTTTGAGCGTTAAAGAACCGAATAAGTGACAGGTGAGGCAAAACAAAAGGCGGACAAAAAACGGCCAAAAGAAGAGCGTTTGATAGCCCTTCTTTTGCTAAGGGATTGAGTGCTCAGGGATAGACTTTTTCTTTGTATTCGCAGAGATCTTCAATAATGCAGGAGCCGCAGCGAGGCTTACGGGCAATACATGTGTAACGGCCGTGCAGGATCAGCCAGTGATGACAATCAACCTTAAATTCGGCAGGTACCACTTTTAACAGCTTCTCTTCGACCTGTTCGACGTTTTTACCCGGGGCAAAGTTGGTCCGGTTCGATACGCGGAAAATATGCGTATCCACGGCGATAGTAGGCCAGCCAAACGCGGTGTTCAGTACCACGTTCGCCGTTTTACGACCGACGCCCGGTAAGGCCTCCAGCGCGGCGCGGTCCTCCGGTACTTCACCACCGTGCTGTTCGAGCAGGATCCGGCAGGTCTTAATCACATTCTCGGCTTTGCTGTTAAACAGGCCGATGGTTTTGATATAGGATTTCACGCCTTCCACACCCAGCTCCAGCATGGCCTTCGGCGTATTGGCGACTGGATAGAGCAGGGCGGTGGCTTTATTGACGCTCACGTCGGTAGCCTGGGCAGAGAGCAGCACGGCGATCAGCAGCTCAAACGGGGAGGTAAAATTCAGCTCCGTCGTCGGGTGCGGGTTCTCGTCCCGCAGACGGGTCAGGATCGCAATGCGCTTTTCTTTATTCATGAGGCCTTCTCGGGTGTCCCTTCCAGAACGCTGCGCTCAGCCGCGCGGCGCTTACGTTTCTCATCAATCAGGTATTTTACCGCCAGCATCATGCCGAGGCCAATAAACGCGCCAGGCGGCAGCATCGCCAGCAGGAATGGCGTATCGGTGTGGAATACTTCAATGCGCAGCGCTTTGGCCCAGCCGCCCAGCAGCGCGTCCGCGCCGTCAAACAGCGTACCGTTGCCAAGGATCTCGCGCAGTGAGCCCAGCACGAACATGGCGCAGGTGGCGCCCATACCAATGGAAAAACCGTCCAGCGCCGACATGGCCGGGCTGTTTTTCACCGCGAAGGCTTCCGCACGCCCGACCACGATACAGTTGGTGACGATCAGGGGAATAAAGATCCCAAGCGACTGGTACAGACCGAACGCGTAAGCGTTAATCAGCATCTGGACGATACTGACCACCGACGCAATGATCATGACGTAGATCGGAATACGGATTTCCGACGGCGTCCAGCGGCGCAGGGCAGAGATGGAGAGGTTGGTCAGGGTCAGCACCAGCGTGGTCGCCAGACCCAGACCGAGCGCGTTGGTGGCAGTGGATGTCACCGCCAGCAGCGGACACATCCCCAGAAGCTGTACCAGCGCGGAGTTGTTCTTCCACAACCCCTGGACAATAACCTCTTTAACCTGGCTCATGATTACTCCTCACAGGCCGGAAGATTGTTGATTTGCGCGGGCAGCGTTTCAGCATACAGCCCGGCTCGTTTTACAGCGTTCACCACGGCACGCGGCGTGATGGTCGCGCCGGTGAACTGGTCGAACTCACCGCCATCTTTCTTCACCGCAAACGCGGTATCCTCTTCGCCATGGATCACTTTACCGGCAAAGTGCAAAATCCAGTCGCTCAGACGGGTTTCAATCTTATCGCCAAGACCCGGCGTTTCATGATGTTCCGTGACGCGGGTGCCCAGTATCGTACCGGAGAAATCGCTGCCCACAAGCAGCTGAATGGCACCGGAATAGCCGTCAGGCGCCGTCGCTTCCATCACCGCGCCTACCGGTTTATCCCCTTTGCGGGCAATAAAGAGGCGGTGCGGGCCTTTCCCCAGCTGCGGCGCGTCTACCACAAAGCAGCTTTTTTGCAGGTCATTATCGTAGAAATCTGACGGGATCACCTGATCGAACAACGCTTTTTGCTGCTTCGACGCCTGCTCTTCAATCGTGGTTTTGGTCAGAGCGTTGACCAGCGCTGTCAGCCCTGTCAGGACCGCGGCGAAGACAGCCAGCGTGACGCCGTGCTTTTGCATCGTTTTTAACATGGCGAAACCCTTAGCGATGGCCGTACACGCGTGGACGCGTGTAATAGTCAATAAGCGGAACGGTAATATTGGCGAGCAGGACAGCAAACGCCACGCCATCCGGGTAACCACCGAAGCTGCGAATGAGCCAGACCAGTAACCCCGCCAGCGCGCCGAAGATCAGACGCCCGCGGTTAGTCGTGGAGGCTGTCACCGGATCCGTCAGGATAAAGAAGGCACCGAGCATGGTCGCACCGGAGAGCAAGTGCATTTGCGGACTGGCCAGTGATTCAGGTGAGAAGACCCACCCCAGCGTGGCGCAGACCGCCAGCGTCACCAGGAAGCTGACCGGAATATGCCAGCGAATGGCTTTCTGCTGCAACAGGAACAGGCCGCCAAGCAGATACGCCAGGTTGACCCACTGCCAGCCGGCTCCCGCCAGCATGCCGCGATAGATGGCGGATTGCATAATCTGCTCAACGCTATGGCCGGCATGCAGGGAGGTTTTAAAGGTATCAAGCGGCGTTGCCTGGCTAATCCCGTCCACGCCCATACGCAGCGCGTTCATATCCGCTCCGAGCGCCGTATGGCCGGTAAAGATAACGTGCAGGGCATCCATGAAGCCCGGAACCGTGGCCGCAATGTCATGCGGCGGCAGCCAGCTGGTCATCTGCACCGGGAAGGAGATCAGCAGCACCACGTAGCCAATCATCGCCGGGTTAAACGGGTTATGGCCCAGTCCGCCATAGAGCTGTTTCGCAATGATCACGGCAAACACGGTGCCTAGCACCACCATCCACCACGGGGCAAACGGCGGGATACTGATGGCCAGCAGCAGGCCGGTCAGCAACGCGGAGTTGTCAGCGAGAATACGGGAGACCGCTGCCTTACGCAGCTTAAGCACCAGGGCTTCTGCCGCTAAGGCGCTGGCACAGCCGAGGAGTATCTGGAAGAGGGTTCCCCAGCCGAAAAACCAGCACTGAACGGCAATGCCCGGCAGGGCCGCCAGGCAAACCAGCATCATAATGCGCGATGTCTGACGCTGGTTATGGGTGTAGGGGGAACTTGCGATTCTGAAAACCATTTAATCCTCGTTAACTGCTTGTTGTGCGGCTTTCTTTGCCTGAACGCGCGCAATGGCGGCGGCGACGGCGGCTTTGCGCGGGTCATCGTTAGCGGCCTGCGGTTGCGTTTCCTGCTGCGCCGCCTTACGGGCTTTAGCACGCGCAATGGCCGCTTCGACGGCGGCTTTACGCGGGTCGACCGGAGTTTCCGCTTCTGCCGCAGGCGCCTGCTGCGCCGCTTTACGGGCTTTAGCACGCGCAATGGCCGCTTCGACGGCCGCTTTACGCGGATCGACCGGGTCCTGTTCTACCACCACCGGTTGCTCTCCGGCTTTGCGGGCCCTGGCGCGGGCGATTGCCGCTTCAACGGCCGCTTTCCGCGGATCGACCGCAGCATCCGCCGGGGGCGTTTGTGCTTTTTCTGCCTGACGGGCGCGAGCGGCGGCCTTGCGTGCTTCACGTGCGGCGATCGCTTCGCTGTTATCCGGCTTTTCACCCGCCGGGATCACCACAGGCTGCGCTGCATTGGCTTTTTTCTCGCGAACGCGGGCCAGTGCGGCGTTAATCGCATCCTGATCTTTCTCGCCAGGCTGAACGGCAGCCTGCTTGTGGCGCTCCTGACGGGCGAGTTTTTCGCGTTCCAGTCGCGCCTGGCGCGCTTCAAAGCGTGCTTTGGCTTCTGCGGCCCGTTTCTCTTCCATGGAGATGGCATAAATTTCAGCTTTCTCCTGACGGAAATACTGCACCAGCGGAATGTTGCTGGGGCAGACCCAGGCGCAGGCACCGCATTCGATGCAGTCGGCCAGGTTATGGGCTTTCGCTTTGTCATGCAGCTGACCTTTGCTGTACCAGTACAGCTGCTGCGGGAGCAGATCGGCAGGGCAGGCATCGGCACAGGCGCTGCAGCGGATACAGCCTTTCTCTTCCTGCTCCGCACCCATTTCGCTCGTTGAAGGCGCGAGCAGACAGTTGGTGATTTTCACTACCGGAACGTCCAGCCACGGCAGGGTAAAGCCCATCAGGGGGCCGCCCATGATCACCATCTGGTCGCTACCCGGGCAAAATTCAGCCTGTTCCAGCAGGTGACGCACCGGCGTACCCAGACGCGCCCAGACGTTGCCCGGGCGAGAGACCGACTCCCCGGTCAGCGTCACGACGCGCTCGGTCAGCGGCTCGCCGTCAATCACCGCACGCTTTACGGCGTAAGCGGTGCCGACGTTCTGCATCAGCACGCCGATATCTGAAGAGCGTCCGCCGTGCGGTACCTGCTTGCCGGTGAGAATTTGCGTCAGCTGTTTAGCACCGCCAGAGGGGTACTTGGTCGGGATCACGCGCAGGCTGATATCATGGCTACCCGCCAGCACGGCACGCAGCATGGAAATAGCCTGCGGTTTGTTATCTTCGATACCAATCAGCACTTCCCGCGGCTGCAGAATATGCGCAAGGATGCGGATGCCTTCCACTACCTGCGCGGCGCAGTCCTGCATCAGACGGTCGTCGGCGGTGATATAGGGTTCACATTCGGCGGCGTTGATAATCAGCGTCTGGATCTTATCGCCACCGCCGCGCAGTTTGACCCCGGTCGGGAAACCTGCGCCACCCAGACCGGCAACGCCGAACTGATGAATGCGTTCAATAAGCGCTTCACGGCTGCGGGCGCGGTAGTCGCTCCAGCCGTCACGTTCAATCCAGCGGTCTTCGCCATCGGCTTCAATAATGACGCTCAGCTCTGAGAGCGCTGAAGGATGCGCCACCGTATGGGGCGCAATGGCCACCACCTTACCGGAGGTGGGGGCGTGTACCGGCAGCATACGTCCGCGCCCAAAGGTCAGGGGCTGACCGCGAAGGACGATATCGCCCTCTTTTACACACAGCTCACCCTCAGCGCCTATGTGCTGCTTCAGCGGCATGACGAAACGGGTCGCCAGCGGAATTTGACGCAGCGGGGTACCGCTGGACTGGGTTTTCATCTCCGGTGGATGGATCCCACCGTCAAAGTCCCAAATCTTCTCTTTTCTGAAAGCAGAAAATAACTTAAGCATGTTGTTCCACAGGAATGATGCGAACCGGAATGGTTTGAAGATCCCATTTCCAGCTTTCGGTAGTCGGTTCAACCGGGCGCAACTCAATACATTGCGTCGGGCAGGGGGCCACGCAGAGGTTACAGCCAGTGCACAGATCCGCCACCACGGTGTGCATGGCGCGGGTTGCGCCAACAATGGCGTCCACCGGGCAGGCCTGTATACATTTGGTGCAGCCGATGCAGTTTGCTTCGTCAATCACGGCCAGCGCACGTACCGGCTCCTGGACGTCCGCATCGCCATCCACAGGCTGCGGGTCGACGTTCAGCAGGGCCGCAATTTTCAGCATCACCGCTTCGCCACCGGGCGCACAGCGGTTAATTTTTTCACCCTGAACCCCTACCGCTTCGGCATAGGGGCGGCAGCCAGGGTAGCCACATTGCCCGCACTGGCTTTGTGGCAAAAGCTCATCAATTTTCTCAACAACAGGATCGTCCTCTACCGCGAAACGGCGGGAGGCGTAGCCCAGGATAAGGCCAAACACCAGCCCCAGAACGCTGATAGAGGCGATGGCAATCCAGATAGCATTCATTACAACTTCACCAGACCACTAAAGCCCATAAAGGCCAGAGACATTAAACCGGCGGTCACCAGCGCGATCGCGTTACCGCGGAAGGGCGCAGGGATATCCGCTGCGGCCAGGCGCTCGCGAATGGAGGCGAACAGCACCATGACCAGAGAGAAACCGACTGCCGCAGAGAAACCATACAGCGCCGACTGCATAAAATTGTGGCCAAGGTTGATGTTCAGCAGCGCCACGCCGAGCACCGCGCAGTTGGTGGTGATCAGCGGCAGGAAGATACCCAGCAGGCGATAGAGCGCCGGGCTGGTTTTGCGCACCACCATTTCGGTAAACTGCACCACCACTGCGATAACCAGGATAAAGGCCAGCGTGCGAAGATAGGTTAACCCCAGCGGGATGAGGATCCACGTATCAATCCACCACGCGCAGATGGACGCCAGCGTCATCACGAAGGTCGTCGCCAGCCCCATCCCCATTGCCGTTTCCAGCTTTTTGGAAACGCCCATAAACGGGCACAGGCCAAGGAACTTCACCAGAACGAAGTTGTTAACCAGCACGGTGCCGACAAAGAGCAGTAAGTAATCGGTCATTATTTAGCCTGAAATAAAAAAGCCGCCTATTATCGGATAAACCCACGCAGGCGACAACAGGTTATCTGTAAGGTTATTACGGGTTCACAAAGGTGTTTTTCACCCGCGTTGAACGCTTGAAATAGGGCACCAGCAGCGCTGCGGCCAGTAGCGGGAAAAGCAGCTGACGGACGGCCAGGGCATCAGAAACGGGCGAAAACGCAAAGGCCTTCACCGCCAGCAGAACCGAAACCAGCAGCCAGATAATGTAGTGTTTAGGCACGCTTTTGCGGCGCTTAAAGAAGGCTATCGTCAGCCACAGCGTGTAGTACCACATCCCAATCGCGAAAACGAACGACACAAACCACATCGCAATATTAAGCACGCTTTGCGACATCAGGGTCTGAATGGCATGAGGGGTAATCAGTGCGGTGGTATAAAGCAACAGCGCAAGTGATGCGCTTAATAAGGCAACCAGCAGCCATGCCAGTGGGGCGATTAACCAGCCTCCAATGCGTTCTCCAGGCGTTGCGGTCATGAACTCTCCCATAATCTGCGCGAAATGTTGTACAGCCAGTTTGCAGGGCGGAGAGTATATAACATTTCGCGCGGATGGCTACTTTCTTATAGAACGTAACGCCAGACAGACTTCGGTACTTCACCCACGTTGAACAAACGGCCTCCGGACACCAGCTCCGCTCGACGATGATCGGCGGCGCGATACATATTGATGATCTCCTGATTATCCGACAGGGTGTAGTTCAGATGGTCAAACAGTTTTTCCAGGCTCTCAAGCGAATTGATCTTGCGAAATTTTAATAAATAGTCCTGAACTGTCATATTAATAAGTTTCCATATAAAAGATGTGTAATACCCGTTAAGGTAATTTGTTCGAATAATAAACGGATTAATAAAGACGTAAACAGCCCACTCAGGTAACGCGACGAAATTAGGAGTTTTCTTTGCTGAAATTCAGGCATCAGAAGATGCCTGGAAGAGAAGGTTAACCGTGTTCACCAGGGCTGGCAATACGTAACTGACATATTATGTCACTCTTTATTGCCGTAACCGGTTACTTAGGTTGGGCGACAGTGACAGGCTCCGGCGGCTGGTAGTTATCGATATGGCTGGCGACGCCAAGCAAAATGACCGATACCCCAAGAACAATCCATCCCGCTAATTCAATGATTCGATTAATAATTGACGTCATGATTCGTAATTGTACTTTATCCATAAAGACCGGGTGCAAATGTTACAGCGAGCTTTTCCTGACGGCAAGGGCTTTGGGAACGGTTCCCCTAAACAAAATCAGCAGGTTAATACTATGTAACAAAAACAACCGGTACAACCTGCTATTTTAAGTCATATGGCTCATTATTAATCTGTGGTAATGCCAGACTACCCAGTGTGAAATAAGAACGTCATAAAAGAGGATGGCACTATGAGTGATAATATCCGCGTCGGGCTTATTGGATACGGCTACGCGAGCAAAACGTTTCATGCGCCTCTGATAGCCGGAACGCCGGGGATGGCGTTGGCGGCAGTCTCCAGCAGCGATGCCGCTAAAGTTCATGCCGACTGGCCTTCCGTGCCGGTTGTCTCTGAGCCTAAACATCTTTTCAACGATCCGAACATTGATTTAATCGTCATCCCCACGCCGAACGATACCCACTTTCCGCTGGCAAAAGCCGCGCTGGAAGCCGGTAAACACGTGGTGGTGGATAAACCCTTCACCGTGACGTTGTCACAGGCTCGCGAGCTGGATGCGCTGGCGAAGAGTCTGGGCAGGTTGCTGTCGGTTTTCCATAACCGCCGCTGGGACAGCGATTTTCTGACGGTAAAAAGGCTTCTCGGTGAGGGTACGTTAGGGGAGATCCTCTTTTTTGAATCGCACTTTGACCGCTTCCGCCCACAGGTACGCAACCGCTGGCGCGAGCAGGCCGGTCCGGGCAGCGGCATCTGGTACGATTTAGCCCCGCATCTGCTGGATCAGGCCGTGAATCTTTTTGGCCTGCCGGTGAGCATGACGGTCGATCTGGCCCAGCTCAGGCCCGGGGCGCAGACCACGGATTACTTCCACGCCGTGTTAAGTTACCCGCAGCGACGGATAGTGCTGCACGGCACGATGGTCGCGGCCGCGGAATCCGCCCGTTATATTGTCCACGGCACGCGCGGGAGCTACGTGAAATTTGGTCTCGATCCCCAGGAGGACCGGCTGAAAAATGGCGAGCGTTTGCCGCAGGAAGACTGGGGCTACGATATGCGCGACGGCGTTGTCACGCGGGTCGAAGGTGAAGAGCTGGTCGAGGAAACCCTGCTGACGATCCCGGGTAACTATCCGGCGTATTACGCGGCCATTCGCGATGCGCTGAACGGCTCGGGGGAGAACCCGGTGCCGGCCAGCCAGGCGATTCAGATTATGGAGCTGATTGAACTGGGGATTGAATCTGCCAAACATCGCGCCACGCTCTGTCTGGCATAAGTTTTAACTCTTTTGTCGGCCGGGTAAGCGTCAGCGCCACCCGGCAACGGTGTTAACCGCGAGCCACTTTATCTTTCAACGCCTGCTTCTCTGCAGGCGTCAGGAAGGCCATTTCCAGTCCGTTGATCTGCGCCTGACGGATCTGTTCGCGGCTCAGGCCCGCCTGCGGTGCGGCGATGTTGTACTCATGGATAATATCCACGCCCTGTACCGCCGGATCGTCCGTGTTCAGCGAGGCCAGTACGCCGTGCTCCAGGAACGTTTTCAGCGGGTGCTGGGCAAGCGTCGCCACGGTGCTGGTCTGAATATTGGACGTCAGACAGGACTCAATCCCGATACGCTGCTCTGCCAGGAAATCCATCAGGGCGCGATCTTCCACGGCCTTCACGCCGTGACCGATACGCTCGGCACCCAGCTCACGGATGGCCTGCCAGATGCTTTCCGGGCCTGCGGCTTCCCCGGCGTGAACGGTAACATGCCAGCCGGCATCGCGCGCGCGGTTGAAATGGGAGAGGAACAGGCTGCCCGGGAAGCCCAGCTCATCACCGGCAAGATCGACGGCGGTGATGGCATCGCGATGGGCCAGCAGCGCCTCCAGCTCCTGCAGGCAGGCGGCTTCGCCGAACGTACGGCTCATAATGCCAATCAGGCGGGCCTGAACATCGAAGGCTTTACAGCCTTCACGCACGCCTTCAATGACGGCTTCCACCACGCCCGCAACGGGCAGGTTGTGGGTCATCGCCATATAGCCCGGCGAGAAGCGCAGTTCGACATAGTGCAGACCGTTGCGGGCCGCATCTTCAATGTTCTCGAACGCTACGCGACGGCAGGCATCCAGCGAGGCCAGCATCTTTACGCCCCAGTCGAGTTTGCTCAGGAAGCTGACCAGATCCGGTTCATTTGAGGTGACCTGTACGTGAGGGATCAGGGCATCAAGCGTTTGAGCGGGGAGCGTTAAATTGAACTGGCGGCCAAGATCGAGAATGGTTTGGGCACGAATGTTACCGTCAAGGTGACGATGAATATCAGTTAAAGGCAGGCGTGTATCAATCATGGTCGCACTCTTTTCTGGTTAAAGTGCGCCATATTATAAAAACAAAACGGGGTAAAAAGCTATTTGCGCAAGGGAATATTCCGTTGCGCAAACTGATTACCGCAGCGTGTTAATGCCCGCGATGAGGCGCTGAACCCCTTGCTCCAGCTTGTTGCGCGGGCAGCCCGCATTCAGACGTACGAAGCCGTTTCCCTCTTTTCCGTAGGTATATCCCGGCATGATGGCGACTTTTTGCTGCTCGATCAGCACCTTTTGCAGTGACCGATCGTCAATGTTCAGCGGGCGCAGGTCAATCCAGGCCAGATAGGTCGCCTCTGGCGGCTGCCAGTTCAGTTTCGGAAAAGCGCTGTTTAATTCGCGAGCGATATACAACAAATTGTCTTCGAGATATTGGCGTAAGGCATCCAGCCAGGGGGCCCCCTGCTGATAGGCCGCGATATGGGCCGTCAGCGCCAGCACGGAGGGGGAAGAGAGCCCGTCGCGGCCTTTCAGGGCGCTGAGATAGCCGTTGCGGCTCGCTTCATCGCCAATGAGGCCGTAAGCCCCGGTGAGCGCCGGAATATTAAAGCTTTTCGAGCCGGAGGTCAGAAGCGCCCATTTGCCACGCGCCACCGCGCTCCATGGTGTGTGACGATGCTCGCCCCACACCATATCCATATGGATTTCATCACTGATCACCGCCACGTCATAGCGCGCGCACAGTTCCGCCATGTGCGTCAGTTCGTCCCGCGTCCAGACCTTGCCGGTAGGGTTTTGCGGGCTGCACAGCAGCAAAATTTTGTTTTCGTGTTTCGCCAGGGCTGCTTCAAGGGCAGTCATATTTCCTTGCCAGCCTGTTGGCTGTTTTTGCATCTCAACGGTCACCACCTGACGCGCATTGCCCTCAATGGCTTTGTAAAACGCATCGTAGGCCGGGGTGTGAACCACCACGCCGTCGCCAGGGTTTGACCAGAGGCGTATCAGCTCGGAGACCATGTAGATAACGGAAGGGCCATAGACCACGCTTTCAGTATCAATCTGGCAGTTAAAGCGTTGCTCAAACCAGTGCGCGATGGCGGCGAGAAATTCATCATTTTTCCAGCGGCTGTAGCCGAACACGCCGTGATGAATACGCTCATGCAGCGCGTCGGTAATGCAGGGGGCGGTGGCGAAATCCATATCCGAGATGGTGAAGGGCAGTAAATCGGCCGCGCCAAAACGGTCGGCGACATAGTCCCACTGCGTACACCAGGTGCCGTGACGATCCACGACGGTTGAGAAATCAAACATGCTTTAATCCTTAACGTAAAACCCCCTCAAGGTGAGGGGGCTGAGGCATCAGGCTTCAACTGTTCGCATCAGGGTAGCCAGTTCATCTTTCACTGACTGCACCTGCGGGCCGATAACCACCTGCAAATTGTGCTGATTAAGTTGTACCACGCCGATGGCCCGGTTGGCTTTCAGGGCGTTGGTGTCCACTTTGGACATATCCGCCACCGACAGACGCAGGCGGGTAATACAGTTATCCAGAGAGGTAATGTTTTCCGCACCGCCCAGCGCCGCCAGAATGGCCGGAGTGTTATAGCCGGATTTCCCCACGGTTCCTGCAACCGCCTGTTCCACGCTGGTGGCCGTATCGGTATCGCGGCCCGGCGTTTTCAGGTTAAAGCGGGTGATGGCGAAGCGGAAGATGCCGTAGTACACCGCGAACCAGATCGCCGCCACAACCGGCACCAGGTACCACTTGGTGGACAGGCCGTGCAGGATGCCGAACACCACGAAGTCAATCACATTGCCGTCGGTATTGCCGATGGTGACGCCCAGCACCGCCATCACGGTAAAGCCCAGACCGGTCAGCACCGCGTGGATGAGGTACAGCACCGGCGCGACAAACAGGAACAGGAATTCGATGGGCTCAGTGGTACCGCCCACGACGCAGGCGATCACGCCGGAAATCAGCAGTCCTTTAATTTTATGGCGGTTTTCCGGGCGTGCACAGTGGTACATCGCCAGCGCGGCGCCAGGCAGACCGCCGAGGAAGGCCGGCATTTTACCCTGAGACAGGAAACGGGTTGCGCTTTCAGAGAACCCGTGGGTGGTCGGGCAGCTCAGCTGCGCCTGGAAGATGGTCAGCGCACCGCTCACATCGTGACCGCACACCTCCATAGTGCCGCCCGCTTCGGTAAAGCGGATCAGCGCCACCAGGATATGCTGCAGGCCAAACGGCAGCAGCAGACGTTCGCCAGTGCCGAAGATCATCGGACCAAAATCGCCCGCGCCGTTAATGATGCGGCCAATGCCGTTAATGCCCATCGCGAAGACCGGCCAGATCAGCGGAATGATCAAACCAAACAGGCCCATCACCACCAGGGTGATAATCGGCACAAAGCGGGTGCCGCCGAAGAAGGCCAGCGCATCCGGCAGACGGATATTGTGGAAACGCTCGTGCAGCATCCAGATAATCACCCCGGCGATCACCGCCCCGAGGATCCCGGTATCAATGGACTGGATACCAATCACGCTCTGAATATTGTTGGCTTTCAGTACCGCCGCGTCGGTGGTAGGCAGAATGCCTTTCGCGGTCAGCCAGAAGTTAACCGCGAGGTTCATTACGGCGTAACCCACAAATCCGGCGAACGCCGCGACGCCTTTGTTCTCGCGGGCCAGGCCCAGCGGAATAGCGATACAGAACATAACGGGGAGGAAGCTGAAGGCGAAGGAGCCGACTTTACTCATCCAGATAAAGATCGCCTGCAGCGCGGGCGCGCCGAGGAACGGGATCAGGGTGATGACGTCTTTACTGCTTAACGAGCTGCCGATGCCGAGCATGATCCCGCAGAACGAGAGGAGCGCCACGGGCAGCATAAAGGTTTTACCCAGTTGCTGGAAAAATTCCCACAGCGATATTTTTTGTGCTGCTTTCGCCGTCATAAAACGACTCCTTTATTGTTAAAATCAGTTTGCCTGCTTCAATGCTGCGAGAAGATAAAACGTTTTATCAAACTTTAGTGCGCGCTATATCACATTCTCAGGCTTTGACTGGTAGTATAAAGATAACGTATTGATAAAACGTTTTACCGATCTCATTTCAGGGAGTCACGCCGACACATGGCTGTAGCGAAAAAAATCACCATTAACGATGTCGCGCTGGCGGCGGGGGTGTCCGTCAGTACCGTTTCGCTGGTGCTGAGCGGAAAAGGACGTATTTCACCCGCAACCGGCCAGCGGGTTAACGAGGCGGTTGAGCAACTGGGCTTTGTGCGTAACCGCCAGGCATCGGCGCTGCGCGGCGGGCAGAGCGGGGTGATTGGCCTGATTGTCCGCGACCTGACGTCACCGTTCTATGCGGAGCTGACCGCAGGGCTAACGGAAGCCCTTGAAGCGCAGGGGCGAATGGTCTTTTTGCTGCATGGCGGACGCGAGGCCGATCAGTTGCTGTCCCGCCTCGATATGCTGCTGACCCAGGGGGTGGACGGGGTGATCGTCGCCGGCGCGTCGGGCGTGGGCAGCGAGCTGTGCGAGCGTGCCGCCGAAAAAGGCGTGCCGCTGGTGTTTGCCTCCCGCGCCAGCTATCTCGACGAGGCCGACACGCTGCGCCCGGATAACATGCAGGCCGCGCAAATGTTGACCGAGCATCTGATTCGCCGCGGGCATCAGCGCATTGCCTGGCTGGGCGGCAAAAGTTCATCCCTGACGCGGGCTGAGCGGGTAGGCGGCTACTGCGCAACGCTGATCAAGTATGGCCTGCCGTTCCACAGCGAATGGGTGGTGGAGTGTGAATCCAGCCAGAAGAAAGCGGCAGAAGCGATAGGTGCACTGCTGCGCAGCAGCCCGACGATCAGCGCCGTGATTTGCTATAACGACGTGATTGCCATGGGCGCCTGGTTTGGCCTGATCCGCGCCGGGCGTCAGAGCGGCGAGGGCGGAGTGGAAACGTTCTTCGGCCATCAGGTGGCGCTGGGGGCGTTCGCCGACGTCGGCGAAAACGCGCTCGACGATCTGCCGATCGTCTGGGCCACGACCCCTGCGCGGGAGATGGGCTACACCCTGGCGGACAGGATCATGCAGCGCATCGACAATACGGATGTCCAGGCCGGGCACCAGATTGTGGCGGCGCGGCTAGTGACGGTGAAATAGACACCTCGGCACATTGCCCGGCGGCGCTGCGCTTGCACGGGCCTACAACGGCCCGGAATCGTAGGCCGGGTAAGCGTCAGCGCCACCCGGCAATAAAAAACCCCTCGCATGAGGGGTTTTGACGTTTACTGCTGCGGCGCTGCTGGTTCGGCTGGCGCTGCGGGTTCAGCCGGTTCCGGCGCGCCCAGAGCAGGCATACCAAACATGCCGACAAAGTCATCCAGCGGCATTTTGTCGCCGTTGAGCGTCACCTGACCGTTGGCATACTGCAGGCTGGTGGAGATGGTGTTGTTGTCCACCTTCGTGATGCGGAACATCTGGCCCATTGCCGCCAGACCTTTCACCTGCTGATTCGCCAGCTTGCCAGCGTCTTCATCGCCGTAGCCTTCCAGCTTCGCAATCTTGGTCATAAACTCGGTGGCCATATCCATCGGGATAGTCAGCTTGCTGTCGAGGGACTTCACGCTGCGATCCACTTCCTGTGCCAGCGTCTGAGGTTCGCCCGTGGCGGTTGCCGGATCTTTCAGGAACAGAGACAGGTTGAAGCTGGTTTCGCCTTTGCTGTTTTTCCAGCTCAGCGGCGCAACGGTGACCACCGGCTCGCCTTTCAGCAGGATTGGCAGGTTGTTGAACAGTACCGCCATAGCCTGCTGCTGGTACACCTCCGGGTTCTGCTGCAGCGCGGCATCGGTCAGCAGCGCCTGGCTCTCTTTGCTGTATTTCTGGCTAAACTCGTGCCACGCCTGCCCGTCGATATTGCCGATTTTCAGCGAAAACTTGCCGGTGCCCAGATCCTGATTCTGGACTTTCAGGCTCTTCAGCGTGTAATCCAGCTGGGTGTTGATGTTTTTGCCGTCTTTAGACACGTCAGATTTGCCGTCGATGTTCATGCCTTCCAGCACGGCCATCTCTTTACCTTCAATGGCAATCGCAATCTTGTCGACAGACAGTTTCTGATCGCCGATGCGCTCTTTAAAGTCGGTCATTCGGCTGTTGCCGTCGGCTTTCAGATTGTTAAAGGTGAGCTGAACTTTTTGGTTATATTCATTTACGGCATCGACCAGGCCACTTTCCGCTTCACCCGTCAGAGATAACACGTTCCCGTCGCGGTCAGTATCAACCTGGAAATTGCCGCCGCTAAAGGCAACTTTCTCATTCTCTTTCTCGTAGTTCAGCGCTTTCAGCGCGATATCAGAACGGGTATCACCGGAGTAGCTAATGCGGGTGTTAATATCGAAAGGTGATTCATTCTTCGCCAGATTAAACAGCGGTTTGGTCAGGTCGTTGTTCACCAGAACAGTGTGAACGGACGCCATCGACGGGATCAGGTTAAACGACTTTAACTGCGCCAGCGGGAATGGACCGTGGCTCACCACTTCATTCAGCACCACGCTCTGACCCGGCTTCAGCCAGCCGTTTTCATTACCGGCAACCGGCTTCACCACCAGCTGCATATGGCTGCTGAACACACCGCGCTGATAATTCTGGTAGCTCAGCTCTACGCCCGCTTCCGGTGCGCTGCCCTTAATTTCGCTGTTAGCCTGTGCCACCATCTCAGCCAGACGGCTTTCCAGCTGTTTCCCGGTATACCAGGAGGCACCCGTCCAGACCACGCCTAACGCTACAATCACTCCTACCGCTACGACCGATTTTTTCATTGCGACTATCCCTAAAATGAAACCAGGCGGTTGAAACCGCCCGGAGATATAAAGCCTGCCACTAGCTTAGCAAGAGTTGTTAAAAAATTCAGTAAGTGCCTATAGCTTATTAAAAACACGCGCCAGACGACCGGTGCCACTTACGCTTACCGGAGACTCATTCGCCGCAACAAACGCCGATTCACCCGGATTCAGCACCAGACGCTCGCTATTTTTATGCAGAGTAGCTTCGCCCTCCACGCAGAACAGGATCGCCGCGCTCTCCTGCGCGATGGTCGTTTCTGTCTGGCTCAGGTCATGCAGCGAGAAAGCAAAATCCTCAACCGGGATCGGGAAGTCCAGCTCTGCACCCTTTTTCACTGGCTGAGTCAGCAGCTCTGCGGCAGGTTTCGCCACGAACTTCACGTTAGCAACCAGTTCAGGGATGTCGATGTATTTTGGCGTCAGGCCCGCGCGTAGCACGTTGTCGGAGTTGGCCATCACTTCCAGCGCCACGCCCTGCAGGTAGGCGTGCGGAGTTTCCGCGAACAGGAACATCGCTTCGCCCGGGTTCAGCTTCACCACGTTCAGCAGCAGAGGAGAGAACAGGCCGCTGTCGTCCGGGTAGAACTCGGAAATCAGGCGAATGGTGTCCCACGGTTCACCTTCCTGCGTGGTCAGGGCTGCTTTCAGCACCGCCAGCGCGTGGGATTTCTCGTCACCCTGCATGTTAAGCAGGCTGGCAAACAGCTGGCTCAGGCCTTCAGCATTGGGGTTTTCGAGGAAGTGGGCGATAGCGTTATTGGCACCAGCGACCGGTTGCAGCAGGGAGATAATCTCTGAAAACTCGCGGAAGGCGTTCATCGCCAGGAACGGGGTCAGCGCGAACACCAGTTCCGGCTTATGGTTTGGATCTTTGTAGTTACGCTCGGCAGCGTCTAACGGAATACCGGCCGCATTCTCTTTCGCAAAGCCGATTTCAGAGGCTTTCTTATTCGGGTGGACCTGGATGGAGAGCGGCTGGTCGGCGCACAGCACTTTAAACAGGAACGGCAGTTCGCCAAAGCGCTGAGCCACCTTGTCGCCCAGCAGCGCGGCTTTATCGGCATCAATGACGTCACGCAGGCTGTGCACCTGACCGCTGGCGTCTTCAATTTTTGAGCTGCTCTTCGGGTGCGCACCCATCCACAGTTCTGCCATCGGCAGGTTGTTTGGGTTCGCGATACCGTAGAGATCCGTTAACGCAGTTTTACTTCCCCAGGCGTAGTTTTGCACTGAGTTGATGAGTTTTTGCATTATCAAGCCCTGATTCAAATGTGGAATAAACTTCGGGTATTAAAGCAATAAACCACCGGGAAGTAACCTGTGGATGTAAAAAGTCGTACTAGTCTCAGTTTTTGTTAAAAAATTGTGTAGGATAAGCTGACTCGCTTTTAAGCGGGCAGCGGAACATCTGCCCAAATAATCAGACTGAAGCAGTAAGTGAGAGAACAATGTCGAACAAACCCTTCCATTATCAGGATCCTTTCCCGCTGAGTAAGGATCAGACCGAATACTATCTGTTAACCCGCGATCACGTCTCTGTCTCTGAGTTTGAAGGACAAGAGATCCTGAAGGTCGATCCGCAGGCGCTGACGCTGCTGGCGCAGCAGGCTTTTCACGACGCCTCGTTTATGCTCCGTCCTGCACACCAGCAGCAGGTGGCCGATATCCTGAGCGATCCGGAGGCCAGCGAAAACGATAAATACGTTGCCCTGCAGTTCCTGCGTAACTCCGATATCGCGGCGAAAGGCATTCTGCCAACCTGCCAGGACACCGGCACGGCAATCATCGTTGGGAAAAAAGGCCAGCGCGTCTGGACCGGCGGCGGCGATGAGGCGGCGCTGGCGCACGGCGTTTACAACACCTACACCGAAGACAACCTGCGCTATTCGCAGAACGCGCCGCTGGACATGTACAAAGAGGTCAACACCGGCACCAACCTGCCTGCACAGATTGACCTCTACAGCGTGGACGGCGACGAGTACAAATTCCTCTGTATCGCCAAAGGCGGCGGTTCAGCTAACAAGACCTATCTCTACCAGGAAACCAAAGCGCTGCTCACCCCGGGCAAGCTGAAGAACTATCTGGTGGAAAAAATGCGCACCCTCGGCACCGCGGCGTGCCCGCCGTACCATATCGCGTTTGTGATTGGCGGTACGTCGGCAGAAAGCACGCTGAAAACCGTGAAGCTGGCCTCGACCAAATACTATGACGGCCTGCCGACAGAAGGTAACGAGCACGGCCAGGCGTTCCGCGACGTTCAGCTTGAACAGGAGCTGCTGGAAGAGGCGCGCAATCTGGGCCTCGGTGCGCAGTTTGGCGGTAAATACTTCGCCCACGACGTGCGCGTGATCCGTCTGCCGCGTCACGGTGCATCCTGTCCGGTCGGGATGGGCGTCTCCTGCTCCGCGGATCGTAACATCAAGGCGAAGATCAACCGTGAAGGCGTGTGGATCGAAAAACTGGAAAACAACCCGGGTAAATACATCCCGGAAGAACTGCGTAAAGCGGGTGAGGGCGAAGCGGTTCGCGTTGATCTGAACCGTCCGATGAAAGAGATCCTGGCGCAGCTTTCACAGTATCCGGTCTCGACCCGTCTCTCCCTCAACGGCACCATTATCGTGGGCCGCGACATCGCACACGCGAAGCTGAAAGAGCGTCTGGACAACGGCGAAGGGCTGCCTCAGTACATTAAAGATCATCCGATCTACTACGCGGGCCCGGCGAAAACGCCTGAGGGCTATGCTTCTGGCTCGTTAGGTCCGACCACCGCAGGGCGTATGGACTCGTACGTTGACCAGCTGCAGGCTAACGGCGGCAGCATGATTATGCTGGCAAAAGGAAACCGTAGTCAGCAAGTGACGGACGCGTGCCACAAGCACGGCGGCTTCTATCTCGGCAGCATCGGCGGCCCGGCTGCGGTGCTGGCGCAGGGCAGCATCAAGAGTCTGGAGTGTGTGGAATACCCGGAACTGGGAATGGAAGCTATCTGGAAAATCGAAGTGGAAGACTTCCCGGCGTTTATCCTCGTGGATGACAAAGGCAACGACTTCTTCAAACAGATCCAGTCCTCTCAGTGTTCGGCCTGTGTGAAGTAATTCTGTAAATTGCCGGGTGGCGGCTGTGCCTTACCCGGCCTACGTGTCTGGTAGGTCGGGTAAGCGTCAGCGCCACCCGACACCAAAAAGAGCGCACAAAGCGCCATAACGTTTCTCAGAAGTCATCAATACTTATCCCTTAAGCATGTGAGCAATCCCTCTTTTGTTATCAAGGAGAAAGTAATGACAACGGTACGCCATGAGAAAGATTCTATGGGCGCCATCGAGGTTCCGGCCGACAAGCTCTGGGGCGCGCAAACCCAGCGTTCGCTCGAGCATTTCCGTATTTCGACCGAGAAAATGCCCGTCTCGCTGATTCAGGCGCTGGCCCTCACCAAACGGGCCGCCGCGAAAGTTAACCAGGATTTAGGCCTGCTGGCGGCCGACAAAGCCACCGCCATCATGAATGCCGCCGACGAAGTGCTGGCGGGCAAGCACCCCGACGAATTCCCCCTTGCCATCTGGCAGACCGGTTCCGGCACGCAAAGCAATATGAACATGAACGAAGTGCTGGCAAACCGGGCCAGTGAGCTGCTGGGCGGCGTGCGTGGCATGGAGCGTAAGGTTCATCCAAACGATGACGTCAACAAAAGCCAAAGTTCTAATGACGTTTTCCCCACGGCGATGCACGTGGCGGCGGTGATTGCTCTTCGCGAACAGCTTATCCCGCAGCTCAACGTCCTCAAATCCACGCTTAATGACAAGGCGCAGGCCTTCCGCGATATCGTTAAAATTGGCCGTACGCACCTGCAGGACGCCACGCCGCTGACGCTCGGCCAGGAGATTTCCGGCTGGGTGGCGATGCTGGAACACAATCTGAAGCATATTGAGAACAGCCTGCCGCATCTGTCGGAGCTGGCGCTTGGCGGCACGGCGGTGGGGACCGGGTTAAATACCCATCCGGAGTACGCGGTGCGCGTGGCGAAGGAGCTTGCTGCCATTACCGGTCAGCCGTTTGTCACGGCGCCCAATAAGTTCGAAGCGCTGGCGACCTGCGATGCGCTGGTTCACACCCACGGAGCCCTGAAAGGGCTGGCGGCCTCGCTGATGAAAATTGCCAACGACGTGCGCTGGCTGGCCTCAGGTCCGCGCTGCGGCATTGGTGAAATCAGCATTCCGGAAAACGAGCCGGGCAGTTCTATCATGCCGGGTAAAGTGAACCCGACCCAGTGCGAAGCCATGACCATGCTCTGCTGTCAGGTGATGGGCAACGACGTGGCCGTCAACATGGGCGGTGCATCCGGCAACTTCGAGCTGAACGTCTATCGCCCGATGGTGATCCACAACGTTCTGCAATCGATTCGTCTGCTGGCGGATGGGATGGAGAGCTTTAACGAGCACTGCGCGGTGGGCATTGAGCCAAACCGCGAGCGCATCAGCCAGCTATTGAATGAGTCTCTGATGCTGGTGACGGCACTTAATACCCATATCGGCTACGACAAGGCCGCCGAGATCGCCAAAAAAGCGCATAAGGAGGGGCTGACGCTGAAAGCCTCCGCCCTGGCGCTGGGCTATCTGACGGAGGCGGAATTTGACGCCTGGGTACGCCCGGAAGCGATGGTCGGCAGTCTGAAATAATCATTCCGCCACATACAGGTGCAACCGCGGAATAATCAGCTGAAGCGGTTGCGCCTGGGGTCTGTAACGGTGCTGGACATTTTCAGCATCGTAATTCAGCAGCTCACCAATGTCCGGCACGATGGCACCCTGATCGGCATCATGAAGCGCAATCAAAGGCGTCGGGCAGGCATACTGCACCTGTTTTTGCTGACCGGAATACCAGACGCGGGCGATAGGCTGAACTTTCACCGGGCGCTTGATCTTGAGGCGCGTCTTTGCCGGTAGCGACGCGATGCTGTGATATTCCTGCTCCAGGCGCTCAATCCACTGCTCGCGCGACCACGGTGCGACGGTGCGTGGCGTCTTCAGACTTTTTTCCAGCTGGGCCAGAATTTCATCCCGGGTGAAATTCTTAATGATGTGCTTATTCGCCCAGCCGAAACGCAGCGTGGCGGGGTGACGCAGTACCGTCAGGGTGCGGTAGGCATTAAGGGTTATCAGGCCCGGAAGCTGGCGGTGCACCCACTCAAACCGGGCGGCAGGGGCCAGGCCCGACTCTTCGGTGATGATTTTTTCAAAGGTCGCTTTCAGGGTGTTGATGTGGGCAATCTGGGTTTCCAGCGCTTCACGCGCTGGGGCATCGGTTTGCAGGCAGATCACACCCGGCAGACGCACGGCCGCCTTACTGCTGCGCTGTTCTGACTGCTGCTGGATAAAGAGATGGCGGTAGTGCTTCATCGCCAGCTCACAGGCGGCGTTACCGAGGTGCTGTTTCACCTCGATGGTATCCAGCGGATCGTGCTCGGCCCCTTTGGCCACATCGGGCAGGGTAAAGACGCGCGCGGCCAGCAGACGGCAGGCCTGCAAACGTTCTGTCAGGGTCAGTAGCTCGTGTTCTATTTCGCGAAAGGTGCTGTTCAGCCCTTCGATGAGATCGTAGGATGCCATAAACACTCTCTTTAGTTACAACATACTTATCATATAGCACAACACGCCGGGTCAGGCCAGCGTGCGGTTTAGGTCAGGCAGGAACGGGAAGGGCGATGTTATGGTACACGGGCCAGCTAAAGCAGAAGCGCGCGCCGCCAAGTTCGCTCTCCTCACAATGCACGGTGCCGCCCATGGCCTGGGCGATAGAGTAAACAATCGCCAGCCCCAGACCACATCCACCGGTGGCGCGATCGCGGCTGGGGTCTAAACGTACAAACGGTTCAAACACGGTTTCGCGTGCTTCCGGGGCAATTCCCGGGCCGTCATCCTCAACCGTCAGGCTGGCCAGATTGCCCTGCACATCCAGGCCAATCTGGAGCGTACTTTCGCTGTAGCGCAGGGCGTTGTTGATCAGATTGTCCAGCACGCGTTCCATCAGGCGCATATCGAGCGCGCCGTAATCACCCGGCGTGACGCGCGTGCGCAGCGTGCGCTGCGGGTTCACGCTCTGGACATCATCAATGTGGGTTTGCAGCCAGTCAGGCAGGTCCGGCGTGCTGAGGTTGAGTTCGTTCTGCGGGCGGTCGAGGCGCGCGTAAGTAAGCAGCTCCTCAATCAGCGCTTCAAGCTGACCAATATCGCGGTTAAGCGCCTGAGACTCTGATTCCGTCAGATTCTCGCTCATCTCCAGACGGTAGCGCAGGCGAACCAGCGGCGTACGCAGCTCGTGCGCAATCCCGTCAATCAGTTGCTTCTTGCTGGCGATAAGGGCATTGATATTATCGGCCATCTGGTTGAAGGCCACGCCCAGTCGTTCAAAGCTGGAACCGCTGTCGAAGTGGATACGCTCGGTAAAATGCCCCTCGCCAAAACGCTGCGCGGCGGATTCGAGTTTCAGCATGTCCTGCCAGTGTGGGCGCATCCAGATAAAGACCGGAAACGCCAGTGAAATGGCAATAAAGGCCATCAACGCCATGTCCAGCAGACGCATCTGGTGCAGATAATAGAGATAGGGCACCGGCCCGACGGCCAGCACGTAGTGGCTGCGAGGAATACGCTGGATAAAGGTATATTTCTCATCCAGCGCGACGATATCGCCCTCGCGCAGACGCTGCATGGCGGGCGGATCGAGTTCGAAATCTTTCAACGGCTCGATGCGTAAATCGAACGACAGATTCAGATCCAGCTCTTTCAGGGTTTTCGCCCAGTCGTGTGGCGGGATCTCTCTCAGCTCGCTGCGCATCAGATAGAGCGAGCTTTTCATCAGGTCATCCAGCGACTGTCTGCCCGCACGTTCGGCGGTAAACTTATAAACCAGTCCGACCAGCATGGTCATCACGAGGAAGCAGACAAACAGTAAAAGATAAAACTGCACAAACAGCTTTTTCATTAAATATCACCGGAAAATCAAGTAATTAACTACTTTGTTTTTACCTTCAGGGGCACTATAGGGGCATTTATATATCCGCCAAAGCGCTGATTCAAAAATGATACCTGATCGCTATCGAGAGCATTTATCCACGCAGAGTATACATGGAAGACCATCTCTGCATTCTCATGACCCATCTGATTCGCTATAAAAGCAGGATTAGCACCTGCCGACAACATCCAGCACGCGTATGTATGACGCAGCTGATAGGGGCGTCTGCGGCGAATGCCCGATCGTCTTACCGTAATATCCCATAGTGACACAATTGAGCTGACCGAATAGTACGCAGCTTGCTTGCCTTTCTGAGGTCGAGGCATAAACACAAAGTGCAGTTTCTGCGTTTCCGTTTTACCGAACTCCCGGTGGTGAAAAGTGATTGGTACCTTAGGGGCACTCCCGGTAAGTTCCTTTTGAGCTCGCAAAGCTTCCAGAGCCGGCTCCAGTAACTTTATCGTCCGGTATCCAGCTTCGGTTTTGGGTGGTCCAAACAAGCCTTCCTGAGTTAGATTGCGCGCAATGTTAGCTTCGCCGGAATTAAGATCGATATCCTCCCAGGCAAGAGCGCAAAGCTCCCCGGGCCGAACGCCGGTATAAGCGAAAAATTGCCACATGTTTTTCTGCTGAGCCGGAGCAGTCTCTTTCAACTGCTGAAACTCATGTCTCAAAAGAGGATCTGGTTTTGTTTGCCCTTTGCGAAGCCTTTTTATCCCGACATATGGTTGATATGAAATGACTTTATTTTTAACCGCATAGTCGAGGATTTGTCGCAGGATGGCCAGATAATAATCTACCGTTCTAACGGCGCGGCCGGTTTTATTTCTCCTCTTTTCGGGTGCATAGTTAGTCTCGCCAGTCAGTAATTCTTTTCTCCAGCCCAGAATGTCGCTGTTGGTGATGGATGCAACCAGCGTTTCAGGGCCAATTAGTTTTGTTAACGTTCTTACGGCTATCCCATAGCTTCTTGTGGCATTGGGTGAGAGATCGATTTTATGGTTTTCATACCAGGTTGATGCAAGTTCGGCGAACGTCGTAATGTTTTTAGATGTATAAAACTTTGCTGCTACCTTTGACTCCGGAAACACGCCCCGGTAGTCAAAAGTGCCCAGCTGAATCTCGCTTACAATTTTGGCCCTTAGATTCCCTGCTTTTTTGAGATTCGAAGCATTTACGATCCATCCTTTCAATGTTTCTCGACATCTAACGCCCTGAAACTTGAAACTTATTCGTATCTTATTGTTGTGGATCTCAACACCCGTTGGCATTGCAGCCATTATGCCTCCTTCACAAACCTGTTAATGTTGGGGATGTTGTACCAGACAAGTCCTCGTTCTTCGGAGCTGCTTCCATCCAATGGGATTCTCTTAAAATGAACACCTTCTACCCAGGAGGTTTGGCGATAACTTTTAATCTGACGATCTGTGAGGCCTGTCTTCTCTTTTAGTTTTGAAGCAACGCCCCATTCTGAATCGTAAATTACCTGCGACATGGTTCACCTCAGGTAACCGGCATGAGTATAGATATGCCGGTCTTTAGTCGTTGATATTTCAGTTTCAGTTTGCCTGGCCGGGCAGGGAACGCAGTCGGCGCATGCCGGTCATTGCTGTGGCCACGTAGCTTGCCTTGCAGTTGACCACTTCAACCCAGACCTTCACGCCTTCCACTTTCACCGTATAGGTCTCTTTCATCTTGCTGCGCCCATAGTCACCATATCTTTGCTGGTGGGCTGCGAGTGCGATTTCACATGCCTGGCGAGCTAAAGGGGATTGCTTACTGCCTCGATTAATCAGTCGCATTTCTTCTCCTTGAGGGAGGGTTTCCCCTCCCGATCTCGTTAGTCCACGTATTCTGGTTTCATATCCGCCAGGGTGATGCTGAATTGATCGTGCAGCTCGTCGCCTAGGTGACGCTTTGAAGATGCCAGTACGCGCTCGGCTTCCGCGAACCGTTCGGCGGCATTCGGCTCGTCAGGCTGGGGCAGGGAGTTAATAGCGGCCTCAACCTTGTTGCGTGCGTCCACCAGGTAATAACGCTTCACGGCCTTGTTTTTCAGCTCAGTGAACAGGGCAGAACCCAGGGTTGCTTTCACGGTTTCAATATCTGCGCGAAGAGCTTTAGCGCTATCCACATCCTGAGCCGCCTCGATGCGGTCACGAAAATCATCAGCAAGAGCATCGATGTTTTGAGCAGATTCCTGAGCCGTTTGAGTGGTAGTTACGTTGTCACCTGAAATGTCTGCGAGGCTAACGTGCTGCGCCGGTGCCGGGTTTACCTCTCGTTCTTCTCGTCGATCATCGAGCTCATCAGGGGTGTAAACGCCCAGAATCACATCCGGGCAGAACAGTCTCGCCCAGCGTTTGACGGCCAGGTACGCCAGCTGCTGGCGAGGGTCATCAGCCCAAAGGGTAGAGTTACGGGTTCGGGCCTGAGCCAGCAGCAAATCGAGTTCTCTCGGCTGATCTTCACCTTTAAGCGTTGCGCGGATAATGATGCCGATCCCGGCTTCGTCGGCCAGGGTCCAGCCCGGGACGCGGTACTCGCCTTTGTCGCCTTTACGGATATTGAATTTTCCAACTACCTTTTCCCATGGCCCGTACCATTCATATTCAAAGCGGCTGGCCAGCACGCCGCTGCGCGAAATGACTGCATTAACCAGCTGCGCTTCATACCCGAGCACACCGTTAATCAGGTGCGTCTTCTGCGCCACGGCAAAGGGATTCATCTGCCACTGTGCCGCTTGCATCGCTACAGCCATGCAGTCGGCCTGGTTGCCCTGCAGGTGTTTAGGAACGGTCGCGGTTCCTTGCGCCATAATTTGCGCGAACGTGCTGATGGCGTTCAGATACTGGGAATCAAACAAAGCCACGTTGGAGTTAATAACAGTGTTCTGGTCAGCAACGGTAACGTTAGTGTTATGCATAAATCCCCCTTAAGCCTGAGCGCGCAGCGCTTCGAGGCGGCGCAGGTCGAAATCGTTCAGTTCATCTGTGTAATCGGTAGTGATTGGCGCTGGCCACTCGCCCGTATCGAAGCCTGTGGCGATGGCGCGCATCGTTTTGCGGTACTCCAGCATGCCCAGTTCCAGTAGTTCGGTGGATGCCTCAATGATGGCGATCCAGTGGTAGTTCTCGTCTTTATTGACGAAAATCCAGAAGAACTGGTCCAGCGCCGCGGTCTCGCAATACATTGCCGCGCTGAGGTGATAGTCACGGTCTATGATTTCCCTGTGCAGCCTGGCGCGAAGGCTTTCTTGCTTCACATTCCACATGCTGATGGTTTTCAGATCGGCACCGATGCGCACGCCATCCAGTTCAATCTCTAGGTCCGGACGTACACGCACTTCTAAACCTGTTTCGTCGTCAAAGCCGAAGTAACTCACTTCAACAGCGCGGCTTGGATGTGTCAGCAGCATGCCCGCGGTCGGGTGCGCCAGTAGAGCGGACTGAATTGCTCGCGCTGTGGCCAACTGCTGGCGGGTAACCAAAATCTTTTCGCCAGGGTTGTTGCGCCAGGCATCTAGAAGTTCGTCGGCGAATATGGCATCGGGCTTAACCGACTTAACTGCCTGGATCATGTCTGCTTTGGTGCCGGACACTTTCAGCGGTGTCGGTTTCTGCGCTTCCTGTGCGACCAGATCAGGATTGATGATCGCTAATTGCTCGAGTAGCGCATCACGGCTGCCGCTGGTTTTAACCGGCGTCTGCAGAGTGGCGTTGTACTGTTTAATGCATGCCTTCATTGCCGTTGCTGTCTGCTTCTGGCCTTCTTCAATGCGCTGGTACTCAGCAGGGAGAGCCATATAGCTTTGAGCCGTTTCTTCCAGACTGGCGCCAAGCGGCACTGGAGCGGGAAGGGACGCGTTATGTTCTTCAAGTAACGCTTTAATCTCGTCAGCGCTTAGCAGCGCCGGCAGGCTGGCGTTGTACGCTTCGATGAACTCGCGCAGAGTTGCGGTGGTGGTGAAAGCACCCTCCGGGATCTCAGGTTCTACGCTGAATTCTGCTTCCAGGTTCTCCGGCTGCAGTGCAAGGGCGTGCACCAGATTTCCCATGTCCAGCACTTTGGATGCTGTGCGCGGGATAGTTTTAGCCACATGGCGCGCGTTGAAGTACATCAGGCTGACGCGGGCATCTTTCACCTGGGTTGAGCTAATGCCGTTTGCTGCGTGATAAACGTCATTCGGTAGGCCTTCGTAGCGGCCAGGCTCGAAGTAAGCCGGGTATTCAATTACCGGTTCTGCTTGCTGTTCTTCCAACGCTACGGAATCTGTCTGCGAATTAGCTGCATCAGTGCTTTCGCTCGGTGGTACTGAACCAACATCTTCGTCTTTCTCTGGCTTAGCCGTTTCCATCTGCACATCGCTGGTGGTCTCCGCTGCGTTTTCCGTTTTTTCGACTTCATTTGAGGTGGTATTGATGCCCGGATTGTTATTTCCACCAATCAGGCCATCGATGGAGAACACGCCACTGCCGAGATTTTCAACCTGCGGTTGTTCAACTGGGGCTTCAGTCTCAACTGCAGGAGTAGGCAACGGCAGTAGCTCCACAGCAGAGTTAAACCCAGCCGTCATGGTTTTATTAACTAACTCAAGATGAGCCGCTGGCGTATGGTGGATGTTCTCTGGTGCGATACGGATCAGATTGAAGATTGCCGCACGGTTCACCGCCAGTACGCCTGGTTGATTGCGTAGGATTGCGCTCCATGACTTCCATGGCTCCTCTTTCTTGGCTACGATTTCTTTGGCGCGTCGTAACACGCTCGAAGGAATTTCGAAGTGGTGGAAGTCCATAGGCAGTAGGGCACAGGCAATTTCAAGATCGAGAGTGTCCAGAGTGTGGTGCGCACCTTCGCCGCGATCCGTCACATAGCCACCGTCTGCATTGGTACCAGAATCAGTGCGCTGAACATTACTGATGCGATTACCGGTAGCCCATTCGCGAACGAGAATGCCGCGATCGATATAATCAGTCTTCGCCCAGATTCTGGTGAAACGGAGAACCAAAGCGAGTTCGTGACGCTTATCCTGGCTGAACACCTTGCGAATGGCGTCGGTGTAGCGCCACAGGTCTTTGGTATCGTAACCCTTTACCTCTTCGCAGTTTTCTGCCGCCAGCAGCAGGTTCTGGACGTAGCCGTTGTCAGTGTCCATTTCCAGCGCGCTGATACCTTCGTATTCTTCGCGGGTTAAGTGGTGACGCAGTTCGTCGGCGGTGAACTGGGCGAGCAGCTGCTTGCGGAACGGCATACGAACGACTGGATAACGTGTGGTTTCGTCATCATTCTCGTCAATCTGGATACCATTATCAGGTTCTAAATCCTGACCGGTTGTAGCGCCGCTGTCGCTGGCGCTTTCTGATTTGAGAAGAGTAAGCTTTCCGCTTCTCCACTCTTCAATTAACTGATTGCGGTCGCCAGTATCTGCTCTCGTCCAGTCAGCCATGAATGCAGCGATAACTTCTGCTTCGTGCGTTTCATCTGGCGCGAAGACCTGCTTTATCGCCTGAACCAGTTTCCATTCAGCGTTCAGGCTGAGTTCGGCAACTTCAGGGATGTCGTTCTTCGCAAGCAGCAGGTTCTGGAGATAAGTGTTGCCTTCATCCAGTGACATTTCGCTGGCAGCCAGCTGCTGCTCTTTAGTGATGTGTGACTGGTATTTGTCGCTGGTCAGATGGACGGCAAAACGGACAGCTGGAGTGCGGTTTTCAAGCGGGACACTCTCGACGGTAGTTTCGACTTTAACGGTCGTTTCCGGTGCGGCAGTTTTGTCCACGGCACCAGTCGACTCAGTACCAGCCTTTGGCAGCCAGGTGCGTCCATCGTCCTGCAGTTCGTAGCGTTTGCACCAGGTGTAATCCACAGTGCTTTCTTCAGGCAGATCGTTGTAAACAGGGAAATCGGTGCGAACCGGTTTGACGTAATCCTTACCGCGGCCGGTTTCAATACCGGCATCTTCAAGCTCAACATCGAGCTGCAGGTTGGCACGGGCTTCAGATTTCGCAGTGAACCAAATCACTGCATCTTCTTTGCCAGATTTCTGCGTAGCCTTCACTACATAGAAAAATTCCATGTGAGATCCTCTTTTTTGGATGTAAGATCCCCGGGCCAGAGATAGCGCCCATTGGGTGAACTTTGGTTTTTTAAGTAGTTTTCCGGTGTAACTTTGGTCGGGAGCACCGGACGTACGGGCCGCCTTGCGCGGCTTTTACGTTATGCCTCGTAGGCCATCTGGTCGTACGAAGCACAACGTTCAGAGCAGTATTCTTTTTCTTTGCGCGCCAGCTGTGCGCCGTTGCGATAGAGAAGGGTACTTTTGACTAATTCCCCCGGTTTAACCGGCTTGCCGCAGTACCCGCATTTCGTTGAGTTACACATCTGGATTCCCCTTTTGCGCCAGCAGGTAGCATAAGCGGCGAAGAATCACTTCGAAGAAGTTCAGCTTTACGGCCTGCTGCCGTCCTGGTTTGCGTGCGAAATCAATCATTCTCACCCTCGTTTGCCTTATCGCCGGCCAGCGGAACGTTTACACCTGATGCGCGTTAATCTCTCCACCTCATCCGACTATTCGTATGCCGTCGGCGGCTACTTCGTGGGCGTCCTGCCTTGGTGGTTCGTAGTGCGTCTTGGTGAAGTCATATTAAGTCTTAGGCTTAATTTATGTCAAGTCTATGGCTAAATTTGGGGGTAAGTTGTAGACTTAGTTGTGATGTTTGAAGGAATATTAAGGCAAAAAACCCGACGCTATGGTCGGGTTCGGGGAGTTAAGTGTAGGGCTTGGCAGCGAACTAGTGCCTAAAGAGAAGTAAAAACGTCGCGGTGGCAGAGTTAGTTATTGAATATTCCTGAAAATTATAAGAGGTGTCATGCCATACGAATTTCCACTTCTCCCGGCTAAGTCCCTTATCCCAGACAGCATGCCATGAATGCCGTCTTTCATTGGATTCGGCTCAAACGGTGAAGTATCCGTCATATCTTCTTCGGCTTCAGGAAGAGCATCAATGAAACCAATTACATACCACTCACCTGGCAATCTGGAACCATACTTTAGAACCATGTCATCTGGATTTATCGTAAGGTAGTCTCTATTTATAGTCATCCAGATTGTTTGTCCCGCTTCGTTTATGAAATCAACCTGTAAAGTGTTCGGGACAATGTTTAACACCTCTTTCATCATCCCAAAAGTTACACCTGGGGCGATGAATTGGTCATCAACCTGAAAGTTTGATTTTTTTGCTTTAGGCGGCAGTTTTGGTTGTTCCATTTCCATCATCTTTGCTATAAATGGAACACTTTTTTGAAAAACTGAGATATCAAAAATTCTCATTTTGCCCTTGCACAGAACGGTACTTCCAAGACGCTCTCCATTGAGATCTCTTCTTATCAGGCCGCACTCATCAAGTTTATCGAGAAGATTGATTGGAAGGGTCCACGATGCATCAAAACTTTTTTCTTGTGAATGGTTTAAAGTTTCCTCAACACCGATTTTAGATTTGACAAGTTTTAAGTCAAATCCTGCATCGGAAACTGATTTATCAATTTCAGCTGTGACATGTTTAATCGATGTTACAACACCTGGTCCATGCATTTGCGCGAGAAGCGAAGACGCGCGCTGATTATCAACATAGAGAAAATCATAAAGTGAATCGGTGCTTTGTTGCTCTTGCTCCATTTTGCCATTCCTCTCTAGCTCTTTCTTTCTTTTCAGCAATTTTCCGTTGCTTTTCATCTATTTCATCAAATAATTGAGTAAGTTCATCCTCGACCTCATTGGGGACGTTGGGTTTGGCTTGTTTCAATAATTTTCTGAGCATGATGATCTCCTAAAGAGAACTGACAGCTTAAATTATGTTCTCTTTACGTTTTATAAGCAACTTTCTACCGATCAAACGCGAGTCACACAAAGCAACTCTTCATAAAGTTACCTATGATTCCGGTGGTTACGAGCCATGCTTGTTGAGCCTGTCTCAAGTGCTGGGATACAGTTACGATAAACACCAACACAGGGAAAGCGATCCCTATTCTCATAAAATCTCCGGGAGGATGTTATTCCTCATCGCCCTTAATCCTGCGCCCCATGTACTTGGCATACAATTCGTCGAGTTCTTTTAGCCGTAGTGAAACAATCCTTAGCATGTTCCGTTGCTCTTCTTCAGGCAACTGGCGATAGAGCTCTAGTAGACGCTGCTCGTCAGGCTTAAGACCGTCTTTTTCGCCAACGTCCTCACCGAGCAACCATGGCACAGATACGCCAGCTGCGTCAGCAACGGCAAGTGCGGATTTCTTACTGATCACACCTTTCTTAAACCAGCCGTTTACAGATTGCGGGGTAACCCCAGCAACCCTAGCCATATCGGATTTAGTCATACCACGGCCATTCAGTTCTGAAAGGCGGTCGACAAGTAGTGGATTAAGTATGGTTTTCTCTTTCATGGTTAGAAGAATAAGCCTTTTGCTTAAACTTGAAAATTCGCCCCAGACTTGACAATTAATTAAGCCTAAGGCTTAATTAATTGATGTTCAAATCGGAGAGAATGATGAACGGGTTAACTAAAGCTATTCAATCTGCTGGCACAGCAACAAATCTCGCATTCCTGCTAGGTATAAAACCTATGTCGGTTAGTCGCTGGAAAAACCGATATCACGGTGTTGTACCAGCAGATCGGGTCCTGCCAATTTACGCAGTAACAGGTGTAACACCCCACGAACTGCGCCCAGATCTCTACCCAAATCCTACTGATGGTTTACCTAAACAGGAGCCTTAATAATGCAAACTTTATCATTTCAACAGAGTAGCAGAGCTTCCTCGAATCCAATGATATTCCCGTGTCATCAAAGCGAATCCGCAGCTCAGGATATTGATCATCGTGATATCTGCTCTGCGGTCAGGGCGTGGGCTGCGGCAGAAGGGCGAGTTTCTGTTGCACTTCAAATCCAAGAAGCGGCGGAAGAGCTCCAACTTGATGGCGTGGATGTGTCTGGCCAGGCCGATGTCTGGAACGTGAAGCTGTTCCGCTGGCTCGACAACAAAGAAGAATCTTCATCATACCGAAAGAACGTCGGACAACTGTTGCCCGCGATCATGTCTGTATTGCCACTTCGATACCGCGACCGTGTCGTAAAGAACGACTCCTTTGCCTACCGGATGGCCAGGTTGGAAAAGGAAGTGAGTGAGGCGAAGCAAGCTCTGATGCTCGATGCACCGAAGAAGGAAAAGCTGAAGGAGTTAGGCGAGGGGATTTTTGAGATGTTCCGTGTCGATCCTGACCTTACTGCGCCGCTGCTGGCGATGGTGACAACCATGCTGGGGGCAATGTGAATACTCTAGAAAAGGCGAAAGCCGGTCTGCGCGAACAGAACCGACTTTCAGGTGCAAAAACGGAGTGTAATTGCGGAGCTAAGTATGTCAAACACAGCTGAAATTATCAATTTCCCCCACAGAACCGAACAACCGGGAGGTCGTATGGCCGACCTGTCGAACGGGTATACCAAGGTCGCTAACGAGATCCAACAGCTCAAGCCTCGTCTGAGAATGTCAGGCCGGGAGTGGCAATGTTTTGAGGCGGTGATCTGGCTTACCTACGGCTGGAACAAGAAGCAGGACCGTGTTACGAACACGGTGATTGCCGAGCTTACAGGGCTGAGTGATTCGCATGTTTCTGATGCGCTCAAATCACTCGCAGAACGCAAAATCATCTTCAGTCAAAAGCAGGGAGTAATGAAAACGGTCGGTATAAATACTGACCTTTCCGCCTGGATTTTAGACAAACCGAAAACGGGAAAAGTCTTCCCGAAATCGGGAAAAGTGTTACCGAAAACGGGAAAAACCTTCCCGGAAACGGTAGACACCCAAGACTATAACAAGAACAATATTAAAATATCCTCGTCTCGGAATTCTGACGAATCCCGAAACCAGAAAACTCAAAAGTTTCTCTCTCGCCATCCAGAAGCTGCCGCCGGGATATACACCCCGGCAGGGAAATCATGGGGATCCGCTGACGACCTCAAGGCCGCTCGCTGGATTTACGACAGGCTTCTCACCGTCAACGCATCGCTTTCCGAACCCAACTGGGCTGAATGGGCAAACACCATCAGGCTGATGCGTGTCCAGGACAAGCGTACTCACTACGAAATCTGTGACCTGTTCCAGTGGGCCAACCGGGACGAGTTCTGGAAAGACAACATCCTGAGCCCTTCAAGTCTGCGCAAGCAGTGGGATCAGCTGACTACCAAACGGCTGCGCGCAACTGGAATGGTGAAACCTTCCCGGGGAGGTATCGACCTGCATAACACCGACTGGATTGACGGGGTGCTGGAATGAAAAATCTTGCCGAGAGCATTTGCAATTTTGACCGGGAACAGGCCCGCCGCGTAGCGCACAACCTGCCTGAGCAGTACACCGAACGCGAACAAACGCAGCAGGTGGCGCAGATTATCAACGGGTTATTCGTACAACTAGCCGCCGCGTTCCCGGCAACCCTGGTTAATCGCAGCCAGGAGGACGTTGACGAAATACGCCGGCAGTGGGTGCTGGCCTTCAAAGAAAACGGGATCACCACTCTGGAGCAGGTTGAAGCAGGCATGCGCATGGTGCGTCGCCAGGAACGTCCATTCCTTCCTTCTCCAGGCCAGTTCATCAAGTGGTGCAGGGAAGGGCGCAGCGTGCTGGGGATCACTTCCGCTGACGTGATGGCTGAATACTGGAAATGGCGCAAGCTGGTGTACCGGTACCCGAGCAGCGAGCAGTATCCCTGGCCAAAGCCGGTTTATTATCACATCTGTCTGGAGCTGCGTCGCCGCAGCACTGAGGGCCAGTTGAGTTATCAGGAGCTGGAACGCGAAGCCGTTGCCGTTCTGAACATGTGGGAGCGCCGGGTTATCTCCGGCAAGCCAGTACCGCCAATCTGTCGCGCACTGGCAGCGCCTTCAAAACCAGAGGGTCCAACCCCAATCCAGTTGTTACTTGCTATGTGCAATCGTCTTAAATCACGGGAATAGCAGGAATAACAGGCAAAGGGATTTTTGTTTGGTTGAATCGCGGTAAACCGAAAAATGCGGTAGGTAAAGAAATCGGTTCTAAATTGTGCGTGACAGGACTACAATGCTGTCAAACCGCATTTTTTGGTGCGTTTTTTGCGTAAAACGCCTAGTTGGAGGTATTACAATGCTTTTATCACTTAAAGTTGAAAACTTTAGGTCTTTGAAGAATGAGGTTGTGTTTGACTTATCAGGCACTTCGTCAAGCAATCACTTGAGCGATCATTTGATTAAAGTTCCCAATAGCTCGGATTATGTAGTGCGTACTTTAGGCATCTATGGACCGAATGCGTCTGGTAAGTCCAATTTATTAAAGGTATTCAGAGCATTAAATTATTTAGTTGATGATGCCGCAGCTCTAAAAGAAGGCGAATCAATTAAATGTTATGAGCCATATACACTTTGCCAGACAACCATTGATGCTCCGACAAAATTTGAAATTGATTTTGTGGTTGATGAGTTGAGGTATAAATATAAAATACACTTTAAGAAAACCGAGATCATATTAGAAAGCCTTGATTGTTTTTATTCTAAACAACCATCTAACCTTTTTACTCGGAAAACTGAGGGTTGGGAAAATATTAAGTTTGGTGCTCAGTTTAAAGGTGGTGTGAAAAAAGTTCCATTTGGTAATAATAACTCATATTTATCAAAAATTGGGTTGGTTCAAGAAGCGCCTAAGGTTATAGAAAAAATTTATGATTATTTTATTGGCGTAATCTGCCCAATAGGTATGAATTCCTCATTTAACCTTCTTCATTTACAAGATGAAAGTTTTAGAGACATTTTAGTTGAAACCACAAGTAGCTTCCTGTCATTGGTTGATACTGGGGTTAAAAGTATAAGAATAGAGGAAAATAAGAATATAGATATTAAATTGCCAGACGATATACCAGAGGATCTTAGAGAGAGAATTATAGCGGAAAATCTGCATAGCTTTAAGTTCGAGCATGATACAGATAGTGGTGATAGCTCTGAAATAGATATTGAAGACGAGTCTGATGGTACTAGACGTCTTTTTGAATTAACACCTGCTATAGTCTCAGCTCTATTAATGCAGCGGGTTCTTGTTATTGATGAAATTGATCATAGTATGCATCCTCATTTAGCAGCTCTTCTTGTACGTCTCTTTAATGATAGTGAAGTTAATGGGAAGAACTCGCAGTTAATATTTTCTACACATAATATAGAATTAATGAAGCCAGATAGAATGCGCAGAGATCAGATCTGGTTTTCTGAAAAAAATAAAGGTGAAACAAATATTTTTAGTCTGGATGATTTTGATAAAGATAAAGTAAAAACTTCATCACCATTTAATAAATGGTATGATGAAGGTCGGTTTGGAGGAACTCCGTCAATAAATTATGGTAAGATTCGCGATTACTTCATACATCTTGCAAGTGAAGATGAAGTCGATGAACCTAGCGAAGAGTTATTTGGTGATGTTAACGATATACCAGAAGATTTAAGGTGAATTCATGGCAAACAAATCGAGAAAATTAGAACGTCGATTACATATCATTTGTGAAGGCGCTAAAACTGAACCTATGTACTTACAAGGTTATATTGATGAATTTGCCTCGGAAAAGGCACGCCTAATATCTATCCCTGATGTTAAGTACAATACTCCAATTGCTTTGGTGCGTGCAGCAATAAGACTCAAAGAAAGTGATGCCACAACTGATGAAGATGAAATATGGGTTGTGTATGATAGAGAAGCAGTATCTAAGTACCCTCATACACTTCATCGTGAAGCTTGGGAATTGGCACATTCTCAGTCGATAAATGTTGTTTTATCTAACATTTGTTTTGAACTGTGGCTGTTGCAACATTTTTCTTTTAACTCTGCTCCATATAGCTGTTTCGATGATCTTAAAAAAAATTCAAGTTTAAAAGCCGATCTTCTGAAAATAGGTATAAAAAATTATGACAAAGCTGATAAAAAATTATATGGTAAGATTAAGAAAGGTATCCCAAATGCTCGTGCAAGAGCAAAAGCGTTAAACAAGCAAAGTTTTGCAGCAGCACCATTGAATGCGAATAAGCCATTTCAGCTGAGTTGTTATACCAATGTAAATGAACTGCTTGATGCTATTGATGAATTTACCCCATAATTGCTTCAGGTTAATTTTATAAAAAAAGACTCGTCCTTAGTGCAAGTGTCAGCCTGGATGGCTGACACTGTATAAATTTTTATAGTAGAAATAATAAGCATTTTTATACTTTTAACTACTTATAGAGTTGTGATTTTCATCCCCCTAACTTTAATTAGTTCATTGAGTTTTTATATAATTGAATGAAATAAAAAGTATCATTACACTATGAAGTTTGTTGTTAGAAAAGTCGAACTTATTGAACGCATTGCTAATCGTGCTTAACAGCAATAAGCTTAAAAGAATTATTAACCTCCTACCATGTAGTTTTTTTTATACCTTCTATCCAGCCAATGTTGTACAGCGCCCCCGTCAATACAGTCTCCCTGTGGCGCAATTCATCAATAATCGACAACGGACACTCGAAGCCCACCTAGATTGGGCATTCGTCTGGTTGCAAAGAAATCTGAGTAGAAACAAAGAGGTGTCTTTATCAAAAAGTGCTCTTAAAGGATTGATTAATTCTCTGCATGAGTATACTGTAATTATATACAGTGTTTCTGCAAAGGGAAAAATATGAAAATCGAAGTGACAATCGATCGCATCAAAAAGCTGCCTGACGGCGCTGTCCCGGCACTTGAGCAGGAGCTTCTGATGCAAATTAGTCAGAGCTATACCGGCTGTAAGCTGGTCGCTCGCCGAGCCGGTTCTGACGGGTTAAGCATCATCGGCGGGGGAAAGACGGACAAAAAGCGCATCGAAGAAATCCTGCAGGAGACCTGGGAAAGCGTGAATGTGTGAATTTATTAATGGCGTTAATTTCACTGGAGCAGTTTCAAAGAGTATCGCTGTTTGCGTTCCCCTGGCTGTTCCCGATTACTGTTTACCGCGTCAATAAGTCGCTCTGGGGGAAATAGTGTTTAGTGCAGATGCCTTTAATGCAGATGATCAATGGTACGACGTGGTCAGAAGGGCCGATAAAGCAGTTATCTATAGCTTCCCAGCGGAAGGGAGATATCTGGTTTATCGAGTAAATGGAATAGTTTCATTACGACCGTTACTCGAAGAGGAAGAAATATTCACTCTCAACGGGTTTATGCAATTTGCGAAACGACTGGGGTACCGAGTTACACCACCGTCTGATATTATTCTTTCATAGGCCTGAACAACCTATACCTGATGCGCCACGGAGAGAACCATGGCGCTAGAATTACAACTTATCAAACACCACTCAGGAATACTGATCCCGGCCACACCCGAGACCAGCGATATCCTGCAATCCAAAACCCGGCTCGGCGATGTTCTTGTTGCCGAGTTCAGGCGGGTACGTAACCCGGCATTCCATCGGCGCTTTTTCGCGCTTCTCAATCTCGGTTTTGAATACTGGGAACCAACCGGCGGGGCTATCTCGAGTAACGAGCGGAAGCTGATCACCGGCTACGCCAAGTTCCTGGCCTCGTATGGCGGAAACGAGGGGGCTCTGATCGATGCTGCTGAGCAGTATCTTGAGCAGGTTGCTTACCGGCGAGTCACGAATGGTATTAGCCTGTGCAAATCCTTCGATGCTTACCGCTCATGGGTGATCGTTGAGGCAGGGCACTTTGATGCCATTCAGCTACCTGACGGAACACTAAAAAAACATCCTCGTAGCATCTCATTCGCCAACATGGACGAGTTCGAGTTCCAGCAGCTCTATAAAGCTGCGCTCGATGTTCTTTGGCGCTGGGTCCTGTCCCGTTCATTCCGCAGTCGCGATGAGGCTGAAAATGTCGCCGCGCAGCTGCTTGGCTTTGCGGGGTAATGGGGATGAAGAAAACCTGGTTCCACCACACCGATTGCAGCACCGAACAGGCCGACGAACTGGTTAAGCGTTACAAAGCGCGCGGCGTGAGAGTAGAGCGCAGCCTTAACCAGGATTACATGACCTGGACTGTCAGTGCATTCCTTCCGACCTCAAATACTCCAGCGCGGCCGGATAGCCGCTGGCGAAACCGGATGTGGGGGTGAACGTGAAGACATATCAAATCACTTTGCCCTGGCCGCCGAGCAATAACCGGTATTACCGGCACAACCGCGGGCGCACGCACATTAGCGCTGATGGTGTCGCGTACCGCTATGCCGTGGCCAGTATCATTCGAAGCGCCCGGCTTAATATTCGGACAGCTGCACCACTCAAAATCCGTATTGAATGCCACATGCCTGACCGCCGGCGCCGTGATCTGGATAACCTGCAGAAGGCTGCATTCGACGCTTTGACCAAGGCGAGATTCTGGCTGGATGACAGCCAGGTAATCGATTATCGCGTTGTGAAAATGCCTGTCGTTAAGGGCGGAAAAATAGAACTCACCATTACCGAACTGGAGACCGCATGAATCTCGAAAATACACTCAAATATCACTTCGCCAAATCGACGATGATTAGCGACTCTCCTCGTGCTACGGCATCAGATGCATTAACCGGTTCGGATATTATGGCTGCAATGGGCATGACGCAGGAACTGGCCGCCATGGGTTACAGCGCTTTTCTCGGGAAGATGGGTATCAGCAACAATGACCGGGAGAGGGCGATTGAGTTGCTGGCCCAGTACGCGCTGACCAAGTGCGATCGGGTTGCTGCGCTTCGTAAACTGGATGCCAAGGTTAAGCCAGTGGTGATGAAGCAGCTGGCTGCCTTCGCGTTCGAAGACTATTCCCGCAGCGCCGCCAGCGTGAAGCAGTGCTATGGCTGCAATGGGGAAGGGTTTATAGACGCTGAGGTTTTCAACATGAAGTCTCACACTCCGGCAAAAGAGAAGAGATTCGTGAAGATGTCTCTGAATATGGGCGTCGAAGATTTTCGACCTTCTGAGTATGAGGTACGGAGGCAGGTCAGGGAGATAGCCCGCGTTCTCTGCCCTCAGTGTAAGGGCAAGAAGGTTGTTAGCTGTGCCTGTAGAGATTGCCATGGACGCGGGAAAGCCGTTAATCAGGCTCTTACAGAACAGCAGGGCGTTCCGGTATTGGCTGATTGCAAGCGCTGCAGCGGTCGTGGTTATGAACGAATCCCATCGACCGAGGCATACGCTGCGGTGTGTCAGATAACGGAAGCAATCAGCCTCGATACCTGGAAGAAGTCTGTTAAACCATTTTACGATCAGCTAATCACCAAGTTTGACATCGAAGAGGCCTGGGCAGATGCGCAGCTGAAGCAGATAACAAAATAGGGCGTTATTTTATCGTGAGCTATTTACTTTTCCCGAATCTGTGGTAATTTTGCTCTAACGATGGGTTATTGCCTTCGTTTAAAGCCCTGCGGTTAACCCCGTGGGGCTTTTTGCTTAATGGAGATTTAAGTATTTCTAAAATCATCAATATTCATTGCCTCTTATAATCTCTATATCGAAGAGGAGGGGGGAAAGATGAGAGAAGGCTATTACTGGATCCAGTACAATGGCAGCAGGCAGATCGCTTACTACGTGCACGAAAAAATTGACGATTTAGAGTCGGGTGAAACTATCTACGGCGCATGGTATTTGACTCGTGGAGATGATCTCGCCAACAATGGAGAGGTCGAAGTGCTAAGCGAACGTATTGAAGAGCCAAAGCTGTAACAGGAAAAATAAGTGAAGCCTCGTTACTGTGCGAGGCTTTTAGTACCCATGAAAGAAGTAGCGAATCTTCAAACCGATAAACTTTAACACTGGCCAGACATAATGCTGGCTTAAATATAGGGCAGGTGGAACAACCAATGTCGCCCCAGTTGCGCAGAGTGCGTATACCGCCGAGTCCTTTGCGATTAATGAGTAATTTAGGTTAAGTGTTTCAAGATTAATTGCATTGGCTGTACTCGAACCTACAAATCCAGAGCCAAAAACAACCAGAAACACATAAAGTGATACTGTTATGAGCTTTAATATTAGCCTAATGTATTTCACGATGAGCACCTGCTGATTGATGTCATCGTTTTACACAAATGCCATCTGTTTAGCTAGCTTATAGGTCGCTTGGTTCTAAATAATATCCTGTTCATTGCCTTACCCTCACATTGCCAGCCTGTCGCTGGCTTTTTCATTTCAGGCTCCTGGAACCATCATCGACACGCCTTCTTGTCAAATCGTCCCGACGGACAGACCCTTTTCAAACACACAGCACCCGCTAACTACGCGAGGTGAGAGTATGTATCGCATGGATAAATTAACCACAGGTGTTGCTTACGGCGCTTCAGCCGGCAGCATCCTCAACGGCATTCTGAATGCCTTCAGTCCCGAGCAATGGAATGCTATCGGTGTGCTTGTGGGTATCATCGTTGCTGTACTGACGTACCTGACAAATCTCTATTTCAAGATCCGCGAAGATAACCGCCGCAGCAGGAGCCGAGATGAATACGACACTCAGAAATAAACTGGTGGGTGCAATATTAGGCGGCTCCGGAGCAATCACTATTGCAGCTGTGATGCTGGGCAATGCGGATGGGCTGGAAGGGCGACGTTATTACGCCTATCAGGATGTGGTCGGCGTCTGGACTGTTTGCGATGGGCACACCGGTACTGACATTCGCCGCGGTCACCGTTACACCGACAAAGAATGTGACAACCTGCTGAAGGCGGATCTGCGAAAGGTGGCAAACGCCATTGACCCGCTAATCAAGGTTAGTATCCCTGAGCCTACCCGCGCCGCGCTTTACTCCTTCACCTATAACGTGGGAACGGGAGCATTTAGCAGATCAACGCTGCTGAGGAAACTGAATGCCGGTGATGTTCCGGGTGCATGCAAAGAGCTGCAGCGCTGGACGTATGCCGGTGGGAAACAGTGGAAGGGACTGGTAACCCGCCGGGTGATTGAGCGTGAAGTCTGCGAGTGGGGCCAGAAATGAGCCGATTAACAACCATCATTTGCGCTGTCGTTATCTGCCTGCTGGTTTCCATGACATGGGCGATTAACCACTACCGCGACAACGCCATCACCTACAAAGACCAGCGCGATAAAGCTAGCGAACAACTGAGCCTGGCGAGCGCTACCATCAAAGATATGCAGGCCCGGCAGCGTGATGTCGCTGCACTGGATGCTAAATACACGAAGGAATTGTCCGATGCGAAAAAAACCATTAACGATTTGCGTCGGGATGTCGATTCTGGCGCTCAACGGCTGCGCATCGCCGCAACCTGCCCTGGAGTGCCCAAAGCCACCTCCGCCCCCGGCGTGGATGATGCAGGAGCCCCCGAACTTACTCCAGACGCTCGACGGAATTATTTCGATCACCGGGACGGAATTGCAACCGCTGACAAGATGATTCGCGGCATGCAGGACTACATCAAAGATCAGTGCCTGAAATAAAATTAAAAAAACATCATTCTTTACTCAGATTGCTCCAGTCAGATAATGTTAGCCCTGATATCTTGAAATATTCCAAGTCTTTAGCAATTCTCCTTCCGCGCTTAGTTCCGTCTATACGATACAGTGTTTCTACTAGTGCACTTAGATTTGCATTATGTTCTTGCATCTCATCAAGAGTAATGGTTTTTGAATTTTTATCGCTATAAAGGGCCTCATCACATGGAGATTCCTCAGGTTCATGATTTTCCCAAAAAACAAGCTTAACTGTATTGTGAGCGATAATATTTCTGATTTCTGTTAGCTCATCAATATGTTTGTAAGCCTGAATAAGTTCCTGATGAAGGTCTGGGTGTTCTTCGGAGCACTTAAGGATATCAGTGATGATCTTTATTTTATTACTAAGTGCCATCTCTTTGATATGTTTATATATTAAAGGGGGGGTTAACTCTTCAAGAAGGCTACGAGTAAAAGATTCAACGGCACCAAATTCGAGCATAAACATGCCTACATGTGGTGCCCATTTCTCAATATCTACTATTTTCATGTGCTGTTCCATAGATGGCCTCGTGAGGAGTTTATCACCCAATTAATGCATCTGGGAGTAACAATAATGCCAGACATCTACCAAATCACGCTAACCCCCCAAACAGGCTAAACCTTCACAGGCAAGATGTCGCGACGTCAGCCTGAGCTTAACGGTTTTGTACCGCTGGCGACGAAGACGGGACAGTGGCTGTATTTCGCGCCTGCCGATGTGAAGCGCGTGGAGTTCACGCCAGTACCTGCAGAGCAGGCTGAACAGTCGGAAGAACAAGCAACGGAGTAACCCACGTCTAATCCTTTATGGGAGCCCATAGAGACACGATATGCAAAACCTCCGAGGAAAAATCTGAGTCAATTAGACGATCAAAAATTGTCAGTAAGGTAAATAGAGAATGACACTTTGGTTTTCAAAGTGTCACTGTTCTTAATCAACGCTAGTCAAACGCCGAGAAGGGCTATTGCTGCTGGTAGTAGGGTTAACACTGCGCCAATAATTATTTTGGGGCGGGTAGTTATTTTAAGGTTGGACGCTCCAGCCTGCAAAGATGTAATTCCCAGTGTTAAAAGAACAACAGATAACTGAGGTTTACTGTCTGCAGCTATACATGAAAACACTATTGCTACGACATAAATAATGGCTGACACAGCGAACACAAACACCCGAAGCCCATAGTGCTCAGGTAGAAAATCATCTCTAAAATTCATTTTTTCACCATTTTGGATATGCGTATGGCACTCACCGACAAGCAAGAAATGTTCTGTCGCGAGTACCACATCGATTTGAACGCCACGCAGGCGGCTATTGGGGCGAGGTACAGCGTAAATACCGCCCGTAAAATTGGCAGTGAAATCTTCACAAAACCAGACGTCCATGATTGCATTACAGAACTAAAGTCACAACGCTGTGATTTGGTAGGTATCGACGCTGCGTATGTATTTCGGCGTCTTACCGAAATTGATCAGATGGATGTTCTCGACATACTCACCTCTACCGGTGAACTCAAGCAAGTGTCGAAGTGACCGAAGGTTTGGACGGAGGACTATGCTTTCCGGGTTGAATGTGATTGAAGTGTTCGCCGAGGGAAAAACCTCGGCGCAGCTCAAGAAAATTAAGAGTACTTACAATATGAGGATCCCTGTTCTTCTCTGAAAGCGGCATACAGGGACACTCAGAGAAACAAATGAGGCCAGCAATGTACAGCATACTGTCAACTATATACCTGGCGACGATGTTGATCGCGAGCGCAGGGCAATTGGACCCGTAAGGGTTGAGGTAGTGGACACGGCTTGCGACTGGGTTAACCCCATCAACGGAACGGATCACAACTGGAATATAATGGACAGGCAGATGAAGGAAGACATCCTAGCTCATAACAAAGCGTGACAGGCTAACTGCCATCCAAATTAGAACCTAGCCCATGAGGCTCTGACTCAGCCTCTCCTCTGAACTTTAACCGTAGCAAAAGCTTTCGCTCTTCGCTGGTGGGCTTGATAATTGTTTATAGCGTCAATTAACAATTGTAATGATAAAATACCCTCTTTTTAGGAGGGAATATGTTTATTTGGATGGTTGCTCACGGGGACTTAATAAAAATTATCGCTTCAGGACTTTTGACATTCGGTTCTGTTGTGCTCGCTTTCAGAGTAAAGTCATTAATTGCGCTCATTGGTGATGTTCTTAACGCACATGAGAAAGCACTTTGCGAAATAAAGGACATTAGCGAAAGTCCGAAATGGGACAATGCAGGACGCTTAAGCGCATCTGTCGATGATGGGCTTACAAATGGCATGGCCGTGACTATAGACAGATTCAATGCCAAGAAAGGTGCTGTCCTGCTTGTCATTGGATTTGGCTCGCTCGCTTTAGGGGGAAGCCTTAACTTTGCGATTGGCATATTGATGAAATTTTTCAGCTAAGCGACCGCCTCCGGGCGGTTTTTTATTGGAGTAAATATGGCAAAACCGGACTGGGGCGAGCTTCAGCAACGGTTCCTGTCCGAACATGCCGCAACCGGCGTATCACCAAAGGAATGGTGTGAAGCGCAGGGACTGAACTACGCTACAGCCCGTCGATATATCAAAAAACCTTATGCGCACACTGCGCAAAAACCTGCGCAGAAAAAAATGCGCACTGCGCAGAAAGATAAAAGCGCAAATGAGCTGGTGGATGATGATGGACTTACTGCTCAGCAGCGCTTATTTGTCGCGGAGTACCTGAAGGACAACAACGCCACGGCAGCCGCTGCGCGTGCTGGTTATAGTGACCCAAACTACGGTCGTCAGCTCATAGCGAATCCTAACGTTGCGCAGGCTATTGCGCAGCAGCAAAAAGCCTCCATTGTGCGCACGCTTGGCAGTGCCGATGAAGTCCTCGCGCAGATGTGGCAGCTCGCCACTTTCGATGCAAACCAGCTTTCACAGTATCGTCGCGGCGCGTGTCGTTATTGCTGGGGCTTCGGTCACCACTACCAGTGGTGTGATGCCGTGGAGTTCGAAGAGAAAAGACTCGAGGCTGCTGAGCGTGACAGACGTGAACCCGAAGATTCCGGCGGTTACGGCTATGACCACAATCGAGAACCAAACCCCGAATGCCCGCGCTGCAATGGCGACGGTATTGGCCAGCCTTATTTCCCCGATACGCGCAAACTCCCGGCCGCTTCCAGGCTCGCCTATTCAGGCGTGAAGGTTGGCAAAAACGGCGTCGAAATTACAGCAATCAGCCGCGAGCGGATGTTCGAAGCGGTAATGAAGCGACTTGGCCTGGCCGATAGCGAATTCGCGCAGCGCCTGCAGCAGATTGAAATCGAACGCCGACTGCTGGAGGTTGAGAAACTCCGTAAAGAGTTGGCCGGTGAGGGGGAGGACGATGAACCAACGCCAGTGCAGATCAATATCAACGTAGTGGATGCGAGGGCAGACGATGGGGATCAGCCCGACACTTAACATTCCTCAGGCGCGCTTCCTCGCGATGCAGCACAAATTCAAAGCCTATGTTGCCGGGTTCGGTTCGGGTAAAACGTGGGTGGGTTGTGGCGGCATCTGCAAAGGGATGTGGGAGCACCCGAAGATTAACCAAGGCTATTTCGCGCCGACGTACCCGCAAATTCGTGACATCTTCTACCCGACGATTGAAGAGGTGGCCTTTGACTGGGGCTTGAGCGTCAAAATCAACGAGGGGAACAAAGAGGTTCACTTCTACGAGGGGCGACGGTACCGCGGGACGACAATTTGCCGTTCGATGGAGAAACCCGGCTCAATAGTCGGCTTTAAAATCGGTAACGCGATGGTCGATGAGCTGGACGTCATGGCGGCTGCTAAAGCGCAGCAAGCCTGGCGAAAAATCATCGCTCGTATGCGTTACAAGGTTGATGGGCTGCGAAACGGTATTGACGTTACGACAACGCCGGAAGGCTTCAAGTTCGTCTACCAGCAGTTCGTGAAGGCGGTTCGTGAAAAGCCGGAGCTCGCGGCCCTGTATGGACTGATTCAGGCCAGCACGTTCGACAATGCGAAGAATCTACCGCCTGATTACATCCCATCGCTGCTGAGTTCTTACCCTGATGAACTGATTCAGGCCTATCTGCGCGGGAAGTTCACGAACCTCAATAGCGGAACCATTTACCACACCTTTAACCGCAAGCTGAATAACTGTTCTGACGAGATTCAGGATGGAGATCCGCTGTTCATTGGTATGGACTTCAACGTTGGAAAAATGGCTGCGATTGTTCACGTTAAGCGTAATGGCCTGCCGCGTGCGGTTCGTGAGCTGGTGAAGGTCTACGACACGCCGGCGATGATTAAGCGCATTCAGGAAGAGTTCTGGCGCTACGAGGATGGTCGCTACGTTAAAAGCCGGGAGATTTACATCTATCCGGATGCCTCTGGCGACTCACGCAAATCGCAGAACGCCAGCAGGACCGATATTGCTCAGCTCAACGATGCCGGGTTCAGCGTCATTGTTGATGATGCCAACCCGCCAGTTAAAGACCGCATCAACTCGATGAACGCCATGTTCTGCAACGCCAACGGTGAACGCCGCTATCTGGTTAACGTTCAGAGCTGCCCGGTTTACACAGAGAGCCTCGAGCAGCAAATCTGGGCGGCCAATGGCGAACCGGATAAATCAGCGGATAACGATCACCCCAATGATGCTGGTGGTTACTTCATCGTGAAGGATTACCCGATCGTGAAACCGGCATACTCAATCACCATGGACACCACTTTCTGATATGGCAAACGACGACATCACCTGGGTTCGACCAGAACACCGGGCGGCTTCTGCTGCCTGGCGGAAATACAGAGACTTTTGCAAAGGAGCTGAGGCCGTAAAAGCTGCGGGTAATAAGTACCTGCCTTATCTCGACCCGACTGATAAATCAACGCGTAACCGTAAACGCAACGAAGACTATCTGAGTCGCGCGGTGTTCTATGCCATTGCCGGCAACACGAAGATCGGCATGCTTGGGATGGCGTATCGAAAGGACCCCACGTTTAAGGGTCCTGAAAAGCTGAAATACCTGTTGGACAATGCTGACGGGGCCGGTACCAGCATCTATCAGCAGTCGCAACTGGTGACCGAGAACGTGCTGGAGGTGGCACGAGAGGGGATTTATGTTGACTACGCAGAAGCATCCGATGAGGCGATCATCCTCCGCTATCCGGCAGAGAACATTATCAACTGGCGAACAAAGCGAATTAACGGACGCGATCAGTTGGTGCTTGTGGTCCTGCGCGAATGCGTTGAAGAGCCGGATGGTTACGCTTACAAGGATGAAATCCAGTACCGCGAGCTGGCGCTGGAAGAAGGGCGGTTCATCTGCCGGGTATGGCGCCGGGCTGGTGGCACTGCAAGCGGAACCTACACTGTTGACAGTGAGTACCATCCTAAGCCGAAAGGAAAGGACTACTGGGACGAAATCCCGTTCACCTTTGTCGGTGCCCAAAACAACGATCCTACCATTGATGATTCACCGCTGGCTGCGCTGGTGGAGATAAACCACGGCCATTATCGAAACAGCGCTGACTATGAGGACAGCGTGTGGTTCTGTGGCCAGGTACAGCCGTATATGACCGGGCTCGATACCAACTGGCGCGACCACCTCGAGAAGAAGGGTGTGAAAATTGGTTCCCGATCACCGCTTTTACTTCCCAGGGAGGGCTCGTTTGGCTATGCCCAGGCGCAGCCGAACATGCTGGCTAAAGAGGCCATGGACAGCAAGCGCGATTACATGGTGCAGCTGGGCGCCCGACTGATTGAGCAGAACGCCACGGCGAAGACGGCAACCCAGGCGAGTGGTGAGCAAACATCTTCCACATCCGTGCTCGGTATCTGCGTTTCAAACGTTTCTGAGGCCTACACGCTGGCGCTTGGCTGGTGTGCGAAATATCTCGGCATCAAGGGCGAATCGACGAGCTACACGATCAACCAGGAATTCATTGCGAAGGTTGCCGAGTCGGGCATGGTGACGGCAATCGTCAATGCCTGGCAGTCCGGTGCGCTGCGCGATAGCGATATGATTCGCGCACTGCAGAAGCTTGACCTTATCGACCCGGCCGATAGCCCGGACGAGGTTATTGATGCGCTTCGCAATCAGGCACCAACGATGACGGGAGGCTGATATGCCCACCATTAACGAAAGCCTGCGTGATGAGTCGATCGCACATTCCGTTTGGTTAAGCCGCTACGCCACCGGCGTGGCAAACCGGATGGTGAAGTTGCTTAACGAGACGGATGCTTACCTGTCGGCACGTCTACTGGATGCGCTGGATAGATTGCCGCCGGAGAGCTTCACAGTTAATCGCCTGCAGAGTTTACTGGGCAGCGTGCGCGATCTTAACCATCAGGCCGTAGCTTCCATGCAGGCAGGGCTCGAGAGTGAGCTGGTGGCGCTGGCAAAGAACGAAGCCAGTTATCAGCTGAGCCTGTTCGATTCCCTTCTGCCATCACAGGTCCTGTCTCACTATCCGTTGCAGGGCATCACCGCCGATATGGTGTATGCCGCGGCGATGGCGCAACCCTTTCAGGGGCGGCTGCTGAGTGAGTGGGCGGAGAATCTGGAATCGGACAGGCTGGCGCGTATCGTGAACGCCGTCCGCAGGGGGTATCTTGCCGGCGACACGGTAGAAACTATCGCGCGCAATGTTCGTGGCCATGCCAACAAAGACTATCGCGACGGGGCGCTGCAGATGAGCAGGGCAAACGCCGCCAGCATCGCTAAAACAGCTGTGAATCATCTGGCTGCCACAGCGCGCAACAGCTTCACCAGTGCCAACAGCGATATCGTGAAAGGCAAACAGTGGCTGTCTACGCTGGACAATAAAACCAGCCACGACTGCATTATTCGTGACCTGCTGCGCTACACCCTGGATAACAAACCTGTCGGGCATAAGGTGCCTTACCTGCAGGGACCCGGGAAAATACATTTCTGCTGCCGTTCTACCGAAACCCTGATCCTCAAGTCGTGGCGCGAACTTGGCATCGATATCGACGAGATGGACGAGGGGACTCGTGCCAGCATGGATGGACAGGTGCCGGGGAAAACCTCGTATCTGGAATGGCTAGCGCGCCAGTCGGCACAACGCCAGGATCAGGTTCTGGGTGCCGAGCGTGGACGTTTGTTCCGCGCGGGTGAAATCGACCTGGCTGATATGTTCACTGACAAAGGCGAATGGATCAGCTTGGAACGTCTGAAGCAGTTATCTGGCACTGACTACTAACACCCATTTCTAACTTCACGCCCTGGCATCCGCCGGGGCTTTTTTATGGGCGAGGCCCGGCAAAATCCCAAGGGGAAATTATGTTAATTCGAAACATGCTCATTAAATATTACGCGCCAGCAGGTGAGGAGGACAAATCTGGTGGTGGCGGTAATGGTGATGTTCCAGAGATCAAGCCAGAAATTCAGAGGCTGATTGATGAGCAGGTATCAGCTCAGGTATCAGGGCTGAAAAATAAAAATACCGAATTGCTCGGGAAACTCAAAGAGTCCACCGAATCCCTCAAACGCTTTGATGGTATCGACCCGGACGCTGTTCGCAGCATCCTGCAACGTTTTTCCGACGACGAAGAAGCGAAGCTGATCGCCGACGGTAAAATTGATGAAGTGCTGAACAAACGAACCGAGCGTTTACGTGCTGACGTTGATAAGCAGATCAAAGCGGCAAACGAGCGCGCGGATAAAGCCGAAGCGTTCTCCAATAAATTCCGGGATCGGGTTCTGGGCGATGCAATCCGGGCGGCAGCGTCAAAAGCTGGCGCGCTGCCGGAAGCATCCGACGATCTGATTCTGCGTGCCAAAGGCACATTCCAGCTCAACGACGAAGGCGAGGCCGTAGCGGTTGATGCAAATGGCGATGTTCTTTTCGGTAAAGACGGAAAAACCCCATTGAGCCCCCTCGAGTGGGCGGAGTCTCTTAAGGAGACGGCTCCGCACTTGTTCCCGCGCGCCGAAGGTACTGGAGCGGGCGGACACAAGCCCGGCGGTGGCGGTAGCCTGAAACGTTCCGAAATGAGCGCCAGTGATAAAGCGGACTATATCCGCAAGCATGGCCAGCAGGCCTATCTTAAATTGCCTAAGTAAGGATTAATCAATGCCTACGACTGTAAACAACGACCTGATTATTTATGACGATCTGGCGCAGACCGCGTTTCTTGAGCGTCGTCAGGACAATCTGGCAGTGTTCAACGCCGCCTCAAATGGCGCCATTATCCTTGATAACGAGCTGATCGAGGGGGATTTCCGGAAGCGCACCTTCTATAAAGTCGGTGGTTCTATTGAATCGCGCGACGTGAACTCCACCAGCACGGTAGAAGGAAAAAAAATCGGTGCCGGTGAGTCTGTCAGCGTAAAAGCACCTTGGAAATACGGCCCGTATGAAACCACTGAAGAGGCCTTTAAACGACGTGGTCGCGATGTGAGTGAATTCTCCGAAGTAATCGGCGTCGATGTGGCTGATGCCACGCTTGAAGGTTATATCAAGTACGCTCTTCAGGGGCTTGTTGCGGCTATCGGCGCAAACGCTGAAATGACGGTTACGGCTGATATTGCCACCGATGGCAAAAAAACGCTGACTCGCGGCCTGCGTAAATACGGCGATAAATTTAACCGTGTTGCGCTGTTCGTTATGCATTCCACGACCTATTTCGACATTGTGGACCAAGCGATCGACAACAAAATCTACGAAGAAGCTGGTGTGGTGGTGTATGGCGGTCAGCCTGGCACTCTGGGTAAGCCAGTACTGGTAACAGATACCATGCCAGTTGATGCGATTCTTGGGCTGGTGGCCGGCGCGGTATCTGTAACCGAATCACAGGCTCCCGGCTTCCGTTCCTACGACATCAATGACCAGGAAAACCTTGCAATTGGTTACCGTGCAGAAGGCACCGTGAATGTTGAACTGCTGGGTTATAGCTGGGATGAAACGAAAGGCGCTAACCCTGACTTGACGAAAATCGGCACTGGCGATAACTGGAAAAAACATTTCACCAGTAACAAATCCACTGCGGGTGTTCTCATTAAGCTAGGTGGCGGTAGTTAATAATAAAGGACGTTCGCCTTAATAGCATTCCGGTCGTGTCCTAACAAGGTGCTTACCGGAATGCTTTGCGTTAGAATCAACTCAAATGAGAAAGAGGTGATTATGAACGCAGATTATATTCAATATGAGTCATTAATAGCTGCAAGAGATGCTGCTTACTGGGCTTATTTATCAATGATTGGCACATGGGTTTCTGCGATTGCCACACTTATTGCAGCAGTAGTAGCCTTCTGGGCTATCAGAGGGTGGAGGGTGCAAGAAGAAGCTCATGAATTGAAAGAGTTCAGGATTAGTGCATATAATTATCATAACGCAATGATTCGTGTGCCTGAGTATAATTCAGAAGATTTAGATGAATTGCAGTTTATTGCAGTTCAAAATGCCTTCAATGCGCTCAATGAAATTTATATGTCTACTTTAAAAATGCACTCAAAAAAAACAAGAGGTATGGCATCTGATATCTATGGTCAATTCGGCTCAGTTTTCTCAAAATACAGAGAAAGGGAAATTTCAAATTTTGAAGCGCAAGAAGAAATAGCAAAAATTAGAACTCATGAACCATTGCTAGGAATTGGTTTGAAAGAATGATTGTCTATTTGTGCGGCCCCGTTTTGGGGCCTTTGTTCTATGTTCATTGCAATTAATTTAAACCATCCGGCAAATCACCAAAAATAAAATACCCAGGAGTATCTATGCAGGTCACTATTGATGGTGTCCCGTTTGTTCCTGCCTGCGCTTCAGCATCACGGATTGGCATTGCCATTACTACATATAATCGGGCGGAAGTTTTAAAGCGCGCCATTGAGCAGCACCAGAAGCATCTTCCAGCCGGTGCGCTGGTGGTTGTTATCGACGATGGCTCTAAACCTGCCGCAGTAGTGCCTGACGGCGTGCAGCTGCTTCGCCATGATGAATCACTCGGCATTGTTGCTTCGAAAAATGCCAGCCTGTCAGCCCTGATGGATGCCGGGTGTGAGCATTTATTTTTATGGGATGACGATGCCTGGCCGACTGCAGACAACTGGCATCTTCCCTACATCGAATCCCCAGAGCCGCACCTCGCTTATCAGTTCCTCGATCTGGCTGGGCAGCACAAGCTGAACGATATTTCGGTGCTTTACCGTGACGATCAGCATGTGGCGTATACCGGGCAGCGCGGCGTGATGCTGTACTACCACCGCAGCGCCATCGAGAAGGTGGGTGGATTCGATCCGGTTTATGGTCGCGGCATGTACGAACACAGCGACCTCGCGCTGCGGATTCATAACGCTGGCCTCACGACGTGGGCTTACGCTGATGTCGTCGGTTCAGAAAAGCTGATTCATTCTCTCGATGAGCATGAGGCCGTGGAGCGTTCGGTACCGAAACCAGACCGACAGGCACTGGTGGAGCGTAACGTTAAAATCCACAACGAACGTCGCGATACCGGGTTTACCGGTTATGTGGAGTACCGGCGGCAACGCGACGTGGTAATCACTACGTTACTGACCAGTCAGCCAGATCCGCAGCGTGGTACGAAAATGGCAGCCTCACCTGATATGTTGAGCAGGTGGGCGGCATCGCTGCGGAATTGTGGCCGTATCGCGCTGGTGGATGAATTGCTGACGGCCCCGGCAGACGTTGAGCTGTACCGCGTTCCTGACGTGAAGATGAATGCCTACTTCCGGCGATGGCTGCACATCTGGCAGCACCTGCGAGATCACCCTGAATACCGGTTCGTCTGGTGTACCGATGGTACCGATGTCGAAATGCTACGCGCCCCGTGGGATGAAATGCAGACCGGCAAGGTTTATGTCGGTTCAGAACCGAAGACCTACGCTGACGCCTGGGCGAAGCAGAATCATCCTGAGCGTATCTATCAGGAATTCATTGAAGCGCACCGCGGCGATGTGATGCTTAACGCTGGTCTGCTGGGAGGCACCCGCGCTGATGTAATGGCGTTCGCTCACGGCATCACCCGTCTTTACTACCGGATTGAGAGTTATCGTTTCTGGAAGAAAGAACAGGCTGGCGCCGCGGTGGGTGACATGCTGGCGTTCGGTATTGTTGCTCATGCATTCACTGGTAAGGTGATAACCGGACCTCAGGTTCATACGGTGTTTAAAACCGATGGCATTGGTAAAGAGTCAGCTTGGTGGAAACACAAGTGAAAGGAGAACCATATGATTCCCAAAAAAAGGCTTGCAAAACGAGAAGAAAATGAAACGAACGGAGGAAAAAAGAATACCAAAGAAAAAGTAGTATTCAATGAGGAATACAGTAGTTCTCTACACATTAAAGGACGACTTACTCATACAAAATAAATGGAGGGCAATGCCCCCCATTGGGTTAATATGACGCGAATTACGATTCTTTCGGGTTGAACTGCGCGAGTAAATCGGCTTCTTCGTAGAGCGCAAAACCTTTCAAGTCATCAATAACTTTATTTCTTTCATTTGGCGGTAGTTTCGCAAGAAGTACACCAATAACAACTTTCAGTCTGCTCAGTTGTTCGTTGACTTCTTGGAAGGTTTGCGCGTTAGTCTTAACAGTTATATCAATATTATGGACTGCCATCATTATTCCTTTTATGAGAGGTAATCAGCCATACTCCCAGTGTAGGTTCGTCAGTGTCCCACCACTCACGGGCTGATTAACCACTTTACCCAGGGTTAAAGCGAAGTAACACCCTGATATATAGACAGTAGCCGCCATCGTGCGGCTTTTTTATTGGAGATTCGCTGGTGCCCGAAGACATAAAGTTTGTGGTGGTCGGTCATCACGCCAGACGGCAGCAGGCTGAGGCGCTGGCCTCGGTTTTAGGTGCACATCTGCTGATTGATGATGCTAACCACGGTGCGAACTGGAATCATCGCCGAGCGCTTGAGTGGGCTGCTGAGCAACCTTGCAGGGTAGTGGTGCTGGAAGACGACGCGATACCGGTGCACGGATTCATCGACAAGATAAGTGACTGGCTGGCCCACTTTCCTAATTCTCTCGTCAGTTTTTATCTCGGGACCAGCCGGCCGCCACAATGGCAACCGGCTATCGCGTCAAAATTATCATCCTGCCCGGACACCATAAGCCTGCCGACTTTGATTCATGGAGTTTGCTACAGCATCCCCCCTGAGGAACTGCCAGGCATTCTGGATCGCTGGCCGTACCACCTTGCAGCCGATTTTGCTATCGGAAGGGCATGGGGGCGCGACGTGATTTATCTGTCCAAATCACTGGTTGAGCATGCCGACGGGCCAAGTGTTGAACGCCACCCGGATGGTAAACCGCGGACTGAGACCCGGCGGGCGTGGGCGCTGGCGGACGCTCTGGAGGAATTATGATTATTACGGATCCTGCAAACCCGGGTTTTAATAGCTATGCCAGTGAGTCTGATTTAGTCGCTTTCGCTGATGTCAGAGATATCGAATTACCGGAAAAAATAGGTTCTTTGCTTATTAAGGCGATGGACTATCTCGAAGGTCTTGACTGGGTGGGGCAGAAAGCTGAACCGCGGCAGCCATTGGCCTGGCCACGTGTAAACGTGGTCATGGATGGCTATGACTTACCCTCGGATGAAGTGCCACGGCAGGTCATTACTGCTCAGTGCATGCTTGCGGTAGAGGCAATCGACGGCGATTTACTCTCCAGCGTGCGCGAAGCTGCTGTGAAAACTGAACGTGTGGAAGGTGCTGTCACCATGACCTATGCGGTCACAGAAGGGGAGGTGTTTATCCCTTCATATCCGGCGGTAGTGGCAATTCTCGGTGAGCTTGCTGGTGGCCGGGGTTACGCCATTAATACCTTTGCGGAGCGAGCGTGATATGGCTGATTTGAAAATTGTTAGTCTGAGTGCCAAAAAAAATGCAGATCTTGAACACCATCGGACAGAAGTTATAAGGCTCCTCGAAGAAGCGCTGCAAGCAGCCAAAGAGGGCAATTACAGGAGCATGGCCGTATTACTTATTAACGACAGCGGCGAGGTTCTTGACGCCTGGCACAGTGGTGGATTGCCGTATGTCATGTTGGGGGCCATGGAATCGCTGAAATGCGATTTTATCAATCTGCAAATAGAGAGGCGCTAATCAGTGGCTATCAACTATCAGCAAATGCAGGCGACAGCGACGCGCATGCTTAAACAGAACGGTATGGCCTACAGCGTTACACGCAAAGGCAGCGTGACTGTTATTGGAGGAGTTGAGCACAAGACTGATGATGTCCATTTTTTTGCTGTCGGGGTAAAAACCGAATATGAGCCTGGCGAAATAGACGGAACGGTCATCAAAAATGGAGATGTGCGGATCGTCTTCACAGCAGAACAGGAAATCAAAATCGGCGATGTGGTTGATATTGACGGCACAGCCTACCGCGTAGTGAAACCGAACCCGGCAAAACCTGCTGCACTGGTGCTCTGCTACAAAGCGCAACTGAGGGCATGACATGGGCGAGAACGCGGCTTTCCTGGCTGAAATCACGGCATTCGTTAATAAGGCGAAAACGAATCAGGAAGCAGTGGTGCGCGCCGTCGGAATCAAAATTCTTAATCAACTGGTGGTGATGTCCCCAGTGGGCAACCCGGAGTTGTGGGAAGTTAACCAGACAGCAGTTTCCTATAATCGCGCTGTTTACGACCACAACGAGGACCAACGAGGGGATCCTGCCAACCTGACCAAAACCGGGCGGCTTAAGAAAAAAGCCCGGCTGGTGGATGGGATGGATGTCAAAGCACCTCCGGGTTATACGGGGGGCCGTTTTCGCGGTAACTGGCAGGTATCCTTTGATGCACCAACGACAGACGAGACTGGCCGGATTGATAAGACAGGTGATCTGACAAAGGCGGCCGGGAACTACACGCTGTCACTCTTCAAAGTCGGGATGAAGTCCATTTATTTCTGCAACAACGTCCCCTATGCCTACCCGCTGGAAATGGGGCATTCCACACAGGCCCCTGGAGGCATGGTCCGCATAACTGCAGCTGAGTTTCAACGCTTCTTTGAGGAAGCTGTAAGGGAGGTGAATAAGTGATTCCCGATATTGCGGCGGCGCTGGCGGCCAGGCTAGGGCGCTGGGCGGATGCCGAAGGTATTCAGGTTGCGTGGGAGAATGTGGCGTTTACCCCACCAGCAAACGAGATCTACCTGGCAGTTCATGATATGCCCGTTACGCCGCGAACAATCGATCTCGGTCTGCGGTGCCGGACTTACTCAGGTGTGTATCAGATTAATGTTGTGGCGCCGGCCGGTTCCGGTCGTACCGATGTCGTAGCCCTGGCTGGGCGAGTGGCAGGGTTGTTCCCCGAGGGTCAGGAAATTAAAGGTAATGGTTTTTATTGCTGGGTAAACGGGCCTCCAGCTGTCTTTCGTGGTATCGCCACATCAGTATCCTACACCGTTCCTGTCAGCCTGAATTACCGGGCGGATATTTCCAGCTGATCTTTTTTCTGTGTTCCAAATCTGACCGGACCTGTGCCGGTTTTCTTTTTTCAAAGGAGAAACTCCTATGGGCTTTGCACTGCCTAACGGCGCTCACGTCTATCTGGCGTCGGGCTACGGCTCGGCCATCACCTTCACTGGCGCAACGAATGCCGAGCATGTTGTTATCAACGTAAGCGATGCTGACGAGCTGGCGGTTGGCGATATCGTTCACGTGAACTGCAACTGGTCGGGTATTGATAACGTTATCGCGAAAATCGACGCAATTGCAGCGAATTCTGTAACTCTTCGCAACATCAATACCACCAACAAAAACAAATACGCGGCGGGCGGCGGTTCCGGCTCTATTCGCAAAATTAAGGAATGGACCGAACTACCACAAATCACTGAGGTATCGAAATCAGGGGGTGATCAGAACACCACGCAGATTCAGTTTCTCAGCGATGATCGCCAGCGCAACCTGAATACTTATAAATCAGCTGTCTCTCAGACTTACTCGATCGCTCACGACTCAAACCTCCCGGTATATCCGTTGCTGCGCCAACTGGACGAAGACGAAGAGACTGTGGCGGCTTACATGTATGTGCCGAAGGCGAAAGAGGACCGTTACTGGGCTGCTACGGCTTCGTTTGATGACACTCCGTCAACGGCAGTAAACGAGGTAGAGACTGTTAGCGTTGTACTGAATCTGCAATCTCCGGCAATGACGTTTTATAAAACAACCGCTACCGATCCAACACCTGGCAGTTAATTTCATTATTAGTGCCCCGAAAGGGGCTTTTTTACAGGTAAAAATTAATGACTACTAAATTTACCCTTCAGCCCAAACCAACTTTCAAGGCAAACGTCTCGATCCCGCGCGCCGGCGATGAGGATGGCGTGCTGACATTCACGTTTAATCATAAGCCACTTAAAGAGCTGGCTGATCTGGAAAAACTGGAAGGCAAAACCGCCACTGATTTTCTAATGGAAATTATTTCTGGCTGGGCACTCTCCGATACATTCAACGCGGAGAATCTGTCGGTACTGCTGGAAAACTATCCGGGAGCAATGAAGGCAATCCCGGAAACCTACTATCGCGAGCTGATGGGGCAACGCGAAAAAAACTGATAGCGGTTGCCTCTGCATTCTATACGCCTGAACCCACAGCGGCAGACCTGGCACCTTACGGGCTTACGCCGGATGACTACGACGATCAATACATCGACGTCTGGCCAGATGTATGGCCTTCATTCCTGGTGTTTCAGGCTGTTAGTACGCAGTGGCGCACGGGCATGGGAGGCGCATCAGGGCTTGATTACAACGTGCTGCCCTGGGTAATGCGCCTGCACCACATCGAGGACGAGGCAACCGCGCTTTCGGACATCCGAATCATGGAGAGCGCCGCACTAAAAATTATGCATAAAGAGAGGGCGGAATGAGTAACGATATCGCCACGATTTCCCTGCGCGTAAATACCAGTGAGCTGGAGCGCGGTAATCAGGCACTGGATCGCTTTCAGGAGACCGCGTCCGCCGCGGCAGGTAAAGCGGATGACCTGAACAGCACGTTCCGCACCGGTATCGATAACCAGAAGAAAAACAGCGAAAGCCTGAAGCAGCAGCGTCAGGAACTGCAGAACCTGCTGAATAAAATCAGCCCGGTAAACAAGGCGCTGGATGAACTGGACACTATCCAGGAGAGCCTGGCGAAATTTCGCGGTAAAGGGCTGGTGGGAGACGAGGACTTTACTCGTTACAACAGCGTGCTTGAGACGACGCGGGCAAAATTGGCACAGGTAATGGAGTCTGAAACCGCAGAGGGGCGGGCTCGCATTGAACAGGCTCAGGCAGCGCAGCGTGCAGCTGCGGCGGGCAAAACCTTTATCGATTCGCTGGAGGAGCAGGTCACAGCAATCGGAAAAACGCGCGCAGAACTGTTAGAGCTAAAAGCTGCCCAACTCGGCGTATCCGATCGTGCTGCACCAATGATCGCAAAGCTGAAAGAGCAGGAGGATGCGTGGAAGTCTGGGGCTATCAGCGCGGGGCAATACCGCAATGCTATGCGTTATCTCCCGATGCAAATTACCGACATTGTGACCTCACTGGCTTCCGGTATGCCGGTTTATATGGTTGCTATTCAGCAGGGCGGTCAGCTCCGTGACTCGTTTGGCGGTGTAGGCAATGCGCTGAATGCGATGTTGTCGATGGTGACCCCTGCCCGAGTGGCAATTGGCGGCCTGGCCGGTGCTGTACTGATTGCGGCCAAAGCGGGATCGGACTACTTCACCGCCTACGACGAAATCAACAAGGCCATTATCAGGACTGGCAACATTGCCGGCACGTCAGCGCTCCAGATCATGGCTTCCTCGCAGTCAATTGCTGCCTCTACTGGCGCTACTGTAGGAACTGTTCAGAGTCTGATGACTGAACTGGTTGGCATGGGATCGCTGACACAGCAGCAACTTGAAAAAGCAGCGGGCTCCACGGCGCTGGCGGTACAGACCGGTATAGTCTCGGCGCAGGACATCACCAAAGCCTATAAGGACATCGAAAAAGATCCTGTTAAAGCGCTGCAGAGTCTCAACGAACAATATAATTTCCTGACCGTTTCACAACTTAAGCATGTTGACGATCTGATCAAGCAAAAGGACCAGACCGCGGCCGTTACGCAGGCTATGGACCTTTTTGGCGATACGATGGCAAAACGTGGAGAAGAGGCTTACGACTCGCTGACGCCGTTTGGTCGTCTGTGGCTGGATATCAAGGGGTGGGCGTCTGAGGCCATGCAGAGTATCGGTCAGTGGGTAGCTGAGCTGGCATCAAACACACTGAAGGAATTCAACGCAATTTATTACAGCGTTGCGATCGTTTTCCAGAAGCTGAACCAGATCATTTCTTCCTCTATCGCTGCTGCGATTAACCTCGTTCCCGACTGGGCGAAAACAGATACTTTGCAGGGATGGCAGGACTACAACGAACAAATGGCCGGTGCTTATGGCGACAGCGTCTCTCAGCTGAAAAAAGACTGGGATGCCGCTGATATCAGTGCAGGTAAATACCTCGATACGACCAGAAAGATAAGCACCGCAATCACCCAGAAGGATCGGGAAGGAGTAGCTGCTTTTGGCAAAAAGACCAAAACCGGAAAGCAGGGCACTTTATCGGCTGGCGATCGCAGCACGGATGCTGCCCAGGCCGAGTTACTGGCGCTTCAGGCACAGTTACGCGCGCTGCAGCAGCATAAAGGGCTGAACGACACTATCAGCCAGCAGCGCAAAGATCTGTGGACGACTGAAGCAAAATTTCAGGTGCTGGAGGAGGCCTCGCGTTCACGTTCACTGACAAAGCAGGAGAAATCCCTGCTGGCGAGTAAAGACCAGGTGCTTCAGTTGGCACGGCAGAAAGCCCTGTTAGGTGATCAGATTACCGCTCAGGAACAGCTGAACAAGCGAATGGATACCTCGCAGAAATACGTCACGCAGATGGCAGAGAAGCAGGCTGCATTAGTGAACGGTGCCGGGATGAGTGACCGTCAGGCACAACGTGAACTCGCGGAAAGTCAGCTTGCCGCTGGCTGGAAGAATGCTGGAGGTTCGCTTGATGATGAGGGATACCAGAATCAGCTTAAAGCGGCGAATGATTACTATGACGCAGAGGACAGGTTACGTGGAGACTGGCTGACTGGCGCGAAAAAGGGCTGGGCTGAATTTGAAGATAGCGCGACCGATGTTTACTCGCAGGTGCAGACGATTACCAGCAATGCTTTTACCGGGATGGCCAGCACCCTGACTGATTTCTTCACCACCGGTAAATCTAACTTCTCAGATTTCCTGTCTACCTTCCTGAAGGGCATCGCCCAGATGCTGACGCAACTGGCTCTGGTTAATGGAATGAAGTCAGCCTTTGGTGGAACGGCAATAGGTAATTTCTTTGGAATACAGGCATGGTCTGGCGGCTTTATTCCTGAGTACGCTAATGGCGGCGCTGTTGGCTATACCGGGGATGGAGGAAAATATCAGCCAAAAGGTGTGGTTCATGGCGGTGAATTCGTATTCACCAAGAAGGCTACCAGTGCGCTGGGTGTCGGTAATCTCTACACGCTTATGCGGAGCGCTCAGGGGTATGCAAACGGCGGCTACGTCGGAAACGCACCGATGTACGGATTACAGGCTGCTGGTTCAGGGAGTGTGACGGTCCAAACGTCTGTTGTTGTGCAGAACCAGAACCCGCAACAGCAAACAAACGCTGGTAGTGATGCTATGTCCCGAGCCTATAAGCAAACTATTGATCAGTCAGTGCGCGAAGGTATTGCGAAGCAATTGAGGCCTGGAGGGCTCATCTGGAATGCTTCCAAATCACGATAACCCGCTCAGGCGGTTTTTTTATGCCTGGAGAAAGCATGACAATCGAAACATTCACGTGGCGAACACAGATACAGGCGGGAATGGAAGGATCGTTCAGCCTTAAAACGCGCTCTGCAACCTTTGGAGACGGCTATGAGCAGATCGCCGGGGAAGGCATTAATCCTGAAAAGCAGTCTTGGCCTGTAACACTCACGGGGAAAAAAGCGGACATGCTTCAGGCCCTGAAGTTCTTTCGTTCTCACGTCACCAAATCATTCATCTGGACATCGCCAGTTGGCGAAACAGGGCTCTACCGGATTGAGGCCGAATCAATCAAGTCACAGCCCTTATCCAGCAACGTTCTGACTATTTCCGCAACATTCAAACAGGCGTACGCACCATGATCACAGCAGACTATCAAAGCCTTGAGCCCGGCAATAAAGTCCGGCTTATCGAAGTTGATGGCTCTACGTTCGGCGTGGATGATGTACTGCGATTTCACGCGTACAACCTCCCGCACACGGAAGAAGAAATCGCCGCTGCTGGTGGTGATGAATCAAAGCTGAAGGCGAAAAGCATCTGGTGGCAGGGGGAAGAATATGCCGCCTGGCCGTATCAAATTGAAGGGCTTGAAGCATCCACAGAAGGCAACAGCGCCCAGCCAACGCTGACGGTTGCAGATATCGAAAGCAAGATTACAGCGCTGTGCCTTGCCTATGACGATATGCTACAGGCGAAAGTCACTATCCATGACACCTATTCGCACTATCTCGATGCGAAGAACTTCCCTGCAGGTAACGCAACAGCCGATCCGCAACAGGTCAGAAAACGAGTTTTTTACATTGATAGCAAAGCCAGCGAAATTCCGGGCGAGAGTATCGAATTCGTACTCGATAGCCCGATGTCGTTACAGGGAAAAATGATCCCCACACGTCAACTTCATTCTCTGTGTACCTGGTGTATCCGGAATAAATATCGCACCGGCGACGGCTGCGACTATGCCGGAACCCGCTATTTCGATAAAAACAACAACCCGGTGAGTGACCCCTCTCTGGACGAATGCAACGGCACGCTTACGGCCTGTAAGCTCCGGCATGGAGACGGCAACGAACTGCCGTTCGGTGGGTTCCCGGGCACGTCTTTGATCAGGAGCTGATATGCGTCAGAAAACCATCGATGCGATTATGGCTCATGCTGCAGCTGAGTATCCTCGCGAGTGTTGCGGCGTGGTGGCGCAGAAAAGCCGTGTTGAACGTTATTTCCCGTGCCGGAATCTTGCCGCTGCGCCGGAGGACAATTTTGTACTTTGCCCCGAAGACTATGCAGCTGCAGAAGACTGGGGGAAGGTGATCGCCATCGCTCACAGTCACCCGAATGCCACGACGAAACCGAGCGAGCTGGATAAAGCGCAATGCGATGCAACCCTTTTACCCTGGCATATCGTGAGCTGGCCGGAGGGGGATTTACGGACCATCCAGCCGCGTGGTGAACTGCCGCTGCTGGAGCGCCCGTTTGTGCTTGGTCACTTCGACTGCTGGGGTCTGGTGATGAGCTATTACCGGCAAACGCACGGGATAGAGCTTCACGATTACCGGGTCGATTATCCCTGGTGGGAAAACGACTATCCGGACAACTTCTATCAGGATTGCTGGTATGAGTGCGGATTCCGTGAGTTCGACGGGCCGCCAAAACCTGGCGATATGGTGATCATGCAGGTTCAGGCTGATAAGTGGAATCATGCGGGGATTCTGCTGGAAGGCAACATGCTACTGCATCACCTTTATGGGCATCTGAGCCAGCGCGTACCTTATGGCGGTTACTGGCGTGAGCGCACAATGAAAATACTGCGCTTTAAAGACTGTTCCTGATAACCGCCTGTGGCAGTTTTTATGGGGGAAAAATGGCTGCATTACTCAATGTTGAGCCGGTCCGCACAATTCGATTGTACGGCGTACTAGGCGCCACCTTCGGGCGTGAATATCGTTTATCAGTAGCTTCACCTAAAGAGGCCATCCGCGCCCTGAGCGTTATCGTGCCGGGTTTTGAGCGTTTCCTGAATACCAGTAAGCAACGAGGTTTAACTTATGCGGTATTCAGCGGGAAACGAAACCTCTTAAACGATGAGCTCAGTATGGACAGGAGCACAGAGGAAATCCGCATCGCGCCGGTGATCATCGGCAGTAAGCGAGCCGGGGTGTTTCAGACAATCCTCGGGGTTGCCCTTGTTGCTGTTGCTGCGTTCGTCACGGGAGGGGCCGCGATCGGGATTGGTGGTACCGCTTTCGCTGGTGGATGGGGAGCTGTGGCGGGGATTGGGGCATCAATGGCAATCGGCGGCGTAGTCCAGATGCTTTCTCCACAGACAACCGGGCTCGCCAGTAAGCAATCTGCGGATAACCAAGCCAGCTACGCCTTTGGTGGAGTAACCAATACGACAGCCCAGGGGAATCCGGTACCACTTTTGTACGGTAAGCGTCGCATCGGTGGTGCGATCATTTCTGCTGGCATTTATGTTGACGATCAGCAGTAGCTATAGTGCCAAGCTAAGTGTATCTTCTTGAAAGAACGCATTATATGAGTGGAAATGCTTATGGATGGTTATGCAATAGACTTTCAAGATTTGCTTGGAATAAGAAAATTAAACGAGCCTGGTTTGGACAGGAGGGCGTTCACAAACTGGGCAGAAAACCAGATTGCTGCCGGCATTGAGTCTTCAAATCTTTTGATTTTGGCATCTTTGGGATTAGATAAGGAAATCTCAAAAGATGAGGTGTTTCGCTATTTTGATGGCTACGTTGATGAAATTGGAGAAGTGATGCCAACTGAACGAGTAGCGTTAATATTGTCAGTACGATTAACATTCAAAAAGCTCGCCTATTCGGAACTTGAGGATGAGGTCTGGAGTGAATTAACTAGAACTTTTGTTAAGTGGTATGACTTGCCAAATGGCCTTTTAAATAGAGTAATGACGTACTGGAGCGCATTGCATGATGATTTTATCAATAATTATGAATATGAGGTTGGATATTATTACCTGAACTATCAGCGACACGGTGACATTCCTCGCTCGAAACAATTAGAGTACGTTCGTAATTGTGCAATTCGCTTTCTCCGTATTTTCGATGAACAGTACTATTTCGGTTTGCTAATCAAATAATATTTAATTCAACATCGCTCTGATCATGGCCACCTCCGGGTGGCTTTTTTTATGGACAAAATATGGAAACTGCAATCGCTATAAAAGGCCGCAAGGGCGGCAGCTCCAGTTCCCGAACCCCTACCGAACAGCCTGATGATTTGCAATCTGTAGCAAAGGCAAAAATCCTCGTTGCACTAGGAGAGGGGGAATTTGCAGGGCAGCTGACGGCGAAAGATATCTACCTGGACGGAACGGCTCTGGAGAATGCTGACGGCTCTCAAAACTTCAGCGGTGTTACGTGGGAATTTCGCGCGGGAACTCAGGCGCAAAAATACATTCAGGGAATCCCCGGTACCGAAAACGAAATCAGCGTGGGAACTGAGGTATCGAGCGCTACTGCGTGGACGCGCACCTTTACCAATACTCAGCTTTCAGCGGTTCGCCTGCGTCTGAAATGGCCTTCGCTTTTCAAGCAGGAGGACGACGGCGATCTGGTCGGTTACTCGGTTAATTATGCGATTGACCTGCAGACGGACGGTGGCACATGGCAGACGGTACTCAATACCAGCGTGACCGGCAAAACGACTTCAGGTTACGAGCGCAGCCACCGTATTGATTTACCTCAGGCGGGCAGCACCTGGACAATCCGACTCCGTAAGATTACGTCTGATGCCAACAGCGCGAAGATCGGCGACACGATGATGCTGCAGAGCTTCACCGAGGTAATTGACGCCAAATTACGCTATCCAAACACAGCGCTGCTTTATATCGAATTCGATTCCAGCCAGTTTAACGGCTCAATCCCGCAGATCTCCTGCGAGCCCCGAGGCCGCGTTATCCGCGTTCCGGATACTTACGACCCCGACACCCGCACTTATAGCGGTACGTGGACTGGGACATTTAAATGGGCCTGGACCGATAACCCTGCCTGGATTTTCTACGACCTGGTGGTTAGCGACCGTTTCGGACTTGGGGATCGTCTTACAACGGCCAACATAGATAAATGGACGCTCTACCAGGTTGCGCAGTATTGCGATCAAAAGGTACCGGATGGCAAAGGCGGAAGTGGTACCGAACCACGTTATACCTGCAACGTCTACATTCAGGAACGCAACGACGCTTATACGGTCCTGCGTGATTTTGCTGCCATATTCCGTGGGATGACCTACTGGGGCGACGACCAGATTGTGGCGCTGGCGGACATGCCGAGAGATGTAGATTTTACATACACGCATGCGAACGTTATTGATGGGCGCTTTACCTATTCCAGCAGCACCACAAAGAACCGTTACACCAATGCGCTGGTGTCCTGGTCTGATCCTGATAACGCTTATTCTGATGCGATGGAGCCTGTTTTTGAGCAGGCGCTGGTTGCGCGTTATGGGTTTAATCAACTTGAGATAACTGCGATCGGCTGTACCCGTCAGTCAGAAGCGAATCGGAAAGGGCGATGGGGGATCCTCACCAACAACAAAGATCGCGTTGTTACTTTCAATGTAGGGGAAGATGGCAACATTCCGCAGCCTGGCTATGTAATCGCTGTAGCGGACCGAGATCTCTCAGGGCGCGACCTGGGCGGCCGTATCTCTGCGGTGAATGGTCGTGTGCTGACGCTGGACAGGGTGCCGGATGCTTCGGCAGCCGACAGGATGATTGTCAATCTTCCATCGGGGGTTTCGCAGTCACGCACCATTCAGTCGATAACGGGCAATAAAGTGACCGTTACGACCGCTTACAGCGAAACGCCTGTGGCTGAGGCCGTATGGGTGATTGAGTCAGATGAACTCTACGCACAGCAGTATCGCGTAATTACGGTAACTGATAATAATGACGGCACGTTCACAATCGTTGGTGCAAGTCACGATCCGGATAAATTCGATCGTATTGATACCGGAGCCATCATTGACCAGCGGCCGGTGAGCGTGATCCCGCCGGGCAACCAGTCGCCGCCTGCGAACATCGCGATCAATTCGTTTTCCGTGGTGCAGCAGAATATCAGCGTCGAAACCATGCGCGTGAGCTGGGACCAGGCTCAAAATGCTATCGCCTATGAGGCGCAATGGCGCCGCAACGATGGGAACTGGGTTAACGTGCCGCGCAGCTCCACCACGTCATTCGACGTACCGGGGATTTATGCCGGGCGCTACCTGGTGCGCGTGCGCGCAATCAATGCCGCAGAAATTTCATCCGGATGGGGCTATTCAGAAGAGAAAACGCTGACAGGTAAAGTGGGCAATCCACCGAAGCCGGTTGGCTTCATCGCTTCTGAAAACGTTGTTTTCGGAATCGAGATGAACTGGGGATTCCCGTCGAATACCGACGACACGCTGAAGACGGAAATTCAGTACAGCCTGACTGGTACCGAAAACGATGCGATTCTGCTGGCCGATGTGCCTTACCCGCAGCGCAAATATCAGCAGATGGGCCTTAAGGCTGGGCAGATTTTCTGGTACCGCGCGCAGCTGGTGGACCGTAGCGGCAACGAGTCTGGTTACACAGAGTGGGTGCGTGGGCAGGCCAGTATCGATGTCTCCGACATCACCGATGTGATCCTGGAAGAGATTAAAGACTCGGATACCTTCAAGGACCTGATCGAGAGCGCCGTGAATACCAACGAAAAAATTGCTGGTATGGCTGACGATATCCTGCAGGCGAATAATGAGCTCGAACAGCAGGCGCAGGAAATTGCCAAAAACGCGCAGGACATCGGGCAGGTTCAGACCGATGTGAAGGAACTGACAAGCAACGTTGGAGATGTGTCGTCATCTCTGTCTCAGCTTGAGCAGACCGTGGCGACGGCTGATACCGCGCTGGGCCAGCGAATCGACAGCATCAGCGTGTCTATGGACGGCATGACGGGCGGGGTAAAAAACTCGGCCATTGCCATTATCCAGAATGGGCTGGCACAGGTGGCCGCGCGTAAAACCCTGTCCGCAACGGTCGCCGGTAACAGTGCGCAGCTGGACCGTCTCGACGAAGTAATCGTCAGCGAGAAGGAAGCCACAGCACGTTCATTGCTGAGCCTGCAGACGGACGTTAACGGCAATAAGGCATCCATCAACAGCCTCAACCAGACGTTCTCTGATTACCGGCAGGCGACGGCCACTCAGATAAACGGTATTACGGCAACTGTCGACGGGCATACCGCGGCGATCACCACCAACGCTCAGGCTATCGCGAGCATGGATGGTGATCTCAGTGCCATGTACAACATCAAGGTAGCAGTCGATGCAAACGGTAGGCAATACGCTGCCGGAATGGGGATCGGCGTAGAGAATACGCCAGAGGGCATGCAGTCACAGGTAATGTTCCTGGCTGACCGTTTTGCTGTCATGACCCAGGCAGGCGGTAATGTTACGCTTCCGTTCGTTATCCAGAATGGCCAAACCATTATCAGGGACACGGTCATCGGTAACGGGACAATCGACAATCTCAAACTCGGTAACTATATCCAGTCCTCAACATGGGACGGAACCGGTAACGTTGGCTGGCATATCAACAAATCGGGTTATGCCGTTTTCAATAACGTAACTGTGCGAGGAACGGTTTACGCCACGAACGGTGAGTTCACCGGGAAAATTACGGCAACCAGTGGCTCGTTCAAAGGCACAGTGGAGGCTGATAGCTTTGTAGGGGATGTGGTTAACGCTGGCGTTGGTCTGGATAAATCCAAATTAGGAGCAGGTGGTGTCACAACCAATCTGACCTATACGGATACAACCGGAACAAGCAAACCCAAGACTGCAATTGTGTCGGCTGTAGTGATGATATATGGCGTCTCAGCAGGAGATGCTACTGCACGGATATCTGTGACCATTGACGGCACAACAAAAGATTATCAGTGGGTAACTTGTCCAAGTAGAAACACCACCAATGCTATTGCGGTCCCGGTATTTTTTGCGAAAAGTGGAATTACAAAGCAAGTAGTCACCGCATCAATAAGTGTTAATGATATGTCGGGAGGAACAAACGCCTCAAGGAAAGATATTCTTTCACCTGTATTACAGATAGCTCGAGGGTCGGGATCTTTTTCTTCCTCATAAAAATAAAGCCCCTGAAGGGGCTTTATTTGCTTGTTTATTTAAAAGGAGCTTTATATTTTTGGTCCGGGAGTTTTTGGCTCTTGTAAGATGCGCCGCCTACGCATGGCTTAACATGAGACCCATTGTCGTAAGAAGCCACACTGGACGTGTTTGCGTTTACGCAGGCATCAATCTGACGTTTTTGCGCGGTTCCGCCATTGCCATAACCAGGGTCTGATTTTTGCCCCTGTTCAGAAGCAAAAGATACAGAAGACAGGGTCAGGAAAGTCACGCCAAGTAACACCGATAAATAATTCTTTTTCATTCTATATATTCCATTTGTTAGTGGGATATCCATATTCACAAATAAACTCCCATTATTCAGATCGTTTATACGAATCAATATTCATTTATTGATCGTTTCTAGCGATCGATAAATTCATGGAGCGCAAAATGCTTTATAACACTGGCACTATCGCAATTAACGGAAATACAGCAACCGGCACCGGAACGAACTGGACGGCACCCGCCAGCCAGGTTCGCGCTGGCCAGACGATTATTGTCATGTCTAACCCGGTGCAGCTGTTCCAGATCTCATCCGTGAACAGTGCCACGACAATGACGGTAACACCTGCTGCATCACCGGCGCTGAGCGGCCAGAAGTATGGAATCCTTGTGTCGGACAATATCTCGGTCGACGGACTGGCCCAGGCCATGTCACAGCTCATCAAAGAGTATGACGAGAATATTGGTGCCTGGGAGACGTTCGCCACAACTTCAGCAAACCAGAGCATCACCGTAACCATTAACGGCACCCCTGTAATCATTCCTGGTATCGGTAAACTGGCGCAGAAAGGGGCCAACGGTGCGCTTGCAATTACTGACGGCGGGACCGGGGCAACGACTGCAGAAGCCGCTCGCACAAACCTCGGTTT
>NZ_RXRN01000013.1:0-153954 GCF_003986875.1 Enterobacter sp. WCHEn090032
AAGCAGGGTCAGCGTCAGGGCGAAAGACTCGGACATCGCCTCGCGGCCGGAGAGTTTCCAGAAGAGCAGCCCCTCGACCGGGAGCTGGACGGTAATTCGGTTGAGCATAATCGATATTCCGTAATGTTTTATGCTAAATAAATGTATCAACAAAGACGAGATTTCTGACAAGACGTTTTGGGATATGCACAAGTCACCGTCTGCTTAATTTCGATACCGCTTTTGCCTTTTCAAAGATTCATTGTCTTGTTCATATTGATATATCCACAGGGAGTAGATCTTAAGAAACTCTGAGAATATAAACAAAACACTATTCAGCCAGACGTTCTGGGCCCCCGTGAGGTTCAACAACAGCGGAAAAAGGGTCACCGAACACCGGAAAGAGATCAGGCGGAAAACTTCCTGGCAGAGCGCCAGTTTGCTCGCAAAAGGCTTCCCTGTCAGAAAGCACCATGCTGAGGCAAAAAGCGACAACAGCAACAGGAAATCGAGAATAAAGAACAGCAGCAGAACGCTATACCCACCACCAGAAGGCCCGTTTCCTGTCGCAATGAAGGAGAAGATATCGGATACAAAGGGGACTCTGTCATGGCGTACAGACTGCGCACAGTAGATCGCAACAGCCAGCGCATCCATCGTTCCCCAGAAAATGAAAACCTGTTTTTTAACAGTCATCATTGCTTAAGGAAGCTCACGGTTTAACGACATCACTGACTCACCGGCGCGGGAGGCCATTTACCACCATGCTGAATAAGCGCGTCCTTAATTTCAGTCAGTTTTTGATATTCGTCACTGCCCTCTTTCGCCCGGTTCAGATAACGCTGCAGCTGGTTGGCCATTGTCCAGCCATTATCCGCCTTGATCTCAGCGTTTGCGCCACGCTCCAGCAAAAGCAGGACATGGTCGTAAGAGTGAAAATCCAGCGCGGCGATCAGCAACGTATTACCCAGTGAGTTGGTGATATTGATATCCGCTCCGCCATCAAGCATCGCCTGGAGCGTATCGGTGTTTTTTGCTTCGAGGGTTTCGAAGATAATCGGTTCCCCAAACGTTTTGTCCTTCGCATCCGGCGGTAATCCGCCCTCCAGCATCGCCTTTATCCAGACGCCGCTGTCCGCTTTCAGGACAAATTCTGCAGGACTGCTCTCCCCCCGAGGTCGTGGCTGCAGTGGATCTGCCCCCGATTTGACCAGCGCGGTAATAATCTTTAATTGATCCGGTGTTTTCTTATCGTTAATTGAATTCATCACCGCCCAAAACAGCAGCGTCATGTCCTCTTTACCGGGCGTATTAAGGTCGGTTTGCGAAGCGAGCTTAACAACTTCATTCACCTCACCGGCCTCAATGGCACGCGCTAAGGTGAGCTGCTGTCCGCTGAAGTAATTGTCTGGTTTCAAATCCATATTTTGCTTGCACCCCTGCACCATTAACATTAGACAAAGCGCTATCCAGCCAGTAATCAATGATTTCACGCGCGACTCCCGATAATTGCGATGTCTTCATCTTTCTGTTGCTCAATACAGTTAATCGCCTGATCGATGCCATGGCGATCGAGAGCGCCTCCCGTTCCCCCCGGAAGGTCGTGTGCAATTCCGGCAGCGTCAGGCATGACGGCAGAAAGCTCTTCTTTGGCTATCAATGCCGGCACGTGTCCTTTAACCGTTTTGAAATCTTCCCAAAGGTTAACTTCCTGAATTTTTGTTAGCAGTTCACCTTCAACCCGGTAAGCCTGAATATTTTCCGTACTGCCCAACAAACTTCCGCCGTATTTCTCTACGGTCCCAGGATGCAGTCCGGCCGCGTTGAAGGTCCATCCCGGCATACCGCTGGCCATCGAGGTCGCAGAGGCTAATCCTCCCCCCAGCGAGTGACCCGCGATGTCCACTTGTTGTCCGGATTTAGAGAGTTGTTCGCCTAGCCCCACCGCTCTTTTGTAATAATCTGACGCCATGCCAAGCCCTTGCGCACCGTTATTTTTCCAGTCAGCCATGTTTTTCATGGGGAAGAATTCAGGTTGCCGTGATCCTCTGAACACTAACGTTGGATTCATATCGCGACCAAACACCTCAGGATCGGGTTGATATACGCGGGCAAGAAAATCAGGCGAGGCTGTATTGTCAAAAAGGGCTTTGCGGTTTAGCCCAAGCTTCTTCAGCGCGGCGGCATCATTACTGATATCCTTCCACCCCTCCGGTACCCCCGGCGTGGTTTCCAGCGGGTTTACGGTTTTATAAACATTTTCCGCAAGCTTCGCCTTCTCAACCGCAATGTTATTCGCCGCTAACCGCTTAGCCGCGATCTGCGCATCCGGATAGAGACTGTTGCTGCCCTTCGCAATCAGGTCCTTACGGGCCTGCCAGCGTTCGGCTTTGGTCATATTCTGCAACTGAGAGGCATAGGTTTTACCGTCTTTACCCGGCGTTGGCTGGTCAGGCACCTGCGCCGCTTTGGATTTCACCACCTGCGTCGGCAGCTCCGTTGGCGCAGGGCGGGAACCATAGGTGCGCACCATCGTTTCGTAACGATCGACGATATTGCTTACCGGGTACCAGCCCAGCCCGGTGAGCGAGGCGGCCTGAAGCCGCCCCTTTGCATTGATGTAAAAGATTTCCGTTACCGACGACCAGCTGCGAAAACTCTCGTCAATCGCAACGATCCTGCCCATATCGAGATCCTGTGCAATCAGCTTGCGCGTATCGCGCCCGGACTGATAGGGATTTGCGCCAGTGATGGATCGCAGTAAATCGTAGCGCGTGAAGAGTGAGCGCAGCGAATGGTCTGGCACCGACATAATCCACTGCCCGGCGACGGACGGGCGGATAATTTTCGCAAAAAGCGCTGGCGCAACGTTCTCGCTGAACAGATAGACAAACTTAATGTTATACATTCGCTCCGTCCTGTACCGGCCTGACTTACGGATTCACCAGCCAGGTGCCCGGCTTAACGATATCCAGCGTCTGGCTACGCGTTCTTCCGTTGCCCTGCAGTTCAATCTTCGTCTCACCGGCCGGCAGTTTGAGCGACGCATAGCCGTTATTTGCCGGACGCAGCGCTTTAGGCTCACCGTTCACCTTCAGCGTTTCGCCATCGAGAATACGGATATAGACCAACGCAACCGGGCTCGCAACAGGCGGTGGCGTTTGTTGCGCTGTCGCTGGCGCAGTGGCCTGCTCGCTCACCGTCGCCGTTTCTGGCTTCACCTCTGGCGCGTTTGCGGCGGTTTTAGCCGGACGCGTCTCTGCCGGTGCCTGTGCAGCCTGCTCGGGCGCATCGTGGCCGCCGCTGAAAAGCATGGCGCCGGCGACAACGCCCACAAGCACGCCCGCGGCAACCATGCCCGGGATCTTGTAACGACGCCAGTCGAGTGCCGACGCCGGTTTTTCCTCTTCCACCGGGACCAGCATCGTGCCGGGCTTTTTCGCCGTCAGCACGTCGTTAATCCCGGCAACCGGCATCTCAATCAGCGCGGCGAATTCGTCAATAGACTGAGGACGGTCCTCCATGTGCAGCGCCAGCGCGCGGTCAATGGCCTGCAGCAGCGGAATGGAGTAGCCCTGCGGCATGATTTCCACCAGCGGCTTACAGGTGTCCTGAATGGATCGCACCACGCTGACCGGCGGTGGCGATCCCACGATCAGGGTACGCAGCACGGCGCCGAGGGCGTAAATGTCGGTCCACGGGCCCTGCTCGCTTTCGTTGTCGTCGGTGTACTGCTCAATTGGCGCAAAGCCCGGGCGCAGCATGGTTTCGGTTTCATCGGAGAGGTTACCGATGGTGCGACGCGCGGAGCCGAAATCGAGCAGCACCGGCAGGCCGTTATCCTGGATCTGGATATTATCCAGAGAGATGTCGCGATGCAGGTAACCTTCGTCGTGGATGGTCTTGATTGCGCCAAACAGCATCGGCAGCGTACGGCGGATCCAGGCTTCGTTAATCAGCTCCGGCTTTTCTTCGCGCAGGCGCGACAGCGTGGTGCCGCTATAAAACAGCGTCCCCATGTAGGCCGTGTCGTTTTGCACCCAGAAGCGCAGGACGTGCAGCAGGTTCGGGTGGTTAAAACGCGCCAGCAGACGCGCCTCCTGAATAAAGCTGTTCAGCCCGGCGGAAAAGGCTTTGCCAAAGCGCTCACTGCGCAGCACCAGGGTCATGTCGTCGCCGCGTACGGCGAGCGAGGAAGGCATAAATTCTTTGATAGCGATAGTGCGTTCGAGCTGGTGATCCCACGCGCGATAAACGATGCCGAAACCGCCGCCGCCGATCACCTCTTTGATTTCAAACTCATTGAAGCGGTACCCGACCGGGAGCGCGTTTGGGACAGTCCGATTGTTATCATTATCCGTCATCTTTTACAGTTCTCTTGATGATTATTACGCGGCAAACTGACAGTGAAACTCGCCCTGCTCACAGGTCACATGCAGACGTCGGAACTGCTCGTCGCTGCGGCTGGCGGTAAGTAAAATCTGGCTCATCTGAGGCAGCAAGGTATTGGTCAGGATCGCATCCACCATGCGGCCGCCGGACTCCACCTCGGTACAGCGCTGAACAATCTGTTCCACCACGCTGTCGTCAAACTCAGAAATGATGTTGTGATTCTCTTCCAGGCGACGCTGGATGCGCCTGAGCTGCAGGCGAACAATCTGCCCCAGCATCTCGTCGCTGAGCGGGTAATACGGCACCACCAGCAGACGGCCCAGCAGCGCCGGTGGGAACACCTCCAGCAGCGGCTGGCGCAGCGCGCCGCTTAACGCCTCCGGCTCCGGCATCAGCTCCGGGTCGGCACACATGGCGCTGATCAGCTCGGTGCCCACGTTAGACGTCAGAATAATAATGGTGTTGCGGAAATCAATATGGCGCCCTTCGCCGTCTTCCATCCAGCCTTTGTCGAAGACCTGGAAGAAGATCTCATGCACGTCCGGGTGCGCTTTTTCAATTTCGTCCAGCAGCACCACGCTATACGGGCGGCGACGCACGGCCTCGGTTAACACACCGCCCTCACCATACCCTACGTATCCCGGCGGTGCACCTTTTAAGGTAGAGACGGTGTGTGCTTCCTGGAATTCACTCATATTGATGGTAATGACGTTCTGCTCGCCGCCGTACAGCGACTCCGCAAGCGCCAGCGCGGTTTCCGTTTTGCCGACGCCGGACGGGCCGCACAGCATAAAGACGCCCACCGGTTTGTTCGGGTCGTCCAGCTTCGCACGGGAGGTTTTCACCCGGCGGGCAATCAGATCCAGCCCGTGACGCTGGCCGATGACCCGCTGGTTCAGCGTGTCGGCAAGGTTCAGCACCGCGTCGATTTCGTTTTTCACCATCCGGCCCAGCGGGATCCCGGTCCAGTCAGAAACTACTGCCGCAACCACGTTTTCATCCACCGCGGCGAACAACAGCGGTTCGTCACCCTGTAAGGTTTTCAGCGCCTGCTGCTGCTCCGCAAGCTGGTCGTGCAGCCCGGCGCTCTCTTCATCACCGGCCGCAAACAGCGCAGCACGCAGGCGGATAATCTCCTGCACCAGGCTGCGCTCTTCCTCCCAGCGCTGGGCCAGGGCGTCGCGTTTTGTCTCATACGCGTCACGCTCTGCGCGTAAGGCCGTTACGCGCCCGGCGTCACCAGCCCCCACCCGCGCTTCGCGTTCGGCAATCCCGATTTCTACGTCCAGCGCGGCAAGATGGCGCAGGCAGTCTTCAAGCTGCGCCGGCGGCGCGCTCTGGCTGACCGCGACGCGTGCACAGGCGGTATCGAGCAGCGCAACGGCTTTATCCGGCAGCTGACGCGCAGGAATATAGCGATGGGAGAGTTTCACCGCGGCGCTTACCGCTTCGTCGAGCAGCAGAACCTGGTGGTGCGTCTCCAGCGGCGATACGGTACTGCGCAGCATCAGAACGGCTTTCGCTTCGTCCGGCTCATGAACCTGCACCGTCTGGAAACGACGGGTCAGCGCCGGATCTTTCTCGATGTATTTTTTGTATTCCGCCCAGGTGGTCGCCCCGATGGTGCGCAGCTGACCGCGCGCCAGGGCGGGCTTCAGCAGGTTGGCGGCGTCGCCGGTGCCCTGCTGGCCGCCTGCGCCAATCAGAGTGTGGATCTCATCGATAAACAGAATGATCGGCGTAGCGCTGGACTGCACTTCATTGATTAATGCTTGCAGACGGGCCTCAAATTCGCCCTTCATGCCCGCGCCGGCCTGCAGCATGCCGATATCCAGCAGCCACAGCTGTATATTTTGCAGCGGCTCCGGTACGTCGCCGTCAGCGATACGCAGCGCCAGCCCTTCCACCACCGCCGTTTTACCGACCCCGGCCTCCCCGGTCAGCAGCGGGTTGTTCTGGCGGCGGCGCATCAGAATATCGACCATCTGGCGGATCTCTTCATCACGCCCGACAACCGGGTCAATCTTCCCTTCACGGGCGCGAGCGGTCAGATCCTGACCGTACTGGGCCAGCGTCCCCTGAGCGGCCGGAACCGCCCCCGCCGGTGCGTCAACCGTGGCAGCGGCCTGCTGCGTCTCTTTGCTGTTGGCGCAAATGGCGTCGAACTGCTCAATCAGCACCTCGACGTTAAGACGGGTAAACTGCGCCGAGATGCTTTTCAGCACGTTGGCCAGATTCCAGGTTTTCAGCAGGCCGATCAGCAAATGGCCGCCGCGAATACGGCTGACGCCAAACTTCAGCGACCCGTAGACCCAGGCGCGCTCCACGGCGCTGTCGATATGTTCGGAGAGATCGGAAACAGAGCTCGCTCCGCGCGGCAGGGCGTCCAGCGCGGCAACGATATCGCGCGTCAGCTGCTGTTCGTCGAGGGCAAAGTGGCGGATGACCTGCTGCAGATCGCCATCCTGCTGCTGCATCAGCTGATGCAGCCAGTGCACCAGCTCCACATACGGGTTGCCGCGCAGCTTGCAGAAGGCGGTGGCGCTTTCCAGAGAGGTAAATAACAGCGTATCCAGTTTGCCGAAAAGCACGGCACGGCTAATTTCTGACATGTTAGTTTCCATTAACAATGATTCGGTATACGGAAGGATTACCGCTCTGCGCGATACACCAGATCGCCACGCGGGACAGGCTGAGGTTGATGACCCAGCCAGGTGTTATAGCCTAATCGCCCGGTACCGCCGAGCGAGGTGCCCTGCACCGCGTCTTCGCGCAGGATCACCCGTGTTTCCCATTCAAATTCCACCCCGGCATACTGGCGCACCCAGTCGCGCAGTTCGGTGACCCAGGCTTCGCCCGGCAGGAAGCGGTTGTACTCCTCCGCGCTCAGCGGGCCAATCTCGATGCGAAACTTATGCTGCACGTCGCGTACCGCAATGCCCAGAAAGGCGGATTCCCCCAGGCGCGGCATGCGCCGACCGGCTCCCAGCTGTGCCTGCTCGCGCGCGGAGAGCGGCATCCACTGCGGGACGTTGCTCACCAGTTTGACCGGTGCCTTAAAGTAATGACGCAGGATCTTTTCCAGCCCCTCCGGATCCCGCCCGTGACGGGTCAGGTGCCCGGCGTGGGTAAAGCGGGCATGCGCGCTGAGGCTGCCTTTGTTCATCTGACCCGGCTGTCCCATCCCAATCAGCGACGCCAGATACCTCTCAAAGCGCCTGTTGTCGGCGCGATCAAGGGAGACGGCGGGCTGTGCATCCGCCCAGGCGCGATAAAACAGCAGCGTCAGGCGATGATGGAACAGATCGGCAAAGGCACTCAGGCTGCTGTCCTGATGATGATGAATACGCTCGCGGGCGTACTCCGTCATGTGGACCGGTAGCGGGCCGTTCGGGCCAAACAGGCCGAAGCTGAGGATAGATACCTCATGCAGCCCGCTCCCTTCGCGCTGACGCACCTGCGCCACCGTGGAAGGCGCAAAGCTCATCGACGGCTGCTGGCCGATGCGTAATGGCTCAAATTTCGGCAGCGGCGCGCGACCCAGCGGATAGCGCTCGCCGCCCTGGGCATCAATCCGTCTTAACAGCTGGAACAGATCGTAGCGCCACGGCGTTTCGCGAACGCCGCGCCAGAAACTGTCCGGCAGCGGCGTGAGGCGGTGTACGCGCAGCGGTGCGGCAGCAACGTCACTCATAGCAGTGCCCTTTTACCCATCCGCGGTGCCCAGTAGCCGATCTCGCCGCGCTGCTGGCTCTTGAGGGTAAATTCCGTGAAGCTGTTAATGGACACCAGCCGGGCAAAGAGACGCTCCAGCACGCTGCCGAAAAGCCAGGGGCTGGCACCGGAGAACGCCCGCTCATCTACCGTCAGGGTAATGCCAATCCCGCGGGCGAAAACGACCGGGCCAGGCTCCGGCACGCGGCGGTGAACCGGCTCCAGCACGCAGTGTCGAACCCCTTCCACCTGACGCGCAACTGGCGTCTCAGCCAGGTTGGCATACAGCCCTAACAGCTGACGCAGCGCGGCTGCGCCGTCTTCGTTATCGCTGTCCATCAGGCTGAGGTAGTTCATCTGCAGCTGGCTGATGAGGCGCCAGGTGCTGAACCCTTCGGCCAGCGCCGGACGCGGCGGCGTCGGGCCTTTACGCAGGGTCAGGGATTTCACCGGCATGGAGTCAGCCATAATGAACTGCCCGAGCTCCTGCTGCAGCATCAGCGGCAGGTCACGGCTGGTGCAGAGCACCTCGGCAGAGATATAGCGCAGGTTCTCCTGCCACGGCGCGTGCTGTTCATCCACCAGCGACACAAACACCTCTGAACCGATATAGCCGGTACGGGTGCCGTAACGCAGGGCATGTTCAGAGAGCACGCGCTGTTCCCGGCGCAGTGAAAAATAGGCCCCGTAGTTGCCCGCGTCCCCGCTCCAGGTGCTCCAGAAAGGACGAAACGTCTGGTCGTCGCGCTGCCCGTCGGCGCTGCCGTAGATTTTATTCACCGCGTAAATTTCATAATCCAGCGGGCGAATGTTATCGACCACCAGATGATATTCGTGCTGGCCTTCATTCAGCTTCTGCCGGGCCGCCACCTTCGGGAACAGGTTGATCACCGGCGTGCAGTGCAGGGCCAGATGGCTGGTGTCGACCACGCGCTCCAGCTGTTCATCCGACTTATCCAGCAGAATGAAGATATCGAACGCTTTTTCGCTGTCACAACGCTGCACAAGCGTGCTCAGTCCGCTGAGGCTGATAAAGCGGAAACGGGCCGGGAAGGCGAAATACTCCTGCAGCAGACGGTAACCGTCAAAGTTGCGCAGATCGTCCGGGAGCAGCGCCTGATCCGGTTCAAAGCCCTCCTGGCGCAGCGCATCCGACGGGAGCAACTGCCGCTGCGGATGCGGGCTGACCGTCTGGCAAACGATCCCGGCATGGTGCTCCATCACCAGCTCCAGCAGCTTCAGCGCTTCAATGTCCGGACCGCTGAGAAAAAGCGCCAGCCGGTCGAAGTCCAGGTGCCCAAGGTTTTGCGGGCCGTCGCAGGCAATACGGATGCGTAGAGCGCTGTTGATACCGCGCTGGCTCAGACCCAGCTGCGCCAGCGGCAGATCCGCCGGAACGCCGCCCAGCTCAACCTTGTCGATTTTCAACGGCAGCAGATTGACCTCGTGCGCCGTGGTGTAGCTGCAGGTTACGCCGGTTTTCTTCAGCGCCAGGCTGTCCATCATGGTGCCGCGCGGCACAATGAAGCCGTTGCTCAGATCGCCACGGCTGCTGTCAGGTTCAATTTGTGCAATCGCTATCGAGGGGGTCGGCGCAAGGTAGTTCGGCGCAATCATCTCCAGCAGACGCTGGGAGAAACGCGGAAACTCCGCATCCATTTTCATCTGCACGCGGGAGGTCAGAAACGCGAACCCTTCCATCAGGCGTTCAGTATACGGATCCGCCACTTCGATGCCGCGCATGCCCAGCCTTCCGGCGACTTTCGGGTAGCGTTCGGCAAACTCGGCCCCCATTTCGCGCAGGTAAGCCAGCTCACGGTTGTAATAGTCGAGCAGTTTACTTTCCATGATTACCCCGCATCTTTCAGTTCAAAGTGGCCGTTTTCCAGATCGACATCGGTGCGAAACAGGAACTCCAGCGGGTACGGCACACACCACAAACGCCCTTTTATCTCGATGGAGAGCACGTTGTGCAGATCCAGCGAGGAGGTATCCGACACGCAGCGGACCTGCAGCCCCTGCGGCAAAATACGCGGTTCAAAATTGATGATGGCCTCGGTGAGTTTGCGCTGAATGTCATGCCATTCGATATCCGACATGCGCTTCCCGGCCAGCGGTGCAACGCCGAAGTTCACCACCGAGCGGCTCACGTGCGGCAAGGCGCTCAAATCGCCGGAGGCGTCATGGTTGATGGTGTTAAACAGCCACTGCAGATCCCGCAACACGTTGCGGCGCAGCGCGGCGTGGGTAATCAGGTTGCTGTTAGCCGGCTCGCGTTTTTTCTCCGGGTCGTTATCGGTGAGACGATCGAGCAGCGAGGGCTGCATTTTGTCGCGCGCCCCCACCTTCTCCTGCTTGCTGCGGGCTTGCCAGCCGCTGCGCAGCAGATCGCCTTCGCCAGCGGGATTACTCATCGGCTCCATCCGTTGCAAACGTCACGAGGCTTAACGACAGCAGCGGGCTTTCGCTTTGCTCGCTCAGCCAGGCCTTCTGCCCCATTCCTTCGTACAGGGTGCCGTCATCGTCGAGCGGGCGCCAGTCGGTGGTACGCCCCAGCTTGACCGCATCGGAGGCATCGGCCGCAAACGGATAGCGCGCCGGGATCTGACACACCTGTTCCGTACCGTCGGTCAAACGCACCAGCGCATGACGCCAGACCAGGTCAGTTACGCTGGCTGGGGCCTGGAAACGGATCTCCGCGATAGCGTTAAACGGCAGCCAGAAATAGCGGCCGTTAACCAGGGTTTCGCAGACGGGGCCCAGACGGGCATCGCCGTCCATCAGCCATTCGAACGCCTGCGTCTCTTCGTTTTCGAAGGTCAACTGACCGGCGTTCGCCTGTGCCTGTTCAAGGGCTTCCAGGCGGAGCGCGTGGGCGCGTTCGTCGCTTTCGTTAAGCGCTGCGGCAAGCGTCGCGAGCCACGGCCACTGGGTTTCAGGCATGGCAGGACGCAGCGCACCCGCCATCACCTGCGCGCGCTGCAGTTCGCCCTGAATGGCCTGCTCCAGCAGCGTGACGGTGGGCTTCGCCTGAGGCTTCAACGCCAGCCAGCTCTTCAGCTGGGTCAGGGCCCGCGTCCAGTTGCCGCTGAGGGTTAAAAACTGCACGAACGCGGCGCGGAGATCGGCGTCTGCCGGACGGGCTTTGATTTCGGCCTCCAGACGCGCCAGCGCCTCGTTGAGCGACTCACCCGCCAGGTGTTGATAGAGCGTATTCATAGCCATTCCTTAATTCGCCGCGCGCCATGCGCCGACTGCCGGGTCGCGCAGCTGCGGACGCAGGGTGTCAATCAGCACGATATTCAGCGGAGTGCCGGGCGCAACCCAGGCGCTCCACGTTTTTTTCACCGCGGCGATACGCGCCTGCAGTTTTGCATCGTCGCTGGCGACTTCGCGCGAAATTTCTACCGCCACCGTGCCGTTGCTCTTCCAGCTGTTCAGGGCGTCATCGTAAGGCAGGATCATCCAGCTCTGATCGCTGTCAGAGGTGCTGAAGACCATGCGCTCTTTGTTGACGGAAGTGATCAGGGCGTTTTCCGGGTCGGCGTTTTGGTTCAACCCGGTCACCGGGAAGCCGTGAATGTAGGTCACGGCCATCTCTTTCTGCCCGCCGTTGTGTGACTGGGAGATAACGGTGTGTCCGCTCAGCCAGCTGCCGTTACCGCAGCGGGTGGTCTCAGAATCCGGAATAAAGAGCGCCGGTGCGGATGCACCACCTTCCCAGAAGGTGCGCAGATGGCAGCCGTCCTGAAGGGTAAACTCCTGCCACGGCGTGCGGTCGGCGGGCGCAGTCTGGGTAGCCACATTCTGGTCTGGCGGGAGTAATGCGCCGCTGGCAGCGGTTTCGGTCGCGGCGGGCGCAGCCTGCGCCTGTTTCACCACCAGCGCCCAATCCTGCGCTTTGCCTGCCGTGCCCTGTGCCAGCGTCGTGCCCGCCGGATCGTTGAGCGTCCAGCTGAGTTTATTGAGTTTGCTGCACTGGTGCTCCAGCAGCGAGCCAAGACGCGGGACAAAGTTTTCCAGCACAGAGACGTCTTTCTTGCCGTTCGCCACGATACGCAGCGCCACCTCTGGCTTACACCAGCTTTGCGGGGTGTTGTCTTTGATGTTGTCGATCCAGATATCCAGCTTCTGCGCAGGAGACTGCACGATGCGGAAATTCTCAGCCTGAGCGGTGGAGGTCACCACCAGAAGTGCCAAACCCGATAGCCAAAGTTTCATAGCGTTCCTTGTGTGTCTAATCAGTTCCGCAGGGAAGAAATTGTGCTGCATCAGAGAGGGTGTGCAGCAATGTTGTATCCTGAGGGTTGCCCATCCATACCGCCAGGGCGGTATAGTTATCCTGAGCATTCCCCTCCTGTTCGCCATTCTTTTGAATGATTTGGTTCATTAAGGTCAGCCACTCCTGCGGCGTATTGACCATATGCAGCGACTGCTTCATTTGCTCTTCGCTGACGCCGTGCCAGAAGCCGTCGGTGCACAGTAAGAACGCATCGCCGTCTTCAACCTGCACTACGTCGCTATAGCTCGCTTCTGGCCCACCGTTTTCAATCCCCAGCGCCAGATACAGCAGGTTGCTGTTCAGGTTATCGGTCTGGTGCCCGGCATCTTTCATCTGCTGCACCAGGCTGTGGTCGGTGGTGACGTGCCACAGCCAGCCGCGACGAAACAGGTACAGGCGGCTGTCCCCGGCGTGCGCCCAGTAGGCCAGCCCATAATCCCGGTCAATGAACAGGCTGACCAGCGTCGTGCCCATCCGGCGGTAGTCCTGCACGGCCTGCTGTTCGCTGAGAATGGTGCGATTCGCGGTCTGCACGTAGTCGCGGATATGCTGCGCATTAAGGTGTTTGTTGCCATCGAAGCGGGAGATAATGCTGTTGCGGGCCAGTTCAGCGGCCACCTCCCCGCCCGGCAGGCCAGCGATGCCGTCGCAGACGACAAAGCAGGCTGAGCGTTCCCCAATGGTTTCTCCCGTCTGATCCTGGTTACTGGCGCGCGTCCCCTGGCGGGAGAGAGAAGCCGTTGCGATATTCATTTGTCTTCCGATCCGCTCTGTGAGTCTTTGTACTGATTCACCTCCATGTCATAGGCATGAAGGAAAGCTTCGCCAAACAGGGTGTGGAAGTCATCCTCGATCTCACCTGCCGTCTCGCCGTAGCTGCGAACAAAATAGTCCCACAGGGCGGCTTTGCGGCTTCCCGGCAGCGCCAGGCGAGAGGTCATGCCGTTCTGTTTCGCCTGCTCTTCCAGCTGTTCCGGGTTAAAGGACTGGAGCATCGCGGCAATAATGGCGCGAATACCGGAGATCATCCCCAGCTGGTGCGCCTGCAGATCGATCAGCGCGTCGCGCACGGATTTCGTCGGCGGCATAAAGCCCGGCATGGGGGTACCGAACATCTGGATGAGGACGGTTTTCCCGGTCGGCAACAGCTTGAACGGGTTGTTAGCGTCGTCCAGCACCATGGTCATGTCGGCTTTGACGCCACGCTTGAGGATAGAGCGCGAGGAGAGCAGCGCCACGGTTCCCTGGGAGAACATACCGAGGATCTGCCCCAGCTGACGCATGTTTTCCCGGTCAAACTGCGGCACCGGCTGCATTTCGCTCAGGCCCATACCTTCCAGCAGCGCCTCCAGCAGCTCGCCCTGCAGCACTTCGCCCTTCTCACCGTTGTTCGCCGTGGCGCCGGGTGAGGCGGCGTTATTGACCGGATCGATACGCAGCCGTCCCTTAGGCGCCTGACTGCTACTGCGCGCAACGGCCTGCGGTGTAGGCATAGTGAAGCCTGCGTAATCCTGTCGCGGGGGTGCTTCTTCAGCTCGCGGGGCTTCCTGCGGTTCAGGGGCAAACAGCGGGGACCCGGCCAGCACGTCCTCCTCCGGCTCAGGTTCCGGCTTGGGCTCCGGCTTCTGGTCGGCAATCTCGTCCGGATGAGTTAACGGCGCCCCGCCCATCAGCCCGAGCGGGTCATCATTGCGTGCGGCTGGCGCGCTGGCCGCCCCCCCAAACAGGGCCAGCGGGTCGAGTTCATCCGTCGCCTCTTCTGCTGGCGCGGGTTTGCTCTCTACCGGTGGCACCAGGGTTGAAGGGGTGACGTCATCAAAGATGCTCTCTTTTTTGAACAACGCTTCATCGCTGAATAAGGTGTCTGGATCGACGTTCTTACGCTCAAGCTTCGGATCGCTGTCATTGAACATCGCCAGCGGATCTTCGGCGTTACGCTCCGGTGCGGCGGGCTGGGAGAAGGGATCGTGAGACGCCGCAGGCTGCGGTTTCGTCCGGTTGCGGGAGATGCTGTCGGAGATGGAGAACTCCTGCATCAGGCTGTCCCAGATTTCCGACGGCACGGCAGTTGGCTCAGCCCTACCGCGCGGTGCGGCGCTTGCCGGTTTCGGCTGCGCAACCGGTGCTGGCGCAACGGTCGGACGAGCCTGCTGCTGCATGCTGGCGGCCATGCGGCTCACCGGCTGGGTGTCATGGATAAGCTCGGTCACTTCGATGCGGTAGTCATCAATGCCGAGAATGTCGCCATCCTGCAGCTCAACCTGACGGCCCCGCTCCAGCGGAATGTCATTTAATACCACGCGGGTGACGCTGCCACGGTTGGTGACGCGGCATTCGCCCTGGGCGTCAACGTGAACAATGGCCTGCAGACGCGAGATGGTGCGGTCATTGTCCGGCAAGACCAGATTGTTATCCGTACCGCGCCCAATGGTGCCGCCCGGGGCGTAAAAATCACAGCTGCTCTGCGGCGGCTGATGACCGGGTTTCGTAGAAATAATCGTGAATCGCATGGCGTATTCCTGCTGGTATGATTAGCGCTCAAACGCTGCCGCTCTCGGGGGTGAGAACGGCGGCGTTTGGGGGTTAAGCCTACAAAATCAATCATAAAGACAATGAAAAATTATATCTCATTAATACTCGCCAAAATTAAAAGCAGTATAAAAATAACCATAGTGAATTTAATTTTTTTGTCATATGAATAAACCCAGAAGAGTTCAAAGCCGGACAAAACATCATGACATGCATGAGATTGAAGCCTTCGAGAGTCGGTTAGCTTAACGCTTTTTCCCCGTAATAACCTTGCTAAAATTGTGATACGGAAACCGAACCCCCAGAACCCCAAGCCTTCCCAAATTTGATAATCTTCCTTCCTTAATAATCTGGCTTGCGTTAATGCATTATATATTTCCGAAACTTCACCCGAGTGCTTTCGATAATCAATATAAAAAGTAACCATCAGGATTAAGAACAGAGCAAAAAGAGAAATCACAAAAATGGAGAAAATATCATTAGCAATCATATCATTCCCCACTGAATATTAAGATACCGTTCTTCTCGCCAACAAACCAATCTACTTTCGTACCTCCAGCAGCGCCAGCAGCACCTATGATTAATCCGTAAACAAGCGCTCCAGCCCCGGCAGTCGGGACACCTAATGATTGTTATCCGTTGAGAAAGTGAATACAAAAACTATTTAATGAAGGTTATAAAATATAATCCAACAATGAGCCACAGAGTGAATATTAACGCCTGTATTTTATAACGACGATGTAACTTTAGCATCCAGCCAATTCTTTCGTCCGGCAACGACTGCACGTATTGATATGCTTCTTCCTGCACCGGTCTTCCGTATGTAAACTTCATTCTGATGCCTTTATAAAGGCGTACAAACCAGATTATTTTTTGGTAATTAGCCAATGAACCAAAAAAAGAAGCATAATTTGTCACAAGATCCAGATCATATCCTTTGCGCCGGTAGTCTGAAAGTAGCTGGTTATAGTCAGCTTCGTGTTTTTTGAAGTAACGAGAACTGAATAATTCCATAACTACAACAATCAAAAACAAAACAACAACAAGAAACAATAGTAAATAGTCCATTTTCACCATAAATTAATTTCACGGTTGCAGGCTCTGCATTCGTCCTGAGCATCATCGCGAACAGTGATCTGCAAATGCAAGATGGTGCGGTCATTGTTCTATAACACCAGATGTGGTGCCCGGGGAATATAATTAACATCTGCTTCGCAGCGACCGATATAATTACACTCAAACGCTGCCTCGCTCGGGGCGAGAACGGCGGCGTTTGGGGTTAACACATTCTATTCAGTCTGCGTAAGCTTAAACTGATCTGAGGGACCTTCTTCTAAGATGAAACGAGCCGCATAACGAATAGAATCGTTTTTCCCTGCCCCTTTCAGAGCAACATCATATTCTCCCGCTTGCCACGTAATCCCCGTCCACTGATGACATTGTTGAACCGTTAACGTCACCTCAGGGCTAAACGTTGACGGCGGTGATATCGCCTTCCATTCATTTCCCGCGCGTTTCATTATGGTGGGTGAATGACTGGTGACAGGCGCGTCTACCCCAGAGTTAGCAGGAATAGCAAAACAGGGCTCGTTGTTCTTTAGCGTAACCGAAAGCGACTGATATTGTGCCGGATGAGACACACAGGCGTTCGCCATTAACGTGACAGCAAACACACCGAATAACTTTTTTATAACCATGCCCGCCGATCCTGAGGGCTTTTGACGTTGATAAAGACCGGGGAAAATTCCCCGGCCACATGCGCAATTACGCTTCTTTGTTCTCTTTGATGTTCCAGCCAGCGCTGCTTTCAGCACCTTTACCACCAGACGTGGTCTGCTCCCAGTACTGCTGTTTCACTTTCGCAGCCTGGAATGCATAGGTCACACCAACGGTATCGCCGTTGTCTGCACCGGTGTACTGAACAGACGTGACCAGCACATCTTCCAGGGTGATGCGGGAGTATTCCACCTGCTGGCCACCGGCTTTACAGACGGACAGCTCAACTTTGGTCAGGTGTTTACCGCTGGCGCAGTGTTTCAGGATTGCTGTGGTGGATTTGTCGATCAGGGCGTTAACGTGCAGATCGTTAAAGTTAACTTTACCGGCACCGCCGCCACCACCAACGCTCATATTACCAGGCTGGGAAGCGCCCCAGGAGAAGGAGGTAATATCAGTCCAGCCGGTGTGGTTAGAATCTTTAGATTCGCCAGTAACACCCTCGACCTTCAGAAACATATCAATAGCCATAATATCTACTCTTCGTGGATGAACAATATTGCTTTCGAAAAAGCACTTATATGGCAAACAGGAAAGCATGGGGCTGAATAAAACCGTCCATATTTTACCTCTGCCTCATATCAAATGACCCGTGTCATTTGACAGTCTTACATTCCCCCTGAATGAACGGAAAGAATGTGAAGTCTTTTACTACTGCGGGTTATCCTGAATCCAGGTACGTTCAGGATCGCCAATGATGACTTGCGGAACCAGTTTGTTCAGTTCGTCGCTATGATAAAGACGTAAACAGTTTAAGGTTACGCCTTTTATTTTTTGAGAACGCTCGGAGTGAAAGCTGTTCTTTTCGTCTTTATATTTTTTTATAACTGCCTCAATTTTCTCCATGCCATTTTCAACATCGAAAGGCATCCACTCCAACAGTGCGCTTGCACTGAGTCCTGCATCAGCAGAAAACTGAGCATCTTCATCTGCCACCTCAGCAAGACAGCGTGCCAGAACGTAATCTTTCATTACCTGTCTGTAAGTTTGCTGATGAAAGAATTGAGGGTAGGTATTAGCAGAATAAGATGTGCAACTAGTCAGAAAAAGAAACAGGCAAAGCGTTTTTTTTATCATGGCGATATCTTTATTTACGCTATAGGGTTATCTCAGTTCCCAGAACCAAATCTCTTTGCAGTCGGTATAACAATCGGAATTGCACTGCATCATGTTATCCCCTACCGGCTCCAATAGGTCGATGTGTCCACCGTTGTAATTAGTTATACGGTTAAAGAAAATCACACCTTTACGGTTACGAAGTTTTTGACCTGCCTCACGAATATCAGTATAGATTTCTGCCTTGCCAAACACACTCGCTTTATAGAGTTGGTCAGCTAAAAGCTTCGCACCAGGTTCAATTTTTTTACCCTTATATGGTCCATTCTTTATAGCCAAACGTCCTTCAAATTTAACATCACACTTTAAGAGGGCGAGACTCATTCGCACTGCGCAAGTATTCATATACCCAGGATTGGATTTGATGAGCACGTTTGCGTCGTAACCTATTTCGTTAAAGAGATCATCCCGAGGGACATAACCAGGACGCGCTTCGTTAGAGGAGTAATGTTGTGCTTTTAACTGTGCATACAACGGTTTCATGGTTGAACTCCTTTTTTGCACGGTAAATCCTGCGCCAGAGCCTCGGTGATTAACGACACTGCAGCTTCTTTCTTACGGTTTTCAGGCAATTTTCTGAAATAGCTATAAATGCTCTCTCGTAATGAACCGGGTAAGGCGACCGTATATCCACACCAGGATTTGCCCTCCGTCGCATCCATTACCCCAAGCAGGTACATATTCGCCTTAAGCTGCTCCTGCTCGTTATCTTTTGCGAGCCACGCTGCAAGAAACTTTTCTCCGCTCATTCGTACATCATTACGGGACAGCGTATTAGGGTCGCGTAGAAGATTTGATGAGTCATTCTGACCATTAGCAGCCCATAGTGGCGCAGCTCCCAACAGACCGGCAAACAGCAACGTATGTAGGGTAAGTAACTTCATTGTTTCTCCTGCTCCAGATTAGATTTCTCTTTCAGCTTAACTAAACGTGGTCAGTGAAGGATTAACAACACTTTTTGATTTTCTCACCGGCAGCGTATATGCACATCGCGAGTGCAATACATCCGACAAGCCAAAGTACATGCAATATTGCTCTCAAAACACCCTGTTGCCAGTCAAAGAACAATAGGTAGTAAATACATGTACTAAAAAAGACCATTGCCGACATCAAAAGCAATAAATAAGCGATGAAATAGATAATGAATTTTTTCATCAATAATTCCCTTCAAATTCATTATCTGTTTCATATACAGCGTCATAGCTGCCGGCCCTGACGGACCGGCAGCTATTATCACGCGTCTTTCGTCTTCAGCGACGGCAGTTTAGACACCAGACGCAGGGACACAGTCAGCCCCTCCAGCTGGTAGTGTGGTCGCAGGAAGAACTTCGCGGCGTAGTAGCCCGGGTTGTCTTCAATTTCCTGCACCTGCACTTCCGCAGCCGCCAGCGGTTTGCGGGACTTGGTCTCCTGGGAGGAGTTCGCCGGGTCGCCGTCCACGTAGTTCATTACCCAGTCGTTCAGCCAGCGTTCCATCTCCTCGCGCTCGCGGAAGGAGCCGATTTTGTCACGCACGATGCACTTCAGGTAGTGAGCAAAACGGCAGCAGGCGAACAGGTACGGCAGACGAGACGCCAGGCGCGCGTTAGCGGTCGCATCCGGGTCATGGTACTCCGCCGGTTTTTGCAGAGACTGCGCGCCGATGAAGGCAGCGAAGTCAGAGTTTTTGCGGTGAACCAGCGGCATAAAGCCGTTTTTCGCCAGCTCGGCTTCACGACGGTCGCTGATGGCGATCTCGGTTGGACATTTCATGTCCACGCCGCCGTCATCGCTCGGGAAGGTGTGGCACGGCAGGTTTTCCACCGCCCCGCCGGACTCCACGCCGCGAATCGAGGTGCACCAGCCGTACTCTTTGAAGGAGCGGTTGATGTTGGCTGCCATCGCATACGCGGCGTTCGCCCACGCGTAGCTGTTGTGGTTCGCGCCGTCGGTCTGCTCTTCAAAGTCAAAGCTGTCGACCGGGTTAGTGCGAATCCCGTATGGCAGGCGCGACAGGAAGCGCGGCATCACCAGGCCCAGATAGCGGGCATCTTCAGATTCACGCAGTGAACGCCAGGCGGCGTACTCGGTGTTCTGGAAGATTTTGGTCAGATCGCGCGGGTTGGCCAGCTCCTGCCAGGACTCCATCTGCATCACGCCCGGTGCGGTACCGGTGATGAACGGACAGTGGGCCGCCGAACCGATGCGCGCCATTTCACCCAGCAGCTCAACGTCCTGCGGGCTGTGGTCGAAGTAGTAGTCGCCGACGATGCAGCCAAACGGCTCACCACCAAACTGACCGTACTCCTGCTCGTAGATTTTCTTGAAGATTGGGCTCTGGTCCCAGCCCACGCCTTTGTAGCGTTTCAGGGTACGGCCCAGCTCCTGCTTGGAGATGCTCATAAAGCGGATCTTCAGCATCTCGTCGGTTTCAGTGTTGTTCACCAGGTAGCTCAGACCGCGCCAGGCGCTCTCCAGCTTCTGAAACTCTTCGTGGTGAATAATCTGGTTTACCTGCTGTGACAGCTGCTCATCGATACCCGCAATCAGGTTCTGAATGGTGCGGTAAGTATCGTTTGAGAAGGTGACGGTATTTTCCAGCGCCTGCTGCGCCAGGGTTTTGACCGCGCTTTCTACGGCGGAACGCGCCTGGTCGGTTTTCGGGCGGAACTCTTTGTTCAGCAGCGCGCTGAATTCATCCTGGCTGAACGCCTGACCCGCCTGCTGCTCATGTTGTTGAGTCTGGTTGCTCATCGATTATTCCTCGCTACCTTTCGCGCTTTCGTCATTTTTCGGCAACTGGCTCAGGGATTTGAGCAGTGTCGGATCCTGCAAAATTTTAGCGATCAGCTCTTCCGCACCGTTTTTGCCGTCCATATAGGTCAGCAGGTTGGAGAGCTGAGTACGCGCTTCCAGCAGCTTGTTCAGCGGCTCGACCTTGCGGGCCACCGCATCCGGCAGGAAGTCGTCCATGCTGTCGAAGGTCAGATCGACGTTGAGCTTACCTTCGCCGGTCAGGGTGTTGTCCACCTGGAACGCCACGCGCGGCTTCAGCGCCTTCATGCGTTCGTCAAAGTTATCGATGTCAATTTCGAGGAATTTGCGCTCATCCACGGCCGGCAGGTTTTCCACCGGTTTGCCGACCAGATCGGCCATAACGCCCATCACGAACGGCAGCTGAATTTTACGTTCTGCACCGTAGATCTCTACGTCGTACTCGATCTGCACGCGGGGGGCACGGTTACGTGCGATGAATTTCTGCCCACTGTTACTCATTGCCATGATGTTCTCCATCAAAGATGCGCGGTGAAGGTGAAACGGCAGGCTCCATGCCTGTCGTCATAATGCCTGGACGCGTTATTCGCGGCGTCCAAAGATGTTTTCCAGTTGGTTAACGCCGTCTGGCGCCAGGTCGCGAATAATGTCCATAAAGTTAAGTTCTGACAGCCGCTGCACCCGTTCAATCATCAGCGGTGCGGGGTGGCTCGGTTCGTACTGTGCAAAATACTGCTTCGCTTTTTCCAGCATCAGCTGAGCATCGGCGCGGCTGGTGACCTGCACGCTGCGCCAGTCGGTGACCTGCTGGACAGGCTGCGCGGCCATCGGCTGCGAGGCGGCGGGCTGTTCAGCCTGCGCCTCACGGTTTGGCAGCAGCTTGCTGATGTCGGTCACCTGACAGGCGCTGGCCACCAGCCCCACGGTTTTCAGCAACTGCTCCATCTCCGGCACGCCGCTCTCGCCGAGATAGCCGGTGAGCAGCTCGCGGATCGCCAGCAGCCGTTCGTTAATGACGATAACCGCTGCGGTTCCCGGCTGGTCGCCGCGGGAGAGCTCGTCAATCAGCCTTGGACGGCCACCGGGATAGTCCGGACACTCCGTCTTACTGCCGTCCAGCAGCGCCTGGGCATCACGTAGCGAAATTTCATCGCCGTTTGAACGCAGCAGCGAGGCGTTGCGCACCGCGACGGTGAGTTCAGACTTGTCGCTCAGCCCCGCCAGGGCGTTAATGCGGTAAAACGGATCGGTTTCGCCATACTCTTCCAGCAGCGGATAGAGCGGCTCCCAGTAACGGGTGATCGCCTCCTGCACCAGCAGTAATCCGTCAGCGTAACCGGCCAGCCCGCGACGGCGTGTCCAGGCATGGGTTAACGCCAGCAGCACGCGAAGATCTTTGGTGCGGGTCAGCAGGCTGGTGGCGAATTTTTCCACCGTGTTCCAGTCCGCTGGCTCTGCCGGGATAATGGTGTCGCCAAACTGCTGTTCCGCTTTCCCGAGGCTTGCCTGGTTCATGCTCTGAAAATCAGCATCGTACTCCAGGTTTTCGCCGCAGGGCTTGTCGGGGCTTATTGGCGCGAGAAATTCTTCGATATTCATAAGATCCCTGCTTATTCAAACATGGGCGGATAGAGACCGTGACGGCCCGGGCGGGCCCCCCCTGCCGGATCGAACAGCAGGGTGAAAAGCTGCCCGGTAAAGTTACCGCTGTGAACGTGGGTGTACAGCGGGTAACCGTCGCAGCGGTTGGTCCACCAGTAGCTGGTCTGCCGAAGGGGATCAAAACATTCTGCCGCCTGTGGCCAGCCCAGGGTGTTCTGGCCGTCCTCGTCATAACCGATCACGTCAAGGATGTCGGAACGCTTTTGCGGCTCGACGGGCTGCGGCGCCGGAATGGTCATCAGCATTTCATCCAGCTGCGAGGCGGAAAAACTGTTGCGCACCGCGTGCAGACCCAGGCGCCCAATCTGCTGGTACCAGCTCTCAGCCTGGCTGAGCAGGCTGGTCGACCATTCAGACGGGGCGAAGCTCAGCTGCAGGCACACCGGGTACTGGCGGCCAACGCTGTCGCGGCCGGGCAGCAGACAGCCCATCTGGATCATCTGGCTGCCCAGCATCGGCGGTACAACAAAATTCCAGACCGGGGCTTTGTGAAACTGGCGCTCGCCGCTGCGCTGCTCTTCCTGTTGCCAGGCCAGCAGACCGACCTGAAACCAGTGCGACCACTGGCGCTGTAAGGTGTCAGGAAAGCGGCGCTGCAAAAAATCTCCGGCGCTGGGTAATTTGCCATACCAGCTGTAGCGGTTCATCGCAGGGGTATTCGTCATACGGCTGTCCTTGCGGTTATGGGCATGAGAAACGAGGAAGCTGGAACGGGTTGCGAATGCTGTTAGGCGCAAACTCCAGCGTGACCTGATGTCCGTCAACGTTGAAGGTGGCCTGACGGCTCAGGCTCCCCGCCCCCGGGCTGGTGCTCGCTTTATCGAAGAAGCGGTTCAGTGCCCAGGCGCCGTTGGTCACCAGCGTCGCCGTGCTGCCGTTCGCCAGGCCCAGTTGCATACGCACCTGGTTGGTACCGCCCGGCCCCGGCCAGTTCATGATCTGCACGGCCTGCGGGCCGTGGCTGTAGCGCAGCAGCTGGCCGTCAACGTCCAGGGTCAGGTTCAGAATGGTGTTATCCATTCGCACGGTGCGTACCGTCACCTTGAAGGACGGCGTGGTTGCCCCGTTAGCAAAGAAGGCATCGCGAATAGACTGAGCCTGCTGGAACGGTCTCAGCAGCCCTTCGCTGCCCGGCAGCGTTTTACCGTCGATGCCCGGCATAAAGCGCCAGTTCGCCTGGGTGGTGTCTACCTTGTTGGTCAGGTTGTCGCGGAAGAAGGCGTCCATCAGTCCGGTGCCCGGCGCAAACATGCGCGCCAGATCGTCAGGGGTCACCTCGGTGCTGGCGCTGCGCACCAGCGGGTAGCGACCGGCAATGGCCTGACGGCAGAACCCCCCCACCTCTACGCTGATTCGCTTACGCACGTTTTCCAGGTCACGGCGCTGGGTGTCGCTGCTGGCGCCTACCGCCATATTGCTGAACATGGTTTGCAGCCCGCCCGGCAGACGACCGGCGCTGGCCTGCAGGCGGCTGATCGCCTCGCCGCCCGGGGCCGGCATGCCGCTGTTGGCGGCGTCCTGTACGGCGGTCAGGTAACGATACAGCTCATCCACCTGCTTGAGAAAATCATCAAAGACGATGGTTTTCCCGCCCTTCTCCAGCGGCTGGGCCAGCTCAATCATCGGCGCATAGTGGTCGGTCACCAGCTGCTCCGGCGCCTGGGTAACTACCGCAGCCTGCGTCGGGGCATTGTCATTATTGCTGAACAGCGCTTCCAGGGTGCGGGTCGCCCGGTTGCTCTGCTCCTGTGCTTTACCCGCCTCTTCCGGCGTCGGTGCATTACGCGACAGCGTCAGTACCTGGCTCAGGTTCTGCACCAGACGGCGCAGCGGCGAGTTTGCGCCCGAGAGCAGGCGCGCGGTGTTGATGCGCTGGGAAAGATCGGCGCTGTTATTCAGCTGAATGTCGGCAAGAAAGCTATCCCAGTTAGCGATAAAGTCGCGCATGTAGAGCTGGCGCACGGCGTTATCGATCTGCTGTTTATCTTCCTGCGCGGTGCTGGCCCCCAGCACCCAGGCGTCGTCCTCGTGCAGTGCCGTGGTGACGCTGTCAATCTGGCTGTTAAAGCTTTTCCAGTAGCCGTCCGGCGTATAGAGGCCCGGCACACCTTCACTCACCGGCTTACCGCTTTTGCGGGAAAAGACCAGCTCGCTCTGTGGTCCGCCCAGGTCGGAAAGGGAGACCGGCTTGAGGTTTTCATCATGCTCCAGCAGGCGCTTGAGACGACCGTACACGCGCGTGGAAAGCGGCTGCTGGTTGATCATCGCTCTTTCGCGCGCCACCAGGGACTCGTCCTGCGCGTACGGGGAGGCCTGAATTTTCGGCTCCAGCAGCTGCGTCAGGTGCCATTCAAGCTGCTGCAGCTGCGCCTTCGTCACATTCTGCGGCAGGTTACGCTGCAGGTTGAGCATCACCCAAGAGTGCAGGAATTTACCGTCATAGTGCTTCGGCTGGTAGAGCATCTGATAAGCCTTCAGCGCTTCATAGCTGTATTCCACATCGCTGCCGTTGTCGTTACGAAGCCAGGTGGTAATGTGCATGGCGACGGCAGGCAACAGCATCTGATCCAGCGCTTTCTGGTACAGCGACTGGGCGGCGTCGCTGACGTCATCCCCACGGTAGAGCCCCATACGGCGGGAGACCGGTGGGTCATTGACGTCAAAGGCGTCGCTTTTCGGCAGGTCAACCAGCCCGTTCAACAGCGGCAGCAAATCGAACAGATCGCGCTGAGGCTGGTTCTGCAACGCTTTGCTCTGCTGGTCCAGCAGGGGCACCTTCGCATCCACCTCGTCCAGATAAGCCTTGTTTTTGGCATAGCTGGTCAGCCACAGGCCACCCAGGATCACCAGCAGGGCCAGCAGCGCCGCGTAGCCAGACCAGATCACCGCCCGGTTGCGCAGTTCCCACCAGCGGTTTTCACCGGCGATGCCGGCTTCCTGGAAAATGACGTTTTGCAGCAGGTTTTTAATGAAGAAACTCTGGCCTTTTGCGCCCGGAATAGGCGCTTCTTTGCTGACCGAATCCCAGTGTGCGGACTCATCCCCTTCCGGCAGCGACAGCGCGCGGTTCAGTTCGCCCATCACCCGGTCGAACGGCATCCCTTCCTGAGTACCGCTGGCGAAGTAAATCCCGCGTGGGGAGAACTCGGTTTCAAAGTTGGAGCGGGCGAAGACCGTGCTCAGGTAATCCGCCAGCAGCGGACGCAGGGCAGCGAACTCCTGCGGGAAGAGATACGCTTCGGCACGGGTTTTCGCGTCATGCTCTTTGAGCATGGTTTCCGGCAGCCCGGCATCCAGGCGTTGCTGTAAAAGCGAAAACTCCTGATGGAAGTTGCCCATCAGGTCGAAATCGGCGTGTTTGGTCTGCTCCCATGGCAGGGTAAAGCCCCAGATCTGGTCGCGCTGCGCTTTGTCGTAGTCGGCAAACCAGGCGCGGAAGCCTTTAAGCAGGTCGGCCTTGGTTACCATCACGTAGACCGGGAAGCGAATGCCCAGTTGTTCATGCAGTTCAGACAGACGCTGACGCAGGTTCACCGCCTGCTGGCGTGACGCCTCGGCAGACTGGGTGAGCAGGTCAGAAATGCTGATGGTAATGATGACGCCGTTGATCGGCTGGCGGCGGCGATACTTGCGCAGTAGCCCCATGAACTGCAGCCATTCGCCGGCGTCCTGCACCTGCTCACTCTCCTGCGTGGTGTAGCGACCCGCCGTGTCCAGCAGCACCGCCTCGTTGGTGAACCACCAGTCGCAGTTACGCGTACCGCCAATGCCCCGCAGCGCGGTCTTACCGAACCGGTCGGCCAGCGGGAACTGCAGGCCGGAATTCACCAGCGCCGTGGTTTTCCCCGAACCTGGCGCGCCGATAATGACGTACCATGGCAGCTGATACAGATATTGCGTGCTAAAACGCTGCGTCCACTGGGCACCCTGTCCCGCTTTGCTGAAGTGCGCTTTTTTCAGCATCTGCGCGGCTTCATCAAAGCGGCTGGCGAGGATCTGCTCCTCGTTGTTCAGCCGTTTCTGCGGATCCGCCGCTTCCGGGCTGGTGGTGTTCTCATTGAGCTTGTCCATCAGCTTGCGGTTCAGCCAGGCATTGTACAGCCGCGGCAGAATGTGGCCCTGCGCCCAGAGCAGATAGACCACGGCGATGCTGATAATACGGTTCTGCTCAGATTCGAGCGGTCGGGTGTCCACGATGGACAACAGGGGACCAATCATCCAGATCACCGCCGCAAGCGCCGTTACGCCGAGGAAGCTCCACAGAATGCGATTGGTCAAAATGGAAAGAAGTGTAGTCAGCATCCTTAGTTTCCTTGCGGCAATCCGTTCAGCTCAGCCTGCGTATTTTCAGGCGACACCAGCAGAGTAATTTCCACACGGCGGTTACGGGCGCGGTTTTCTGGCGTCGTGTTCGGCGCTACCGGGTTAATCTCGCCCCGCCCTTCCGCTTTCACGCGGCCAGGCTGAGAGAGGCTTCCCTGCAGCATTTTCTGTACCGAGCGGGCACGTTCCAGAGAGAGTTCATAGTTAGAGGCAAAGCGCGCGCTGCGAATCGGCACGTTGTCGCTGTAGCCCACCACCAGAATTTTGCCGCTGACGTTATTCATCGCCTGTGCAATGCGGTTGATAACCGGTTCATAGCGGTCGCGCACGACGGTCGAGGCGGAGGCAAACAGACCATCACCCTTCAGGATAACGACGCTGCGGTCCGCTTCGTCCTTCACCGCCACCAGACCCGCCTCGATTTCCGGCTTCAGGAAACCACGCAGATTGAGCACCGCGGGCATCTGGCGTGCCGGTTGCTGGATGGTGGTTTCCGGCAGCTGGGACTGGTAAATCTTCGCCAGCACCGGGTTGGTGTTGTCGCCAAGACGCCAGTTGAGAATGATGTAGAACAGGCAGGCGATAAACCCGGCCAGCGCCACGCAGGCCCACAGGGGCACCATCGGCCGCCACAGTTTACGCAGCACCGGGCCATCTTCCGGATGGGGCGAGAGCGGCGGCGGGTAGCTGCCGCGCACGCCGCGGATCATCTGCCACAGACGCTGCTTGATGGTGTCAAGCTGGGTGCGGCCATTGTCCAGCACCCGGTAGCGTCCTTCGAAGCCAAGCAGCAGACAGTAGTTGATCATCTCCAGCAGCAGGATATGCTCGCGCGGGTTTTGCGACAGGCGCGCCAGCAGCTGGAAGAACTTCTCGCCGCCCCACGTTTCGTTATGGAACGTCACCAGCAGCCCATTGCTTGACCAGACGCCGCTGCTGCCCCAGGGGGTAAGCGCGGCGGCCTCATCGAGCGCTGTGCACAGGCAGTAACGCGCCCCGACGATCACTTCGTAGGGCAGCCCCGCCTGCTGGCAGCGGACTTCGAAACGGCGAATCTCATCGATCAGACGCTGGCGCAACGCCACCTGATCGTCATGCGACACCGAATGACGGATCTGCGGGATCGCATTAAGCAGCGGGTTGGCGGCCGCCACCAGCTGATTGTTGCTACTGGCTCCGGTAAACGCGGCATCACTGCCGGTGTCCTGTCGTTCCTGCATATTAAGCGCTCGCTTTATTATTCTGTCGGGCTACGGATGGCCCAAAACTCCATATCAAGCCCCGGGAACTCCCCTGCAAGATGCAGGGCGAATGCGCCGGACTTATCCATCTCGTGCCACAGCTCGCTGCCCTTCTCGAGCTCGAAGTAGCTGTAGCCGGCATGCCACGGGATCTGCGGCGGCGCGACCGGCATGGCGCGCAGCATTATGCCCGGCAGCTGCAGCTGGACCAGATCGCGGATTTTTGAGACCGGTGCGATCTTCATCTGGGCCGGGAAATGGGTTTGCAGGTGTTCGCCTGGCACGTTGGCTTTTACCGCCAGCACGAAACCAAACTCACGCACCATGCTGGTTTCAGGCACCGTGGCGATGTTCAGGCCATGAGAGCGCTCGTTAAGCGGCAGCTGGATCGCGTGGTCTTCCATCACCAGCGACAGTCCCTGACGCAGCATCAGCATCAGTTTGCTGAAGCAGTTTGCCAGATCGTCATGATCGTAAATCGGCAGCACGCTTTCCGCGGTGCGTTGCGACGTCCAGGTGGTGAGCTCGGTGGCAAACGGCAGCCAGCTGCGCCACAGCGTTTCCGGGTGCACCAGCGGGAGGGTTTTTAAATGAGACACCTCACCCAGATGACGGTTAACCAGCGACAGCAGCGTAAACTCGATCATTTCAGAGGTGTTGAAGCGGCCGGGCTGGCGCAGACGACCGCCAATCTGCTGGCTGCGCTGCACCAGCAAGCCGTGCAGATCGTTAATCATGCTGTAGATCTGCGGACTGTTGTTGGCGTTCAGCATCGGCGGGATGTAGCTGTTATCGAGCCGCACGTGGTTGTCGTTACGTTTCTCAGCCACAAACGCCACGCCGATGGCGGTCCATTCGGCGGTGAGATCTTTTTCCAGCATCAGGGTCAGACGCAGGCGGCCAAACTGGACGGTGGCATCTCCCACCGACATGGCGTTATCGTCTTCCACCTCTTGCTCGAACGCGATAAAGCGCGCCAGTGAGGCTGGCTCTTCGCTAAAAATCACCTCTTCTTTCTCGCCACGACGAACCGGCAGCGCGAGCACCACCTTTTCATTGGTGAGGTTGTCAGGAATTTTCAGCGGCACAGGACCGTTGCGCCCGTTACGGACCTGGAAAAAGGTGCCGTCCGGCAGCAACCCGCTGCAGTAGCTCAGGGCAATGCATCCCTGGCGAAGCATCGCTTCATCCAGTTCAACGTCGAGAAAGCCCCACAGATAAGAACGCTGCAGCGCACCCCATTCACGAACATGGTTGAGCAGATAACTTTCAGTCCGCTGAAAATGGTGTGGACGCAGGAACATGCCTTCGGTCCAGACGACCTTTTCTGCTTTGGTCATGATGATGTGTTTCCTGTTATGAAGCGCGTTACTGGCTGATGACCCGAATGCCGTTCACGTCGAGAAAGACGTTGGCCTGAAGCTCATCTGCGGACCATTTCCAGAACTGGTAGATATGATTTTCGCCAGGCACAGGCAGAGGGAGTGAAACGCGCCATTTTTTGCCATCCAGCATCTGATATTCCGCCATCACACCGATGTAGCGGGCCTCCGGAGAGCTTTGCCCGCTGAGGGTTTTAGACAGCTGTCCCGGCATCAGGAAGAAAACATCGCTGTTCAGCAAATTCGCGCCAAGCGTGGCTGACGCGTTGTTTTGCAGGGAGTAGAAGTCGCTGGACATAAAATCCGCATCGGATTTCAGCAACAACACCCGAACCTTAAGCGGCGCAGATTCATTGATTTGTGGATGGGCCTGAAACTGCAGATTGTAGCGGGAAGGGTCGCTGTGTGAAGACGACGTACAACCACTGACAAGGGCGAAAACCACCGCGTAAAAGAGTAACCACAGCGTATGAAAATTTTTATTATTCATAAAAATGCGCTCATGACGCCGTTAGTTCAGGATCCAGGTACCGTTAGCGCTGTCTTTGCAGGCTTTGCTGTTACCATCGACATCAACACAGGTCGCTTTTTTACGCACCTTAGGACGAATGGCCTGTTTACGCACGGCAGCTTCATACTGATCAGCTTTAATCACGGCACGCATCGGGACGTAACCAATCAGCTGATCGTTACCTTCATCGGCAAGCGCCATCCAGTAGTGTTCAACCTGCCCCAGCACCACGTACGTTTTTCCGGTATCGAGCGTGCGGATAACCTTGCCGCCAAAGTCAGGACGGCTCATCAGGGAGGCCGGATACATGGCACGATACGGTGCGTTGACCGGCGTGAACTCCGTCGGCGGCGTCACCGCATGACGGTGGGTTAAGGTCACGCCGTTGACCTGGCTGGTCTCGATCGTATCGTCATTGATCACAGGTTTCTGCGGCGCTTTACAGCCCGCCACCGCCATTACAAACAGAAGTGAAAACAGTACGCGCATTTTCATATGCTTTTCCGTAGCGATATTTCGATGATGGAGAAAAGGGGATGGAGTTTGACTTAAGTGCTATTGTTAAAATAGCCAGGATAATTTCGGGGCGTTACTGGTTTACGGGCATAGCTACCGCACGAGCCCTTCAGAATAAGGCCCTGTGTCTTCCTGACATATTTTGACAAACGGTAAACAAGTTTACATGAGCTTCGCATCAATTCAATATTTACCGCCACGGAAGTGGTGGTTAATGAAGCAGTCGGAAAATTATAGGATTAATCTGATCAAAAGGCGTGAAATGTCTTACATGCGCTTATTTCCCAACCAACCAACATTTTAATTTGCTGTTTTAAAAGGAAAAAACACCAAAAGAGAACCAGTTTCATTAACCCAATACGGCTATTATCGCCACTACCATAATTAGTAGAATTCCCGTATTCGTGATGTCAGAAAAATATATCGACGATAAATTATTTGTTGCACTAACAGGGCATCTTTAATATTTAACGCCATTCGCGATCGCCATTCAGACATTTCCTTTATGCTGCGCGGCGTTAATTTCACAGCTCAAAATAAGTTATATTTCATGTTGTGATAATTCACCACTTAGACATAAATTATATCCATTAATCATTAAGCCCGAGTAAACCTTTCCGGCTTTATCTCCAGTGAAAAATGCGCTTCACCCCAGACCGGGCGTGATGAATGGCTTTTCCCTACCCTCATCTGTTTCATTCGAAATTTTAATGATGCTACATCCGCCCTGCTCGTTGCCATTTATCGCACCTACCGCATGATAGATAAGATTTATTATTAAAATGATAAAATTTCGTTATAATTTCTTTAAATCTTTAAGCAACACGTCATATAATCCACTGAATTAAATAACATTTTAGATAAGTCATTTTGCAGTGCCGCCTCGCCTGCGTGAGCCGGGCGTCATTGCTGTTACTTATTGCCATTTCAGTGGTTTTCGTGATGCCGCCGTTGTAAGACTGAACAGATCAGGAGTTGGTATGAACAAGAAAAGACGCGCAGTACCCGGTATCAGACATTATGCGGGCCCTGCCGGAGGCTGGGGCGCGTTGAAGGCCACGGCCATCGCGGTACGTACCCAAATGGATACCTTTGATGCCCCGGCGACGCTGCTGCGCACCAATCAACCTGACGGTTTTGACTGCCCGGGCTGCGCGTGGCCTGACAAAGAACACAAATCAACGTTCCAGTTTTGTGAGAACGGTGCCAAAGCAGTGACCTGGGAAGCGACCACCAAACGCGTGACCCCGGCGTTTCTGGCCGAAAACAGCGTCACCTCGCTGCTGGCAAAATCGGACTTTGAACTGGAAGGATACGGTCGGCTGACGCATCCCCTGCGCTATGACCGGGAAAGCGACACCTTCAGGCCTGTGGAATGGGACGAGGCGTTTCAACGCATTGGCGAGGTGATGCGCGGGCTCGACCCGGACCAGGTTGAGTTCTATACCTCCGGGCGGGCGTCTAACGAAGCGGCGTATCTGTTCCAGCTGTTTGCCCGGGAATACGGCACCAATAACTTCCCCGACTGCTCGAATATGTGTCATGAAGCCACCAGCGTCGGTTTGCCACGTTCGATTGGCATCGGCAAAGGCACCGTCTCGCTGGACGATTTCGACAAGACTGAACTGGTGATCTCCATCGGCCATAACCCCGGCACCAACCATCCGCGCATGATGGGCACCCTTCATGAGCTGTCCCGGCGCAATGTGCCAATCATCGTCTTTAACCCGTTACGCGAGCGCGCGCTGGAACGTTTTGCGGATCCGCAGAGCGTGATTGAAATGGCGACCTACGGCTCCACGGATATCGCTTCAACCTATTTCCAGGTGAAGGCCGGGGGCGATGCCGCCGCGCTGAAAGGTCTTGCCAAACACCTGCTGGAAATGGAGGCCGAACGCGGCGGCGTGCTCGACCATGCCTTTATTGCCGAACACACCCAGGGCTTTGAGGCGTTTGCCGCAGATATCGCACAAACCCGCTGGGAGGATATTGAGCGCGAGTCGGGTCTGAGCCAGGCAGCGCTCAAAAAGGTCGCCGGGGCCTATGCGAAATCGAATGCCACCATCATTACCTACGGGATGGGGATTACCCAGCACAATAAAGGGACGGCTAATGTCCGCCTGATCGCTGACGTGCTGCTGCTGCGGGGCAATATTGGCAAACCCGGCGCGGGAATATGCCCGCTGCGCGGCCATTCAAACGTGCAGGGAAACCGCACCGTCGGGATTAGCGAGAAGCCCACACCGGCCTTCCTGAACCGTCTGAAGGAGGTGTTCGGTTTTGAGCCGCCATCTCACCATGGGCATGACGCGGTGCAGGCGACGCAGGCGATGATTGACGGCCGGGCAAAAGCGCTTATCTGCCTCGGCGGTAATTTTGCGGTGGCGATGCCCGACCATGAACGCGGTTTCCCGGCGATGGGCACTCTGGATCTGAGCGTCCACATCGGCACTAAGCTGAACCGTACGCATCTGCTGGTGGGTAAAGAGACGTTTATCCTGCCGTGTCTGGGTCGTACCGAGCTGGATATGCAGGCAACAGGCCGTCAGTCCATCACCGTTGAAGACTCTATGTCGATGGTGCATGCCTCTTCCGGCAAGCTGAAACCCGCCTCACCGCTACTCCGGTCTGAACCGGCTATCGTCGCCGGTATGGCGAAAGCGACCCTGCCGTCCACGCGCGTGGACTGGATGACGCTGGTTGAGGATTACGACCGCATCCGCGATCTGATCGAGCAGACCATTCCAGGCTTTGAGCACTACAACGCGCGGATCCGCGTTCCCGGCGGTTTCCGTATGCCGCTGCCGCCAACGCAACGTATCTGGCCAACGGCGACGGGAAAAGCGATGTTCTCGGTATTCGACGGGGTTCATGAGAACGCCAGCGGTGAGGGTGAGCACGTTCTGCGCCTGATCACGCTGCGCAGTCACGACCAGTACAACACCACCATTTACGCCCTCGACGACCGTTATCGTGGCGTGTTTGGTCGCCGCGACGTGCTGTTTATGAACGAGGAGGATATGGCGCAGTCAGGACTGGAGCATGGCGACCGGGTGGATATCGAAACCGCCCTGCCCGGCAGCGTTCAGCGTCTGGAAGACATCACCGTGGTGGCGTACAGCATCGCCCCGGGCTCTGTCGGCGCCTACTACCCGGAGGCCAACGTACTGGTCCCGCTCGATTATCTGGACAAGGACAGCGGTACGCCGTCTTATAAATCGGTTCCGGTTCGCATCACCCTGCGCTCAAAAGAGATCCGCATGCTGTAACGCCTTTCGCGCAGAGAAAACCATGGATATTAAACAGTTAAAGTATTTAATCGCACTCGACGAGACCCGGCACTTTGGTAAAGCGGCCGCCCAGTGCAACATCACCCAGCCGACCCTCTCCATGCGTATCCGCAGCCTGGAGGAGGAGCTGGGGCTGGTGCTGATTGTGCGCGGACAGCGCTTTGAAGGGTTTACGCCGGAGGGGGAACGCATTCTCGCGTGGGCTCGCGCGCTGCTGGCCGCGCACGACGGGTTACAGGCGGAAGCGTCGCTGTGCAAAGGCCAGGTGGTGGGTGAATTACGCCTGGGGATGGTGCCGCTGGCGAGCGTGGATCCGATGATCTTCATTCGCCTGCTGACGCAAAAATACCCGGAGCTGACCTACAGCCTCTATTCCATGTCCTCGGCGCAGATTGCCGATGGCGTCAGCCGCAACCAGCTCGAACTGGGGATTTGCTACCTGAACAGCATCGACACCAGCCTGTTCGACATTATCCAGTTGCCCAAAACGAAGATGGGCCTGCTGCACGACACCCGCCATTTCCGGTTAAGCCAGGAGAGACTGACCTGGCCCGATCTGACGGCGTTTCCGCTGGGGTTTCTGACGAAGGGGATGCACTACCGGGCGCATATGGAGGCCAGCTTCCAGTCTGCCGGCATCGAACCGACGTCGGTGTTTGAAAGCGACTCCACGTACCAGATCATTCAGGCGGTTCAGAGCGGCGTGTGCTGTGCGGTGATGCCACTGAACAACGGGCTGGAAGAGTTAAACAGCCATTTCAGGATAGTCCCGATTGCCGACGCGGATATCGAGGCCCCTGTCGGCCTGATTATGCGCCGACAGAAACCCGTCTCCTCGCTGGCGCTGCGCTGTTTTAACGATGCGCAGGGGATTTTTCAGTCGGACAGTACGGCGTAAGCCTGACGCGTCACCACGCTAAAACCGCCGATCAACACCGCGTCGCACACCTCCCGGTGTGCCGGTGAACTCACCAGCGCGTGGAGCGCATCGCGAATGGCGCTCAGGGTTTCAGGCGAGGTGTGATGTGAGGTGATGAGCGGCAATCCTGGCGTCAGGGGGGTGCGGTCAATGACCGCCAGCCCCGCAAGCCGCTCCGGCTCGTGACGCTGGAGCAATGCCCAGGTAACGCAGTCGATGGCCGCGATATCCCCTGCCCCACGTTTGACCTCAATCAGCGACTGGCGATGGCTGCCGCTAAAGGACGTTTGCGCGAAAAACGGGCCGTCCTTCACCAGGGGAGCCACTTTTTTTCGCAGCGCATGATAGCCGGACTGCGAGTCGGCCGAATTACATACCGCCCGGCGTCCGCGAAAATCAGCCAGCGAGAGATGCCGATCCTCCGCACGCACCGCCAGCACGCTGCGGTACTGATACCCTTCACAACCGGGTGCCGTGTAGTGAAAACAGCCGACCACCTGCACGTCCGGGAGCCGCGTGATCAGCGGATAACCACAGGTCTGGCTGAGAATAAGCCCGGGCTGTTGCCAGTGCGTCAGCAGTTCAGACTCCGGCCAGTCCGGGTCACCCTCGACGGGCACACCGCGCGCGGCCAGCAAACCTTTTACCGTCCGCCTGAGCGCGCGGGTGTCAGCGCGATCTACCGCGTACATGGGAAACGCCAGCAGGTTACTCATACTTCTCCCCTTGTTGAGCTCCGGGATGAACGGTGACATCGACGGGCGCAGCCCAGAACTGGCGTAACCATTCGCCATAGCCCCTGACGAGAAAACCGTGGTTTCGCTCCCGGTACGCCTCCCGGTTCTGCTGGTAGATACGCTTCAGCGCGTACCAGGGGACGCCGGGTAAATCATGGTGTACTGAATGGTAGTTGAGATTTAAAAACAGTATCCGCCAGAACAGCCCGGCCTCGTTGATGACGGAGCGCGCGAACGGGTCATCGGCCGCACGGTGTTCGTAGAACGATCGGACCTTGGTCAGCGCCAGCGCCGGATAACTGACCGCCAGCACAAACCAGACGGGGGAATAACCGACGTGCGTCATCCAGGCGAAGAGTGCCGCCAGCAGCGTGATGTGAACCAGCCACATCGTCATCGCCCGCAGCTGTAGATAACGAAACGCCGCGACGGCGCTGCCCAGTGTCTGCAGAATATCCAGCAGCGGCGCCAGCAGCAGCCGTCCGGCAAAGGTATTTCGGGCGCGGATCGCACGCTTCTGCCAGGGGGAAAAGCGCGCCCAGCTCTCCTCGGTAAAATAGTACGACTCCGGATCATCCACCGGATGGGTCAGGCTATCGTACCGGTGGTGGGCCAGATGAGAATCCCGGTACAGGCCATACGGGTACCACACCGCCAGCGGGAGCGTGCCAAATAGCTGGTTAAGCCAGGCAAAACGCGTGGGATGTCCGTGGATCAGCTCATGCTGCAGGGACATGTACCAGGCGGTAAACCCTGTCAGCAGCAGCGTGGCGGGCAGCAGGCCGAGCGTTTGCCAGAACGCCAGCGTGGCAAACCAGCCCGCATAAATCGTCACGATCAACAGCCAGGTGGGCAGTTCGCTTCGCCACAGAAATCCCGATGCGAGATGGTTGATTTGATTGCGTTGTTGCGGATGTAAATAGAGGGAGCTTCGTTTACCCATTCCTTCAGACGCCGTTTCGCCAGAGACAGTACCCTGACGATCGGGGATAACATCTGAAATCACAAACAACTTAAATCGCTTTGCTTTGCCAGAAACGTGAAGTGCGGGCGCACTTGACTTATTTTGTAATAAAGGTACTTTTCAGGACATGAAGAAGATCCTGATTATTGTTCCTGACGGCGGCATGCTGTTTGAAGCCGCCGGTATCGCCGACATTCTGATGCAGGCCAACCGGCTGCACCCGGAAGGACTGGCGAACCCCTGCTATCGCATCATCATTGCGACCACCCAACCGCACCAGGTGATCCACGGCCAGTCAGGCCTCAATCTGCTGGCGGACTATCGCCTGCCGGACCTGGATCCCCGTGAGCCGCTGGATACCATCATCATTACCGGTCGCGGGGTGAACGAGCAGGAGAGCCTCGCCGTGGTGGACTGGCTGCATCTCGCCGCGCCCCATGCACGGCGGATCGCCTCCATTTGCGGCGGTGCGATGCTGCTCGCCCAGAGCGGCTTGCTGGACGGTCGTCGCGCGACCACCCACTGGCGGCTGCTGGAGACCATGCAGGCTCAGTACCCGTCAATTCGGGTCGAAGGCGGCCCGCTGTATATTCAGGACGGTCCCATCTGGACCTCCGGCGGCGTGAGTTCCGGGTTTGATCTGACCCTGGCGCTGGTGGAAGACGACTACGGATTTACCCTCGCCCGCGACGTGGCGCAGGATATGGTGATGTATCTGCGCCGCCCCGGAGGGCAGCTGCAGTTCAGTCGCTACAACCTGCAGCAGCCCGGCACATCGGGTCCGATAAGCGAGCTGCAGGCCTGGATGCTGCAGAACCTCACCGCCGACCTGTGTGTGGAAACTCTGGCTGAAAAAGCGGCGATGAGCCCGCGCAATTTCACCCGCGTGTTTACCCGTGAGACGGGCGTCTCGCCTGCCCGCTACGTGACCGAAGCGCGTCTGGCCGCGGCCCGCCAGCTGCTTGAGCAGACCAGCGATCCCCTTGAGCGCATTGCTGAGCAAAGCGGGTTTGGCACCAGTATTAATTTGCGGCGCGTGTTCGAGAAACAGCTCCACCTCACCCCGGGCGAGTATCGCCAGCGATTTCACTGCCGGAAAATGGCGTAATCTGATCCTTTTTTGTCGTTTACGCCATCCCGCCTGACGCCTACAGTGACTCCAGACAACAGAGATAAGGAGTGCACCATGGTTAAGGTCGGTATTAACGGTTTCGGCCGTATCGGACGTAATTTCCTGCGCGCGGCGCTGGGCAACCCGGATCTGCAGATTGTGGCCATCAACGATCTGACGGACAGCAAGACCCTCGCCCATCTGCTGAAACATGACTCCCTGCTGGGGAAACTGCCCGCTCCCGTTGAAGCGGCCGACGGCGCGCTGCAGGTCGACGGGCAGAGGATCACCGTATTCAGCGAACGCGATCCGGCGAATATCCCGTGGCGTGATGTCGGCGTGGACGTGGTGATTGAGGCCACCGGCTTCTTTACGGAACGGGAAAAAGCGGCGGTACATATCACCCACGGTGGCGCAAAACGCGTCATTATCTCCGCCCCCGGAAAGAACGACGACCTGACGATTGTTATGGGCGTCAATCATGACCAGTACGATCCCGCCCGGCACGTTGTGGTGAGTAACGGGAGTTGCACCACCAACGGTCTGGCGCCGGCGGCTCAGGTGCTGCATCAGCAGTTCGGGATTGAGCATGGCCTGATGAACACGACGCATGCCTACACCAACAGCCAGGCGCTGCACGACCAGCCTGAGAAGGATCTGCGCGGCGCGCGCGCGGCGGCGCTGTCGATTGTGCCTTACTCCAGTGGCGCGGCGAAAGCGCTGGGGAAAGTGATCCCCTCCCTGGACGGTAAGCTGACCGGGTATTCCCTGCGCGTGCCGGTTCCGGTGGTGTCGATTGTCGACTTAACGGTGACGCTGAGCCGTAGCGTGACCGTCGAAGAGGTAAATGAGGCCTTCCGCCACGCGGCCGCCAGTGGCCCGCTGAAAGGTATTCTGGGGTACAGCGATGAACCGCTGGTCTCCAGCGATTACCAGGGCGACCCGCGCTCCTCAATTATTGACGGACTTTCCACGCTGGTGATTGGCGGGAATATGGTGAAAATCCTCGCGTGGTATGACAACGAATGGGGATTCTCAAACCGTCTGGTGGATCTGGCGGTGTGGATGGATAAGAAAGGGTTGTAATACCTGCATTAATGCCGGGTGGCGCTTGCGCTTACCCGGCCTATAAATTATGTAACTATTAAACATCTCTCTTCACTCCTCTCAGAATTAATAAATGAAGATAATTCTAAGTCTATTCAACGGCTGCTAATTCATCACATCAATTATTAAAAAGCACCCATTAGCTTAGAAAATAGGTCAGTGGATATTCTTCATTTTACTTTTAAAAATGCGAGTGCGATCGCTGTGCCCAGGCGACAACATAGCCCATGATCAACTCTGTACACAACAGGGGCAGGTTATGTATTACAGTAAATCGATTATCGAAAAAATTGGGTCCGATAAAGAACTTGCTTTAAGGCTTGATCGCGCCATAGCTGGAGTGAGAGACGGAGCTATTGAATATTTAAATAATCTTGGCGATGCTACAACACGCTTACTCTATTATACGTCTTGCTTCACGGATAATTACCAGGATGTATGTAAGCGATTAGGTTATGAAGATTTAAGGTTTTTAGCAGGAGTAGCACAACTCGTTAAGCATAGAGATATAATTTTTAGAATGGTTAGGATTTATATTGAAACGATGCTTCATAACAAATCCAACAGCCAAAGAAAAAGCATTCTTGAAAGTATAATACCATTTACAACAAACTACTCAGTAAAGCAGGTTTCTAAGAATGGGTTGATTTATGCCGTCACGTCATACATCTGTTATGGTAATAACATGAACGCGGCCGTACAAAGTGCATTTGTGAAAAAGATTGGTTGGGGCACAGGAGGTGTAATTAGCGCATTAAACCTTTACGCTATAGTCCAGCATGCGGCAGACAGCGCAAATACACTGAAAAAATTCCAACCGTTGTTTTACCATGCGCTGTATGTTGAAAAGCTGGAAATGATGTATTTTCTTATTGAACCCGTGATAATGAAGACCGGATATCTTAACTTAAACACTGCATCCGATGGTGAAATTGCTGATGCGCTAAATAAAATGATGCAATAATGTGGGGATCTATAAAACAATTTTTGATGCAATTTTTAAAAAGTTTTTTAAAAGATATTATGGATGATTTTTTTTGGTATGGCACTGGAATATTCGCTGTCATTCTAGGTGCTGTCGCAGTGAGTTTTATAGAAGATGAAGAAATTGCACTAAGGGTTTTTGGGATTATTTTATTAGTTGTTTACTTCATTGCATTTCGCTACAAAACAAAGGGTAAATAAATGTCTACACCAGCACATATATGGCTCACAGATGAAAATAACGCCACGATTACAGGGGAGTGTTTAATGCCTACGAGATTGGGCTCTACCGAACTAAAATCGTTTAACCACTCTGTGTGGATCCCCACCGATTCCAACACGGGAAAACTGACAGGAACACGACTTCATGTGCCAATTACCTTTGAAAAAGAAATAGATCGCATCACACCCTATCTATTTCGTGCCGTCTGTACAGGTAAAATCTTCAAAACAGCATTAATCAAAATGTATAAGATTAATGACGCCGGGATCGAGCGTGAATATTTCAATATCACTCTGGAAAATGTCAAGATAACAAGAATCTCCCCTTTACTGCACCCGTTAGGTATCGCAAGTGCTCATATGGAAGAAGTCGAACTGCGATATGAATCAATCGAATGGAAATATTGTGACGGAAATATAGTGTTTAAAGACACCTGGAATGAAAGAGCGACTGCCTAGAATAATGGATATCTATAAATACCCTCTCCCGAAGGAGAGGGTAAAAATCACTCCGCCTTAACCTTCACGCCCATAAATACAATCACCATCGCCGTCACCAGCAGGAAACCGCTGCCGGCGAAGACGCCTGTGGCACCGTTGAGATCAAACACCGCCCCGCCACCGGCAGCGCCAGCGCTTATCGCCAGCTGGATTGAGGCCACCAGCAGCCCACCCGCACTTTCGGCTTCATCCGGTACGGTGGTAGCAAGCCAGGTTGACCAGCCCACCGGAACCAGACCAAAGGCAAAGCCCCACAGCGCAACCAGTAAGCCGTCCAGCATGGCCAGATGACCAAACGCCACCATGGTCAGCGCCAGTACGCCCATGGCGAACGGCACCAGCGCGAGCGTCAGATGCAGATTGCGTGACAGCAAATGCCCGGCAACCGACGTTCCCACAAAGTTGGCGATACCAAAGCCCAGCAGGATCAGCGAAATACTCTCCACGCCCACCTGACCAACCGTTTCCAGGAACGGACGCAGGTAGGTAAAGAAGGCAAAGTGGCCGCTGAAGATCAGGATGGTCGCCAGCATGCCGCCGATCATCCCCGGACGACGCAGCACGCGGAACAGCGTCCCAAGACTGCCGCTGCTCTCAGGTTTCATGGAGGGCAGCACCCACAGCTGCCACAGCAGTGCCAGCATGCTCGGCAGAATGCAGAGAATAAACACGTTGCGCCAGCCAATCAGGCTGCCAAGGTAGCTGCCCAGCGGCGCCGCGACCACCGTGGCAATCGATACGCTGGAGAAGATCACCGCCAGCGCCTTCGGCACTTTATCGGCAGGAACCAGACGCATCGTCGTGGCCGTCGACATCGCCCAGAATCCCCCGATGGCAATCCCCAACAGCAGGCGTCCCATCAGCAGGACGTGCAGCGTGGGCGCAAAGGCCACCAGCAGACTGGAGATGATTTGCAGCACCGAGAAAAACATCAGCACCCAGCGGCGGTCGATACTCTTGGTCGCCGGAGTAATCAGCAACCCGGTGACCAGCGCCACCAGCGCGGTGGCGGTTACCGCCTGCCCGGCCATCCCCTCGGTGACGCCCAGGCTTGCGGCCATTGGCGTTAACAAACTGGCGGGCAGAAATTCTGCCGTGATCAAACCAAACACCCCCAGCCCCAGTGAATAGACGGCCCGCCAGGCGGGTTTTGCAGGCGCAACAGCCTCTCTCGCCGCGACACATGAACTCATCTGTTGATCTCCCGTTATGAAAATGTGACAACTGTCGCAAAAGCATAGAGGGTTCACCGTGGACGATCTATGACATATAATCTCCACTTATTGATTATTCGTCCGGAGTTTTGCCATGACCGCTCAGTCCCCCGATCTGATCAGCGAACTTTTGCACGGCATGCGCTTGTCGGGCGTGAAATATCGTCGCATTGAAGCCAGCGCGCCGTTCGGAGTGGCGTTCCACCAGGCCCCCGGCCGAGCGCAGTTTCATTTCGTCAGCCGCGGCAGCGCCCTGCTGCGTATGGAGAGTGGCGCAACGTTCACCTTAAGCAGCGGTGATGCCCTCTTTATTCCGAATGGCGACGCACACGCCCTGCTGTCGGACGAACAAGCCACCCTCACCCCGGTCACCGCGTTTCCCAGCGAGCCCATCTGCAGCTCAGTTTGCGCGATCACCTGCGAGCCGTGTCCGGACAGCGAGAACACCATCATCTTTAGCGGCTGTATGGATTTTGAACTGGGCGGGATGCAGCCGCTGATCAAAGCGATGCCGGAGGTGATGATGGTCAGCCGGCTGATGTCAACGTGGCCGGAGATCCATCCGCTGCTGGCGGCGATGGAGCGTGAATCCCTGACGCGTCAGGCCGGTTTCGCCGGGATCCTCGCGCGCCTGGCCGACGTGGTGGCGGCATTAATCGTGCGCGGCTGGGTTGAAGGCGGCTGCGGGAAAGCCACCGGCTGGGTGCAGGTTCTGCGCGACCCACGTCTGAGCCGGGCGATCTACGCCATGCACCAGCAGCCGGGGCTGAACTGGAGCGTGGCGGATCTGGCGAAAGAAGCCGGCACCTCCCGCTCCGTGTTTGCAGAACGCTTTCTGGCGGCGACGGGAACCACGCCGGCCAGATATCTCAGCGAGCTGAGAATGCGGCTGGCCATTCAGTATATTCGCCATGAAAATCAGCCCATTGAAACGGTGGCGCTGCGGCTGGGGTATGGATCGCTCGCGGCTTTCAGCCGGGCGTTTAAGCGGATTATCGGCCATGCGCCGGGGATACTGCGGGAAGCCAGCCAGACCCCGGAAGAGGCCTGACCGGCGTACGGCATCAGAAATAGTATTTAAAGCGTACGCGTCCGCCGTAGCGATCGTCGCTTCGGTCATCGCCATCGTTCGGATGCGCTTCCACCCAGGAAGCATACGCGCCAAGATAGATGTTGAAATTCTTCATCTGCATCACGTTCGGGATCAGGTATGACGCATGAATGGTGTGAATATCATAATCCCCGGGATCGGTGACCCAGCAGTCGCCGTCACAGTCCGCGTCGAAGTTTGCGGTGTTGAAATTGTCGATCTGGTTATGGGCGTAGATATAGCCCAGTTCGAAATTGCGCCATAAGCCATTCACGCCCGCGGTGAAATCCGTCTCATCCGTGGCATCCATGTAGGCGGTATTCAGATTCGCCACGATCCCGTTATCCGGATCGGTTTTTTGCCCGTTCCACGTCATGGTGAAACCATAGCCGGTGCGGTCAGACTGGTCTATCCATTTTCCTGACGCATCACGGTAGCCATAGGCGTTGTTGACGAGGTTGCTCTCCATCGCGATGGCCGTCGAGAAGTTCCCTTCCTGCCAGGCAATGACCGGCCGGACATAGGCAACGTTTTTATCGTTATCCAGGTCCACACCGTGATACTGCTGGTCCACAAACAGTGAACTGCCATCTTCTAGCAGGGTGTTTACCTCGAGATACCAGTTACCCAGCGTTTTGCTGATCATGAAGTTACCGCCGCTGTCGCTACGCCCGCGCCCCTCTTTCATCATGTAGATGTAGCCGTAGCCATCGCTGTAGAGATCGTTGGCGGTGTTGCCGGAATATTCAACGAAGGTATCCTGATTAAGCGGGAACATGTCATAGGCTTCGAAGCGGCCCACTTTCACCTTCCAGTCGTTTTCTGTGCCAAAGAAGAAAACGGCATCATCGAGGTTCATTTTGCCCGTTAAGTCAGCCAGCGGCTGCACGGAGAAGCCGGCGAAATTGCCGTTTGCCATCCGTTTATAGCCGTCAAAACCTAACAGCAGACGCCCGTTAATATCCCAGCGTTCATGGCTGCCGGGCGCCCAGTCTTTGTTGGCCGTCGTTTTCATGGAGGTTAAACTGCCGGTCTTGCTGGCTGCGTCCATATTAAATTCAACGTCGCCATAAAACTTAATATCACCGTAGCCGGATAACGTCAGCTTCGGTGCCGCTTGTGCTGTCGCAGGCTCCGTCGCTTCCACCACAACCGGATTTGCGACGGCGGCCGTCTGCTGCTGTTTTTCCAGCACCTGAATTTGTGCCTCCGCCTTTGCCGCCCGGCTTTCGGCTTTTTCGAGACGCGCCTCCAGTTGCGCCAGTTTATCTTCCAGACGCTGGGTATCGTTTGCTGCCATTGCTCCGGTAGTACAAAACGCACTGACAATGAGTGCAAGGGTTTTCACTTTCATCGACTCCATCCTCGTGAGTTAATCATTATTTCCTGACGGACACAGAGAACCTCACCGATACTTCGCATGAATTATCGGCTTACTACTTATACCCGTCATACTTCAAGTTGCATGTGCGTTGGCTGCACTCGTTCACCCCAGTCACTTACTTTTGTAAGCTCCTGGGGATTCACTCCTTTGCCGCCTTCCTGCAACTCGAATTATTTAGGGTATAAACCATTAAGAGTTAGCGAATTCGCCTTTATTTAAATCATTCACCACGCCATTCATGATGTTTTCCGTTAATTTATAAAACTTAATGGAGAAAGCAGTGAGTAAATAAAAGAGAGAGGGAATCAAGGTAAACAGCAGAATGACGCCCTGAACGGCGGATTCCGATTGTACCGTGCTGCTGGATTCATAATTGTACCAGGCCAGTACCCAGCCCAGAATAGCACCGCCGACCGCCACCCCTAATTTAATGACGAATATATTGGCGGCAACATTCATACCTGTAATTCGACGCTGGGTTTTCCATTCACCGTAATTATTTGCATCGGTGATCATCGACCACTGCAGCGCACCGTTGCCGCCCTGAACAATCTGAATAAGAATGTGGGCAATTAAGGGAATAACCCAAAATTCCAGCGGCAGCCAGAAACAGGCCACGCCTAACGCCGCATTCAGAATATTGATCCAGAATGAGAGTTTGACCTTGCAAAAACGGGTGCCAAATGGCTGTGCCAGTACGGAGCCTAACATCGAGGCCAGCATCCCGCCCAGCATAAAGTACGAGATGATGTCGGCTCCTTTGTTCAGAACGGTATTAACGTAATAGACCACCGCGCCGCCGCGGATCACCACCGCTACCAGCATCATAAAGTTGTAGATGGAGAGAATGCGCCATTGATCGTTACGAAAGAGGATCTTAACGTCACGGGCAATGTTGAGATTCTCCTCTTTGATGGGCTGCACGCGCTCTTTGGTAGTGACAAAACAGACGATAAACATCAGGCAGCCGATCGCGCCGAAGAGCGCCATCGCCACCTGAATACCTGTCGCTCTGTCGCCCGGATAGAGGTAATCAGCCAGGGGCAGAATGAGGGCGGTGCCAAGCGCACCGCCAATCGGGGTGATGGCAAAACGCCAGGACTGCAACGAGAGGTTTTCGCGTGGGTCGGAGGTTAGCGCCGCCCCCAGGGAGCAATACGGGATATTAATGGCGGTATACATCAGGGTCATAAATATATATGCGCCGACGGCATAATAAATTTTTCCGGTTTCGGTAAAATCCGGAATGGAATAAACCAGTACGCAACTCACCGCAAAAGGAACGCATATTGCCAGCAGCCAGGGGCGAAAACGGCCCCAGCGCGTGGAGGTTGCATCAGCAATTGCCCCCATAATCGGGTCGGTAATCGCATCTAATAAACGCACCAGAAGAAACATGGTTCCCATGACGGCCGGGGGTAATCCATAGATATCCGTATAGTAATACGCCAGAATGGCCACCGATGAGTCAAATACAATATGACTCGCTGCATCGCCCAGGCTATAGCCTATTTTCTCTTTGACCGGAATTTTCTCTGCAATTGACATCGCGTGACTCCTCATTTATGAAACCGGTTTCTTTTGTAACGATAATTTCGCCTGAGAGCCATGCGGCGATCCATTATGTTTTTTCACCTCGAACTTATGTTTTTTGCTTTATGTGATCGTGATAATTAAAAGAAAGCGTTCGTCGGGCACATTCTGTGCAACGGATCGCACTTTATTTTCTGTGCCGTTAGATATTCACAAAATCAATATTCCAGCGCGTCATACCGGGCATGAAACGCACCGGTAAATAGTCTGGATTTGTGCAAAATGCGATGTTCGGCACGCGAAGCGCGGCATATTCGACTAAGGTTTTCTGGTGATTGATGACAGCGTAACTGCTGCTCAGTGAAATAAGGAGAAGCACCAATGATAATCCCACAAAAGCTGCGCCCTCGCCTCTTACCTGTGGTTCTGGGCAGTGCGCTGCTCGCGGTGGCCGCTTCTGGCTACGCGGAAGAGATGAACGCAGGCCAGACGAATTCACCGGATATTCTGCTCGGGCCCCTCTTCAGTGACGTTCAGAGCGCCAAACTCTTCCCCGATCAAAAAACCTTTGCCGACGCGGTGCCAAACAGCGATCCCCTGACAATCCTTGCCGACTACCGTATGCAACGTCGTCAGTCCGGGTTTGACTTACGCCATTTTGTCGAGGTGAACTTTACGCTGCCGGGTGAAGGAGAAAAATATGTTCCGCCCGCAGGACAAAGTTTACGTGAGCACATTGACGATCTCTGGCCGGTGCTGACGCGCACCACCGACAAAGCCAGCAATAAATGGGATTCCCTTCTGCCGTTACCGAAGCCGTACGTTGTGCCTGGCGGACGTTTCCGTGAGGTCTACTACTGGGACAGCTATTTCACCATGCTGGGCCTGGCGGAGAGCGACCACTGGGACAAAATCAGCGATATGGTGGACAACTTTGCGTATGAAATTGACACCTTCGGGCATATTCCCAACGGCAACCGCAGCTATTACCTGAGCCGCTCCCAGCCGCCGTTCTTCTCGCTGATGGTTGAACTGCTGGCGACCCACGACAGCGATGCGCTGAAGAAATATCGTCCGCAGATGGAAAAAGAGTATGCCTGGTGGATGGATGGCGTCGACGCCCTGCAACCCGGGCAAGCCAACAAACGCGTGGTGAAGCTGGATGATGGCGCTATCCTCAATCGCTACTGGGATGACCGCGATACGCCGCGCCCGGAATCCTGGCTTGATGATGTGAATACCGCCAAAAGTAACCCGAACCGTCCTGCGACCGAGATCTACCGTGATTTGCGTTCCGCTGCGGCCTCGGGCTGGGACTTTAGCTCCCGCTGGATGGATGACCCGCAAAAGCTCGCCACTATCCGGACCACCAGCATCGTGCCCGTGGATCTGAACGCCCTGATGTTCAAAATGGAAAAACTGCTGGCCCGGGCAAGCCAGGAGAGTGGCGATGCCGCCAGCGCGAGCAAATATGAAGCGCTGGCAACGGCACGTCAGAAAGCCATCGAGAGCCACCTGTGGAATGATAAAGAGGGCTGGTACGCTGATTACGATCTGAAGAGCAAAAAGGTACGTAATCAGCTCACCGCCGCGGCCCTGTTCCCGCTTTACGTGAAGGCCGCGGCGCAGGATCGTGCCGATAAAGTCGCAGCGGCAACCTCATCGCACCTGCTACAACCGGGTGGGATTGCGACCACCACCGTCAACAGCGGCCAGCAATGGGATGCACCAAACGGCTGGGCTCCGCTACAGTGGGTGGCCACGGAAGGATTACAGAATTACGGACAAGATAAGGTCGCGATGGACGTGACCTGGCGCTTCCTGAAGAACGTTCAGCATACGTACGACCGCGAAAAGAAACTGGTCGAGAAGTATGACGTGTCGACAACCGGTACTGGCGGCGGCGGTGGAGAGTATCCGCTTCAGGATGGCTTCGGCTGGAGCAACGGCGTGACGCTGAAGATGCTGGACCTGGTATGCCCGAAAGAGAAACCGTGCGACAGCGTGCCGGAGAACCGGCCTGCAGCGAATGACGAAGTTGCGCCAGCAAAAGCTACGGCGCAGTAACGTGTATTGCCGGGTGGCGGCTACGCCGCCCGGCCTACATTTTGCCCTCAAAGGGCTGTGCTCAGAAACTGTAACTCGCCCCTAACTGATACGTCCGGTCACGCCCAATCCAGCAGTTTGTTGCGTCGTAACAGGTAAGCGTCTCTTTGTTGGTGATGTTCTGCGCGCTGACTTTAAGCGTTAGCCCCGCAAGCGACGGCAGGATTTCGCCCATCCGGTAAGAGGCCGACAGATCGTACTGCGTGGTCCCGCCCAGTTTACCCGCATCGTTAGCTGGTGAAATCTCCATGGAGCCAGTGTAACGCGCCCCCGCACCCAGCATCAGCCCTTTCAGCGGCGTGTTTTCAAAGGTGTAATCTCCCCAGAGGTTAAAAGCATTCTCCGGCACCTGCGTCGGGCGTTTGCCCTGGTACTTATCATCTTCGGTATTGATTGCGTGGGTGTAAGCATAGTTGGCAATCAGCGTCAGATTATCCGTCGGACGGCTGACGACCGAGAGCTCTGCCCCTTTGGATTCCACCTCACCGGTCTGGCTGTAATTCAGGAACCCCGGATCGGAGGTGACGACATTTTTCTGACGGATGTTAAACACCGACGCCGTCAGGGTGGTGGCATAATCGGCCAGCAGGTATTTCACCCCACCTTCCACCTGTTTGCTGGTGGTCGGTTTCACCTCTTTCGCCGTGAGCGTTCCCTTTGGCGACACCGGCGCAAAACCTTCGGAATAGCTGATAAACGGTGAAATCCCGTTATCGAAAGCGTAAAGCGCGCCGAGACGTTTAGTGACGCGATCCTGGGATACCCATGCCTTGTCGCCGTTCTGCAGGTAATTGGTGGTAACGGAGCGATAATCATCGTAGCGCAGGCTGGCCAAAAGATTTAAGCCGCCAAACGCGACCTGATCCTGCAGGTAATAGCCGTTCTGCTGATAACTCAGACGGTTTTTCTGGGCGGTATAAAGCCCTAGCGCGTTTTCATGGATCTGCGAATAGTCAGGATCGCGCATATCGATACCCGGCGTGGCCGTCGCATACCGGTAGTGGAAGTGGGAGTTCAGCTTCTGATAGTCAAACCCGGCCAGCAGATGATGTTCCCAGTCGCCCAGCGCCACGGTTTTGGTGACCTGGTTATCGATATTGAAGCTCTGCAGATCTTCATCCGTGGTATAGGCAAAGCGGTTGAGCTGATAGACCTCGCTTCCCGTGCCCGTTGCATAGACGCTGCGCTGATGCGTGTCGACGTCGAAATAGCGTGCCTTCTGGTTAAAGCCCCAGCCGCTGTCAAACGCGTGTTCAAAGCTGTAGCCCAGCATCCACTGCCGCTGCTTAAACCCGCTCCACTCATCGCCGGCGTAATCGCGCTTGCCCGCGTATTTCGAGCGCAGGTAAGAGAGCGGTAGCGGGTTCGATGGGGTCAGACCTGGGCTGTTCTGCGCCAGCGCATCCACGGTGAGGCGGGTTTTGCTGTCGGGCTGCCAGGTGACAGACGGGGCAACGAGATAATTTTCATAGCGGGTGGTGTGCGGCTGATCGTCATTTTCCGTCGCTTTGCCGAGCAGTCGGTAGTTCCAGTCGCTGCCGGCAATCTGCCCGGTTGAGTCAAGATAACCCTCTTTCAGATTGCGGTTGCCGGTGTTGAAGCCGAACTCGGTTCGGGCTTCCCGCTGCGGCTTTTTACTTTGAATATTCACCAGCCCGCCCGGCGAGGCGCCGCCGTAGAGCACCGATGAAGGGCCTTTCAAAATATCCACGCTGTCAATCAACAGCGGATCGATACGGGCCTGGGTATTGCCGGTCACGTTGTAGGGCAACTGCAGCCCATTGTAGAACTCCTGGTCGACGGTAAAGCCACGAATTTTATATTCGCTCAAATAGGAGGTATTCCCCCGCACCTCCGTCGAGACGCCCGGCGCATAGCGCAGAATTTCATTCACCGAATTCGCGTGACGCTTTTCAATTTCCGGGGCAGAGAGGGTCGTGATGACCTGCGGCGTTTTACTTTCTGCCACGGCCGATTTCGTGGCACTGTTTGTCCAGGTTGGGAGCGCGCTGCCCTGCTCTGAGCCCGTGACGACGAGGGTTGATTCTTCGGCGAACGCCTGAACCTGTAATGCCAGCGTGATAGCGCCTGCCAGGGCGCATAGCGTAAAACGTGAGGTATGCATAATGTCGTCTTGTGGTTGGATGTAATTCGGAACGACAATTATTATCATTTAGATTAGCAAATCAATATTCAGGCAAAAAAAACGGCCCTCCGCAGAGAGCCGTTTCCGTTAATTTATGCTCGTCGCAGTAACCTGAATATGCCCAGCACCACAATGGCGCCCACAACAGCGACCAGAAAACTGTGCAGGTCAAAACCACTTATGTTGCCGCCAAAGCCAAACATCGTCGCCAGCCAGCCGCCCACAACCGCACCAACGACCCCGAGTACGCAGGTCAAAATAAAGCCGCCGCCGTCGTTTCCCGGCATGATCAATTTCGCGATAGCGCCAGCAATAAGACCGAAGATAATCCAGGCGATGATACCCATAGCGATGCCCTCTTGCAGGTTTAACGCATGCGCAGAAAACCTTCTGCGCAGCTAACTTAAGTATAGGTCATCGCCAGAAAACCATTTTCATCTCACCGACTTATCTTTGCGTAAGCCGAAAAAAAACTCACCGGTTTGTATTAAGTTTCATTGCAGCGTGCCGATAACGCTAAGACAGTCTGTCATTTATCAAGGAGCCATCCGGCGTGAGTCATTACAGTGAGCAGTTCCTCAAGCAAAATCCGCTGGCTGTATTAGGGGTATTACGCGACCTGCAAAAAGGCGAAGTGCCGCTGCGCATCAGCTGGTCGAATAATCAGTTCATCAGCAAGATCCTGGACGCCTCGCAGGAGCGGCTGGTGATTGATTTAGGCAGTCAGGAGTATGAAAACCGTGCGGCGCTGAAAGCGGAGAATCTCGCGGTGATGGCCGAAACCCAGGGCGCTAAAGTGGAGTTTGTCCTGTCGCGACTGGAACTGCGCGAATACCAGGGACTTCCGGCCTTTGTGACCCCGCTTCCCTCCAATCTCTGGTTTGTTCAGCGTCGTGAATATTTCCGCATCAACGCCCCGCTTCATCCCGCCTATTTTTGTAAGGCCAAAATGCCGGACAAAAAAGAGATCCGCTTCCGTCTCTTCGATCTGTCGCTCGGCGGTATGGGCGCACTGATGGATACGCCGAAACCTGACGGACTGGTAGAAGGCATGCGGTTTACACAAATCGAACTGGATATGGGTGGCTGGGGCCGCTTTTATTTCGACGCGCAGTTGATTGCTATCAGCGATCGCACCGTTGTGGACAGCAAAAATGAAACCATCACCACTCCGCGTCTTAGTTTCCGTTTCCTCAACGTCGGCCCCGGTGCAGAGCGTGAGCTGCAGCGCATTATCTACTCGCTGGAGCGAGAGGCGCGGGAGCGCGCCAATAAAATTCTGTAAGGAAAATCGGGCAGCGTGACCGCCGCCCGTCTGCGGCATTACATGGCATCCATCGCTTTCTGTACTTTCCAGATATAACGAGGCGCCTGTGGTGCCGGGTGATTTTTCACCACATGCTCAAAGAATTCGTCTTTGTCCATGCCGTTAATCTCTTCTATCGCCTCTTTGCGGTCTGATGAGAAGGTTCTGAGCAACGCGCCGGCACCGTTGACGTAAGAGACCACCAGCGCGTACTGCATCACATCCGGATCCTCAATGCCCTTCAGCACGCCATGTTCCATAATGCTCAGATAGGCTGTGCCCATTGAAATGTTGCGCTCCGGGTTCTTCAGCTCGCTGGTTGACGGCTGGCCGCTCCAGCCCATATAGCGGTACACTTCTCTCCCCGCCGTTGACGCTTTAAGCTGCATCAGCCCTACCGCGTTGGACTTGCTGACAAGCGTGGGGTTACCGCCGGACTCCACCGCAATAATCGCCGTGATCAGACGCGGGCTGACGCCCCAGGCCTTCCCGGCTTGTTCACTGATTGGCATCCACTGCATCGCCCGCTTCACCGGCACTTCCGGGTTCCACGGCGGATTTTGATAATCATGCTTTGAACTACAGCCAGCGAGCAACACAATCAAAAAAGCAAACCATCTTAATTTCACGTCATCTATCCTTATAGCCGGTCATCGCGGTGCGCCGCCCTTGAAGCAGGCAGCGTATAAGCGGCATGATATAGACAATTAGTTTCTCATTCAGCAAGGAATTGCCATGTCTCAGTTTCATCTCATCGCGCCATCCGGCTACTGCATTAACCAGGACGCGGCGCAGCGGGGCGTTCAGCGTTTGCTGGCGTCCGGCCATCAGGTAGAAAATCAGACGATTATCCCCCGCCGCCAGCAGCGTTTTGCCGGCACGGAGGCGCAGAGGCTGAATGATATCAACAACCTGGTGAACCTGAAGGGTGCAAACCAGATCGTTCTGGCGGTACGCGGCGGATATGGCGCGAGCCGTCTGCTGGAGAGTATTGACTGGCAGGGCCTGGCGCAGCGTCAGCAGCAGGATCCGCTGCTGATCTGCGGCCACAGCGATTTCACCGTCATCCAGCTTGGGCTGCTGGCCCTGCATAACGTCATTACCTTCAGCGGCCCGATGCTGGCCGGTAACGTCGGTGCGCCGGAGCTGGATGCGTTTACCATGGACCATTTCTGGCGCGCGCTGTGCAATCCGACCTACAGCGTGGAGTGGCAAGGCAATGGGCCGCACTGGGAGTGTGAAGGCCAGCTCTGGGGCGGCAATCTGGCGATGCTGGTCTCGCTCATTGGCACGCCGTGGCTGCCGCACATCGAGGATGGCATTCTGGTGCTGGAAGATATCAACGAACATCCGTTCCGCGTCGAGCGTATGCTGTTGCAGCTTTATCATGCTGGTATTCTTGAGCGCCAGTCCGCCATTATTCTGGGCAGCTTTAGCGGCTCTGCGCCTAATGATTATGACGCGGGTTACACCCTTGAGACCATGATCGACTTTGTTCGCTCGCGGCTGGATATTCCGGTCATTACCGGTCTGGATTTCGGTCATGAGCAGCAAACCGTCACCCTGCCGCTGGGGGCGCACGCCTCCCTGATTCATAATGATTCGGGCAGCCGGCTCACCCTCAGCGGCCATCCTGTCATAAAGGCATAAAAAAGCCGTCAAACCCGCTTAATAAAACGCTGTTGCCGTGGTTAATATGTTAGGGTTTTAGTAACAGCGTTAACATTGAGGTGGGAGTAAGAGAACATTGGATGCCGCAGCGATAATCAGTCTTTTCATTCTGGGTTCGGTCCTTGTAACCAGCAGTATTTTATTAAGTTCATTTTCATCGCGTCTCGGCATACCTATTCTTGTTATTTTCCTTGCCATCGGCATGCTGGCTGGCATTGATGGCATCGGCGGTATTCCTTTCGATAACTACCCTTTCGCCTATATGGTGAGTAACCTCGCGCTGGCCGTGATCCTGCTTGACGGCGGGATGCGCACCCAGGCGAGCTCCTTCCGCGTGGCCTTAGGACCTGCACTGTCGCTGGCAACCGTCGGCGTGTTGATAACCTCAGGCCTCACCGGGATGATGGCCGCCTGGCTTTTCCATCTCAATATCATGGAAGGACTGTTGATTGGCGCTATCGTCGGCTCAACCGATGCGGCAGCCGTGTTCTCCCTGCTCGGTGGTAAAGGGCTTAACGAACGCGTGGGCTCCACGCTTGAGATTGAATCCGGCAGTAACGATCCGATGGCGGTGTTTCTCACCATCACGCTCATCGAGATGATTCAGCAGCACGAAAGCGGGCTGAGCTGGATGTTTGCATGGCATATCCTGCAGCAGTTCGGCCTGGGGATACTCATCGGCCTGGCGGGAGGGTATCTGTTACAGCAAACCATCAACCGCATATCGCTGCCGCTGGGACTCTACCCGCTGCTGGCGCTGAGCGGCGGCATTCTTATTTTCGCCGTCACCACAGCGCTGGACGGTAGCGGCATTCTCGCCGTCTATCTGTGCGGGTTCCTGATGGGCAACCGCCCTATCCGCAACCGTCATGCCATTTTGCAGAACTTCGACGGCCTGGCCTGGCTGGCGCAGATCGGCATGTTCCTGGTGCTTGGGCTTCTGGTGACACCCTCGGACCTGCTTCCCATCGCCATTCCGGCGCTGCTGCTGTCGGCGTGGATGATCTTCTTCGCCCGTCCGCTGTCGGTGTTTGCGGGGCTGCTGCCGTTTCGCGGCTTCAACCTGCGCGAGCGCGTCTTTATCAGCTGGGTGGGCCTGCGCGGCGCGGTGCCGATTATCCTTGCCGTCTTCCCGATGATGGCCGGTCTGGATAACGCCCGGCTGTTCTTTAACGTGGCGTTCTTCGTGGTGCTGATTTCGCTGCTCTTCCAGGGAACGTCCCTCGGGTGGGCGGCGAAAAAAGCCAAAGTGGTGGTACCGCCTGTGGGCTGGCCGGTGTCCCGCGTCGGGCTGGACATCCACCCGGAAAACCCGTGGGAACAGTTTGTCTATCAGCTCAGCGCCGACAAATGGTGCGTAGGGGCCTCGCTGCGCGATTTGCACATGCCCGCCGACACGCGGATTGCCGCCCTGTTCCGCGATAATGTCCTGCTGCACCCGACCGGCAGCACCCGTCTGCGCGAAGGGGACATTCTGTGCGTGATAGGCCGCGAGCGCGACCTGCCCGCGCTGGGCAAGCTGTTCAGCCAGTCGCCGCCGGTGGCGCTGGACCAGCGTTTCTTCGGCGATTTTATTCTGGAAGCCAGCGCCAAATTCGCGGATGTGGCCCTGATTTACGGTCTGGATGAGGGGGCTGAAGACGGTGATAACCAGCAAACGCTGGGCGAAATCATCCAGCAGCGACTTGGCGCGGCCCCGGTAGTGGGTGACCAGGTGGAGTTTGCCGGGATGATCTGGACGGTTGCCGAAAAAGAAGATAACGCGGTACGGAAAGTCGGCTTAAGGCCGAGGGAAGAGGACGTGGAGTAGCGGTTTTTTGCCGGGTGGCGCTAACGCTTACCCGGCCTACGTTCAGGGGTTTTGTAGGTCGGGTAAGGCGCAGCCGCCACCCGACACACATAAAAGTTACACCGTCACAACAGGCACTCTCGGTGCCAGCGCGCACATCAGTTCATACCCTACCGTCCCCGCCGCGGCGGCCACGTCATCAATTTTGATTTCGTTACCCCACAGTTCAACCGGTGAGCCGATGCCCGCCTGCGGACATGGCGTCAGGTCAACGGCCAGCATATCCATCGATACGGTGCCCACCGTTCCCGTACGAACGCCATCCACCCATACCGGCGTCCCGGTCGGGGCGATGCGCGGATAGCCGTCAGCATAGCCGCCTGCCACAATACCAATCCGCTGCTCACCCGTCGCCCGGTAGCGGCTGCCGTAGCCCACCGTGTCGCCGGCCTTAAGCGTCTGCACGCCAATGATTTCACTGCGCAACGTCATCACCGGCTTCAGGCCGCTGTTGGCAATATCCTGCCACTGGCCTGAGGGTGACGCACCGTACAGTACGATCCCCGGACGCACCCAGTTGTAATGCGCCTCAGGATGCCACAGCGTCGCCGCGGAGTTAGACAGCGAGCGCGGGCAGTCCAGCCCCTCTGCCGCCTGCTCAATACGGACCATGGCATCAGCAATGCCGTCCGGTTTTTCCGCATCGGCAAAATGGGCCATCAGCGTCATTTCACCCACGTTCTTCAGGGCGCGCAGCTGCTGCCAGACGGTATGTACCCGCTCAGGCTGGAAGCCCAGGCGGTTCATGCCGCTGTTCACCTTGAGATAAATATCCAGCGGCGCATGGAGCTTCGCATCCTGAATCGCCTTGATCTGCCAGTTGCTGTGAACGCTGGTGGTGAGCCGGTACTTATCCAGCAGCGGCAGGTCGTCGGCATGGAAGAACCCCTCCAGCAGCAGAATGGGCCCTTTCCAGCCGCGCTCGCGCAGCAGAATGGCCTCTTCCAGATTCAGTAACGCGAAGCCGTCGGTGGCGCTCAGCGCGCTCCAGATACGGTCAATGCCGTGGCCGTAGGCATTGGCTTTCACCACCGACCACACGCGGGCGCCAGGTGCTGCCCGGCGAACAATCTGCAGGTTATCCTTCAGGGCCTGCAGGTTCAGCTGAGCGAGAACAGGACGGGACATGACAGCTCCTTAGTTATGCGCGCCGTGCAGGTGCTGTGGACGCGAAGGCGTAAACCCCGACTGATAGCGTGCTGCACTTAAATCGTCAAACGGAATGGCCGGCGTGCGCCCGGAGATCAGATCGCTCAGCAGCTGGCCCGAGCCGCAGGCCATCGTCCAGCCAAGCGTACCGTGTCCGGTATTGGTCCACAGGTTTTTGTACGGCGTGCGCCCGACAATCGGCGTGCCGTCTGGCGTCATTGGACGCAGACCGGTCCAGAAGGTTGCCTGTTCGACAAAACCGCCGCGCGGGAAGAGGTCGCCCACCACCATCTCCAGCGTCTCACGGCGCGGCTGCAGCAGTTCGGTGTTAAAGCCGACAATCTCCGCCATGCCGCCTACGCGGATGCGGTTATCAAAGCGGGTAATGGCAATTTTGTAGGTCTCATCCAGTATGGTCGAGACCGGCGCCCCGCTCTCCTCTTTCACCGGAATGGTCAGCGAGTAGCCCTTCAGCGGATAAACCGGAATATCGAGAATGCCTTTCAGCATCGCGGTGGAGTACGAGCCAAACGCCATGACGTAGGCATCGGCTTTGATCACCTCTTCACCACATTTCACACCATAAATTTTTTCCCCTTCCGACAGCAGTTTGTCGACAGAGGTGTTGAAGCGGAATTTCACACCCGCCTGCTCGCACATTTGCGCCAGACGCTGCGTAAAGAGCTGGCAGTCACCGGTTTCGTCATTCGGCAGACGCAGACCGCCCGTCAGTTTATGCGCCACTTCCGCCAGGGCCGGTTCAACCTGACCTAGCTGGCTGGCTTCCAGCAGCTGATACGGTACGCCGGCATCTTCCAGCACGGCGATGTCACGGGTCGCATTTTCGTACTGTTGCGCCGTGCGGAACAGCTGCAGCGTCCCGCCCTGACGACCTTCATACTCGATCCCGGTTGAGGCGCGCAGCGCTTTCAGGCAGTCGCGGCTGTATTCCGCCAGGCGCACCATGCGCCCTTTGTTCTCCATATAGTGGCGGGTGTCGCAGTTGCGCAGCATCTGCCACATCCACTTGAGCTGGAACTGCGTGCCGTCAAGGCTGATGGCCAGCGGCGCATGGCGCTGGAACATCCATTTAATCGCTTTCAGCGGAACACCCGGAGCCGCCCACGGCGCCGCATAGCCCGGGGAGATTTGCCCGGCGTTCGCCGCGCTGGTTTCCAGCGCAGGGCCTGGCTCACGATCGATAACGGTGACGTCATGTCCCGCCTGACTTAAATACCAGGCGCTGGTTACCCCAACGACACCACTTCCCAGTATGACAACACGCATAGCCACTCCATTATGTGCAAAAGAACAATCTTCTAATTACAGATTGATAACCTAGTTGAAAATATTATTCAACATACGACTTTTTTATGGTGACTTGCCTCACACATCCCCCAGCATCAGGGGATAGGGCTAATTTGGGATCTCCTGCTGCGCGTTATTTTTAGCCAGCATAATATGCTGAGAGATACCGTTTTTTTGCCGTATCAAAAACGCGAAATCGCAAAGAAAAAATTTCTGCCCCAGCACGCTTTTTAACACGTTGATCTATGCTTGAAAGGAGGCTCTCCAGACAGAGAGAGCACCCACAACGAGGGCGCGCTAATGGCTACTATTGATTCCCTGAACAAGGACAACACACGTCTGAGCGATGGACCCGACTGGACCTTCGAGCTGCTGGATGTCTACCTCGCCGAAATCGACCGGGTCGCGAAGCTGTATCGCCTGGATACCTATCCTCATCAGATTGAAGTCATTACGTCCGAACAGATGATGGACGCCTACTCCAGCGTCGGGATGCCAATTAACTATCCGCACTGGTCGTTCGGTAAAAAATTCATTGAAACGGAGCGGCTGTATAAGCATGGCCAGCAGGGGCTGGCGTATGAGATTGTTATAAACTCCAATCCGTGTATCGCCTATTTAATGGAAGAGAACACCATTACCATGCAGGCGCTGGTGATGGCGCACGCCTGCTACGGGCATAACTCTTTTTTCAAAAACAACTACCTGTTCCGCAGCTGGACGGACGCCAGCTCCATCGTCGATTACCTCATCTTCGCGCGTAAATACATTACCGACTGCGAAGAGCGCTACGGCGTGGACGAAGTGGAAAAACTGCTCGACTCCTGTCACGCGCTGATGAACTACGGCGTTGACCGCTACAAACGCCCACAGAAAATCTCCCTGCAGGAGGAGAAAGCCCGGCAGAAAAGCCGCGAAGAGTATCTGCAAAGCCAGGTGAATATGCTGTGGCGTACCCTGCCGAAGCGTGAGGAGGAGAAAGCGGTCGCCGAAGCGCGTCGTTATCCGTCTGAACCGCAGGAAAACCTGCTCTATTTTATGGAGAAGAACGCCCCGCTGCTGGAGTCGTGGCAGCGTGAGATCCTGCGCATCGTGCGCAAGGTGAGCCAGTATTTCTACCCGCAAAAGCAGACCCAGGTGATGAACGAAGGCTGGGCGACATTCTGGCACTACACCATTCTCAACCATCTTTACGACGAGGGAAAAGTCACCGAGCGGTTTATGATGGAATTCCTCCACAGCCACACTAATGTGGTGTTCCAGCCGCCCTACAACAGCCCGTGGTATAGCGGTATCAACCCGTATGCGCTTGGTTTTGCCATGTTCCAGGACATTAAACGTATTTGTCAGTCGCCAACCGAAGAAGACAAGTACTGGTTCCCGGATATCGCCGGCTCTGACTGGCTGGAAACGCTGCATTTTGCGATGCGTGACTTTAAGGATGAGAGCTTTATCAGCCAGTTTATGTCGCCGAAGATCATGCGTGATTTCCGCTTCTTCACCGTGCTGGATGATGACCGTAACAACTACCTGGAGATTTCAGCGATCCACAACGAAGAGGGTTACCGGGAGATCCGCTCTCGCCTCTCTTCCCAGTACAACCTGAGCAACCTTGAACCGAATATTCAGGTATGGAATGTAGATTTGCGCGGTGACCGTTCCCTGACGCTGCGCTATATTCCGCACAATCGCGCGCCGCTGGATAAAGGACGCAAAGAGGTGCTGAAGCATGTGCATCGTCTGTGGGGCTTTGACGTGCTGCTGGAGCAGCAGAATGAAGACGGGAGCGTCGAGCTGCTGGAGCGCTGCCCGGCGCGGTTGAATACGCTGTAGTTTTTTTGCCGGTAAGCGAAGCGCCACCCGACGAAAAAAAACCTCTCATACGAGAGGTTTTTTATTTCAGCGGCTCTGAATCGCTAAATCACCCGGCAGGGTTTTCTGCATCCGGTGCCAGATTTCACCGGAATCGTGGCCGTAGCGACGCACTGTTTCATAAACCTGATCGTGCAGGCCTTCGGAACAGAGCTTGCTCAGTTTATGGTAGAAACCCAGCGCCAGGCTACGCGCCTCAGGGTTGGCAAAGTAGTGGCGGCCGATGCGGGTATAGAGCCCTTTCATACCATTGAGGATAAGACCGTATACCGGGTTGCCGGAGGCGAACGCCAGACCGCGAAACACGTTGTAATCGAGGGTGGCAAACGCGTCGGCGTGATCTTCCACCTCGTTCGCGCTGGCCAGCACCGCAAGGGCATCGTCCGGGTGCTGACGAAAAGCCGTGCGAATAAAGATCGTCGCGATGTTGGTGCGAACGGAGAGCAGATTATCAATGAGTTGCGGCACGCTTTCATGATCGAGGCGCGCCAGCGTTTCAAGAATATTCAGCCCGGAGGTTTCCCAGAAGTTGTTTACTTTTGTTGGCTTACCGTGCTGGATCGTCAACCAGCCATCGCGCGCCAGCCGCTGGAGCACTTCACGCAGCGTGGTGCGAGTGACGCCAATCAGTTCAGAGAGTTCGCGTTCAGCAGGAAGAATGGACCCCGCAGGGAAACGATTATTCCAGATGCTTTCAATGATGTACTCTTCCGCGAAACCCGCCGGGCTCTGCGCCTTAATGACCATAGTGAGATTTCCATTACACAGCTTTAGCAAATTGGACTCATCATACCAGAGGCATGCAGTGGCAGGTAGCGCGGCAACGAGAGAAAAGAGGGATCACCGTTTCATTTTTGTGAAATTTACAATGCGGTCTGATCCGCGTCCGGGCCGTGATTTTTGCGTATACTGATGTTTTGTCTTACTTGACGGGGAAGGACGTCTGTCGTGGAAATTTCTTTTGGTCGCGCACTGTGGCGCAATTTTTTAGGCCAGTCTCCTGACTGGTACAAACTGATACTTCTGGTGTTCCTGGTTGTTAACCCTCTCCTCTTTTATGTGAACCCGTTCGTTGCCGGGTGGCTGCTGGTGGCGGAATTTATCTTCACCCTGGCGATGGCGCTGAAATGTTATCCTCTGTTGCCCGGCGGCTTGCTGGCGTTTGAAGCCGTGGTGATCGGCATGACCCGCGCGGAGCACGTCAAAGCGGAGCTGGCGTCAAATCTTGAAGTGCTTCTGCTGCTGATGTTTATGGTGGCGGGCATCTACTTTATGAAACAGCTGCTGCTGTTTATTTTCACGCGTCTGCTGCTCAGCATTCCGTCGAAAATGTTCCTCTCGCTGGCGTTTTGCCTCGCGGCTGCCTTCCTGTCAGCCTTCCTGGATGCACTGACGGTGGTCGCGGTGGTGATAAGCGTCGCGGTTGGATTCTACGGTATCTACCACCGTGTCGCCTCCTCTCGTCCGGGCGAGGATCTGCAGGATGACAGCCACGTCGAAGCGCATAACCGTGAAGTCCTGGAACAGTTTCGCGCCTTCCTGCGCAGCCTGATGATGCATGCCGGCGTCGGTACCGCCCTCGGGGGCGTAATGACGATGGTGGGTGAGCCGCAAAACCTGATCATTGCCAAAGCGGCGGGCTGGCACTTCGGCGATTTCTTCCTGAGAATGGCACCGGTGAGCGTACCGGTGCTTTTCTGCGGTCTGGCGACCTGTCTGCTGGTGGAGAAATTTCGTCTCTTTGGTTATGGGGCGCAACTGCCAGAGCCGGTGCGCCAGGAGCTGCATAAATTCGATCTGCAGAGCCGAAGCCAGCGGACGCGCCAGGAGACGCTGCGTCTGATTGCCCAGGGGATTATCGGCGTCTGGCTGATTGCGGCGCTGGCGCTCCATCTTGCCGAAGTGGGGCTGATTGGCCTGTCGGTCATTATTCTCGCCACCACCTTTACCGGCGTGACGGATGAACATGCCATCGGTAAAGCCTTTACCGAAGCCTTGCCGTTTACCGCCCTGCTGGCGGTATTCTTCGCCGTCGTGGCGGTGATTATCGACCAGCACCTGTTCGCGCCGATTATCGCCTTTGTTTTACAGGCCGCACCGGACGCGCAGCTCTCGCTGTTTTATCTGTTTAATGGCCTGCTCTCGTCGATCTCCGATAACGTCTTTGTCGGGACGGTCTACATCAACGAAGCCAAAGCCGCGATGGAGCAAGGCGTCATCAGCGCCGGTCAGTTTGAGCTACTGGCCGTGGCGATCAATACCGGCACCAACCTGCCGTCGGTGGCAACGCCCAATGGCCAGGCCGCTTTCCTGTTCCTGTTGACCTCTGCCCTCGCGCCACTCATACGGCTTTCTTATGGCAGGATGGTATGGATGGCGCTGCCCTATACGCTGGTGCTCACGTTCGTGGGATTGCTTTGCGTCAAAATTACCCTCATTCCCTGTACGCAGTGGATGATACAAGCGGGTATACTTGCGGCGCAGTAAAACAGGTATCGGTGGCGCGATAAATGAATTAGTTTACAATGCGCTTTCTAAGCATGTTCCAGGGAAATGATTATGTTGAGATTTTTAAACCAGTGCTCCCGCGGTCGCGGAGCGTGGTTGTTAATGGCCCTGACCGCCTTTGCGCTGGAAATGGTCGCGCTGTGGTTCCAGCATGTTATGGGGCTCAAGCCTTGCGTGCTTTGTATTTACGAACGCTGCGCGCTGTTTGGCATTATGGGTGCAGGCCTGGTCGGCGCCATTGCGCCGAAATCGCCGCTTCGCTATGCCGCGATTGCGATCTGGTTGTACAGCGCCTGGAAAGGGCTTGAACTCTCCTGGCAGCACACCATGATGCAGCTGCATCCGTCACCGTTTATGACCTGTGATTTTGCCGCCCGCTTCCCGAGCTGGCTGCCGCTGGATAAATGGCTGCCGCAGGTGTTCGTTGCATCCGGTGACTGCTCCGTTCGTCAGTGGGAATTCCTGACCCTGGAGATGCCGCAGTGGCTGGTGGGTATTTTTGCCGCCTACTTCGTCGTGGCGCTGCTGGTACTGATTGCTCAGCCGTTCAAACCGAAGAAACGCGATCTTTTTGGAAGGTAAACGCAAAACGGCAACCTCGGTTGCCGTTTTTAGTGTTTGCGCCCTCTCCCGTGGGAGAAAGTTGGGCTGAGGGCATCAGGCCGCACAAACACAAATAAAAAACCCGCTTCGGCGGGTTTTTTATTCTCAACGAGTCGGGTGATTCATGATGTGGTCTTCCCAGTCACGCACCTCGGACTCTTTCACTGCAATGTGGCGTACTGAGATACGTTCGCCGTGCATCGCCGCTTTTGAACCGGTGAGCAGCGGATGCCATGCCGGCAGATCTTTCCCCTCCGCCAGCAGGCGATACGCACAGGTATGCGGCAGCCATTCAAAGGTGGGCAGGTTCTCACGGGTTAACTTGATGCAGTCTGGCTCGAACTCGAAGCGGCGCTCATAGTTGCGGCACTGGCAGGTTTTAATGTTTAACTGCTTGCAGGCCACGTTGGTGAAGTAAATTTCGTCCGTGTCTTCATCCATCAGCTTGTGCAGGCAGCACTGCCCGCAGCCGTCGCACAATGATTCCCATTCCGCGTCAGTCATGTCGTCGAGAGTTTTGCTTTGCCAGAAAGGGATGTCGTTCATCGGGATGTCCACACGTCAAAAGAAAGCGCACCTTATAACGAGTCTGGCACGTTGTTGCAAGTTTTGCCGCCCTCTTCAGGCGGCAAAGTGGGATTACAGCACGCGGGTTTTCAGCGCCAGGCCGTTAAACCCGACTTCCAGTTCATCACCGCTCGCCAGCGGGCCCACGCCTTCAGGGGTACCGGTCAGAATCACATCCCCCGGCTTCAGGGTAAAGTAGCGGCTCATGTAGGCAATCAGCGGCACAATCTTATGGATCATGTCTGCCGTGGTGCCCTGCTGGCGGATCTCGCCGTTAACCTTCAGGCTGAGCTCTGTGTTCTGCGGATCGTGGGTAAATTCGCTCACCGGAATAAACGCCGAGATGGGGCAGGAATTATCAAACCCTTTGGCTTTTTCCCACGGCTGCCCGGCTTTCTTCAGCTTGCCCTGGACATCGCGCAGGGTCAGATCCAGCGCCACGCCGTATCCGGCAATCGCTTTCTGCACATGCTCTTCTGAAGCCTGTCGCAGCGTCGCGCCAATCAGCACGGCGAGTTCAACCTCGTGATGCACCGAACCAAGCCCCTGCGGCAGCGCCAGCGGCTGGCGGATATCGCACAGCGCCGTTTCTGGCTTGATGAACAGGACCGGCTCTTCTGGCGTCGCGCTGCCCATCTCCTGGATATGTTTGGCATAGTTGCTGCCCACGCAAACCACTTTGCTGACAGGATAATCCAGTAATGCCCCTTGCCAGTTATGATGTTGATACATGGTCGACCCCTAAACGGTTGATGTGTTGTGCCCGAAAACAGTTAAGGCTATTTTTTCCCGTTCGCCTCAAGATGCTGTTTTAATAAATTCTCGGGTGGCGGTGGAAGCTGTAAATAATAGCCTTGTTCGGCTAATGCCGTTTTCACTTTATCCAGATCGGCATTCACCAGTTTCTTACGACCATCGAGCGGCAGCAGCATCACCAACTGTGGTCGGCCAAAGTTCTTCATTAATTCTTCAGGCACGCGTGAAAAATCGTCTTTCTTTTCGACATAAAGATAGGTCTGGTCACGGCTTGTACTTCTGTAGATCACACAAAACATGTTTTTACTCTGAATTAATGGGTGGTTGCTTGCCTCAATATACTCCTGACTATAACATGCCTGATACTCTTCGGAATATCGCAGCGAGTGGTTGCGGTTAATAGCAAATTGAGTAAGGCCAGGATGTCAAACACGCCCATCGAGCTTAAAGGCAGTAGCTTCACCTTATCAGTGGTACATTTGCATGATGCAAAACCCGAGGTTATTCGTCAGGCGTTAGAAGACAAAATCGCCCAGGCTCCCGCCTTTCTGAAACATGCCCCTGTTGTGATCAATGTCAGCGGTCTTGAGGCGCCGGTTAACTGGAAGCTTCTCCAGCAGGCGGTCTCCTCTACCGGACTGCGTATTGTGGGCATCAGTGGCTGTAAAGATCCCGAGCTGAAAGCGGAAATCGACCGTGCGGGGCTGCCGCTTCTGAATGAAGGCAAAGAAAAAACCCCGCGTGCGGCACCCGTTGCCGTCGAAACGCCCCCTCCTGCGGTGCAAAACGTTACAACCATCACAAAAACGCGAATGATTGATGTGCCGGTTCGTTCCGGTCAGCGCATTTATGCGCCAAACTGTGATCTAATTGTTACAAGCCACGTCAGCGCTGGCGCTGAGCTGATTGCAGATGGCAATATTCACGTTTACGGTATGATGCGTGGACGTGCGCTCGCCGGGGCAAGTGGCGATCGGGACGCGCAAATTTTTTGTACTCATCTGACGGCGGAACTGGTCTCCATCGCAGGTGAATATTGGCTGAGCGACAAGATCCCAGCCGAATTTTATGGCAAAGCGGCTCGCCTGCTTCTGGCAGACGACGCGTTGACCGTTCAACCGTTGAATTGATCCCTTTTTAACAAGGAATTTCTATGGCACGCATTATTGTTGTTACTTCGGGTAAAGGAGGCGTTGGCAAGACCACCTCCAGCGCGGCCATCGCTACTGGTTTGGCCCAGAAGGGAAAGAAAACCGTCGTTATCGACTTCGATATCGGTCTGCGTAACCTCGACCTCATCATGGGATGTGAGCGTCGCGTCGTGTATGACTTCGTTAACGTCATTCAGGGCGATGCCACGCTGAACCAGGCGCTGATTAAAGACAAACGCACCGAGAACCTCTACATTCTCCCGGCTTCTCAGACGCGTGACAAAGACGCCCTGACCCGTGAAGGGGTGGAAAAGGTGCTCGACGAGCTGAAAAAAATGGAGTTCGACTTCATTGTCTGCGACTCCCCTGCCGGCATCGAAACCGGTGCCCTGATGGCGCTCTACTTCGCCGATGAAGCGATCATCACCACCAACCCTGAAGTGTCATCCGTGCGTGACTCAGACCGCATTCTGGGGATCCTCGCCTCTAAATCCCGTCGTGCGGAAAATGGCGAAGACCCGATTAAAGAACACCTGCTGCTTACCCGCTATAACCCTGGTCGCGTGAACAAAGGTGATATGCTGAGCATGGAAGACGTGCTGGAGATCCTGCGCATTAAACTGGTGGGCGTTATCCCGGAAGATCAGTCCGTGTTACGCGCCTCTAACCAGGGTGAGCCCGTGATCCTGGATACAACGGCAGATGCAGGTAAAGCGTATGCTGATACTGTTGACCGTCTGCTGGGAGAAGAACGTCCTTTCCGCTTCATTGAAGAAGAGAAGAAAGGTTTCCTCAAACGCCTGTTCGGAGGATAAGTTATGGCATTACTGGACTTTTTTCTCTCGCGGAAAAAGAACACCGCCAACATCGCAAAAGAACGTCTGCAAATTATCGTTGCGGAGCGTCGTCGTAGCGACGCCGAGCCTCACTACCTGCCGCAGCTGCGTAAGGACATCCTGGAAGTGATCTGTAAGTATGTGCAGATTGACCCGGAGATGGTGACGGTGCAGCTGGAACAAAAAGACGGGGATATTTCGATTCTGGAGTTGAACGTGACGCTCCCGGAAGCGGAAGAGTCCCGTCCGTAGGTTTGTGATTTCATAGCCCCGGTAAGCGCAGCGCCACCGGGGGAATATGCCGGGTTATCACCCGGCATATTTTTTATCGCGGATAACCTTCCAGCAGCGTATTCAGGCGATCGGCCATCAATTCCCCGCGCCAGCCCGCCATCATTTCCGGTAAGCCATTCTGCGGCTTCAGCTTCCAGTGCCAGTTCAGCAGCTGATTAATCTGTCGGCGTGATGCGAGCAGTTCAGCACTCAGCTTGCTTTCCGTAGCAACGGCCTGAACCAGGGCTTTGATGTCCTTGAACGCCTTGCGGTAGCCCGGCATATCCATCAGATTCAGCAGCGGTTCCGGCAGCTTGTCATCAGGCAATTCCTGCGCTTTCGCAACCAGCGCAAGCAGGGTTTTACCGTGGAAACGGATCTCACTGCCCGAAAGCCCAATGCTGTCCAGTTCGCCCAGGCTGCCCGGCATATAGCGTGCCACCGCCCAGAGATGCTCTTCACGCACCACAAAGTTAACCGCCAGATCGCGCTCGCGCGCTTTACGCAGACGCCAGTCCGCTAACAGCTGCAGGCAGGCCAGCTGACGCGTACGCAGTTGCCACGCGTTGCTGATATCGCGCCAGGCCTCTTTCGGGTCCACCACTTCCTGGCGACGCTGCTGGGTCATACGGCACTCATCCAGCGCGGCAGGCAGCCAGCCAGAGGCTTCCGCCTCTTTCATCAGTTGTCCGGCAATCGGCAGCAGGTAAAACACGTCTGCCGCCGCATATTCCAGCTGACGCTCGGTAAGCGGACGCGCCAGCCAGTCAGTACGGGATTCGCTTTTATCCAGCGTCAGCCCCGTGTACTCCTCCACCATGGCGGCAAAGCCCCACGAAAGCGGACGATTGCTGAACGCGGCAAGGATCTGCGTATCAATCAGCGGCTGGGGCATGATGCCAAAGGTGTTCAGAAAGACTTCCAGATCTTCACTGCCTGCGTGCAGGTATTTCGTCACGGCGGTATCAAGCAGCAGGTCGCGCATCGGCGTCCAGTCAGTAATACCAAGAGGGTCAATCAGCGACACGTGTTTACCGTCGTACATCTGTATCAACCCCAGCTGAGGATAGTATGTCCGGGTACGGACAAACTCGGTATCCAGGGCAATGGCAGGAAAGTCGCGCGTCACTTCGCACAGCGAAGCCAGCTCGTCATTGGTCGTGATCATCTGGTAATTCAAAACGGGTTCTCTTTTGTTTGCGCCCATAAAAAACGCCGGCTTAACCGGCGTCTGGGCGATTAGCGTGAAGCTCAGGCCTTATTGTCTACTTTGCCACGGGCTTCGTCACGTAATTCTCGTCGTAATATCTTTCCGACGTTGGATTTCGGTAGCTCATCGCGGAATTCAACCAGTTTCGGCACCTTGTAGCCCGTCAGCTGACGACGGCAGAACGTGACCAGCTCCTCCTCGGTGAGAGAAGGATCTTTCTTGACCACAAATATTTTGACCGCTTCACCGCTGCTGCCGGAAGGCACCCCGACGGCCGCCACTTCGAGTACGCCGCTGTGCTGCATCACCACGTCTTCGATCTCATTCGGATAGACGTTGAAGCCGGAGACCAGAATCATGTCTTTCTTGCGATCGACAATGCGCAGGAAGCCCTCTTCGTCCATCACCGCGATATCGCCGGTGTGGAGCCAGCCGTCTTTGATGATTTCGTCGGTGGCATCAGGACGCTGCCAGTACCCCAGCATGACCTGTGGACCTTTGACGCACAGCTCGCCTGGTTCACCCGGCGCGACTTCATTATCGTTATCATCGACCAGTTTGGCCTCCGTGGACGGCACAGGCAGACCAATGCTGCCGCTGTGATAGTCGATATCATGCGGGTTCACGCTGACCAGCGGCGCACATTCCGTCAGACCGTAGCCCTCAAGCAAATACTGCCCGGTGAGCTTTACCCAGCGCTCAGCGACCGCCTGCTGAACCGGCATGCCGCCGCCCGCAGAGAGGTGCAGCGTGGAGAAATCCAGCTGCTGGAACTCTTTGTTGTTAAGCAGCGCGTTAAACAGGGTGTTTACCCCGGTCATGGCGGTGAACGGGTATTTCGCCAGCTCTTTCACCAGCCCCGGAATATCGCGCGGGTTCGTAATCAGGACGTTCTGGCCACCGAGCTCAATAAACAGCAGGCAGTTCATGGTCAGTGCGAAAATGTGATATAGCGGCAGCGCGGTAATGACCAGCTCTTTGCCAGGATGCAGCAGCGGCCCGTAAGTGGCATTCACCTGCTCAAGGTTTGCCAGCATGTTGCGGTGGGTCAGCATCGCCCCTTTGGCTACGCCGGTGGTACCGCCGGTGTATTGCAGGAAAGCCAGGTCTTCCGATACCAACTCCGGCTTAACGTACTGCATACGGTAGCCCGCATGCAGGGCACGGCGGAAAGAGATGGCATCCGGCAGGTGGTATTTTGGCACCAGACGTTTGATGTATTTAACGACAAAGTTAACCAGCGTGCCTTTGGCGGTGGAGAGTTGATCCCCCATGCGCGTCAGGATGACGTGTTTAACCTGGGTTCTGTCGACCACTTTTTCCAGCGTATGGGCAAAGTTGGAGACAATCACAATCGCGGCCGCACCGCTGTCGTTCAGCTGATGCTCCAGCTCGCGCGGGGTATACAGCGGGTTGACGTTGACGACAATCATCCCGGCACGCAGGATACCAAACAGCGCCACCGGGTATTGCAGCAGGTTTGGCATCATCAGCGCGACGCGGTCCCCTTTTTGCAGCCCCAGTCCTTCCTGCAGATAAGCCGCAAACGCCCGGCTACGCTCCTCAAGCTTACGGAACGTCATCACCTCGCCCATATTCACAAATGCGGGCTGGTCCGCGTAGCGCCTTACCGAGTGCTCAAATAATTCCACCAGGGATTGATAACGGTCAGGATTGATCTCCGCAGGCACATCTGCGGGATAACGGTTAAGCCAAACCTTTTTCAATGCATCACCTCTGAACTGAGTGTTCGTCGTCATCACAACCCCGATAATAAACAGTTTGTTAACATTATATTAACTCAGCGTACCAGTTTATTAATTGTCCAGATTTAAGGTTGCGAAGCGCGTCACTCTTTTTTTTCGTTGTAGCCGTAAAAAAACAGAGACAGCGGCTGAGCCGCTGTCTCTTTTCTAACAATAACAGTAAGTTACTCAGTAACGATGGTCTGTACCTGTGCAGGTCCCGGGTTATACCAGCCCCAGCCCGGGTAGCCGTAACGGTAAGGGTGTGGACCCCACATCCACGGATCGATCGGCTGAGGCGGCATGATCACCTGCTGTGCCAGCCGCCAGCGTTTATAGCCGTTAACCTGCATGGTCATAAATTTATACGGCGTATTACCGATTTTGCCCTGCACCGCGCCGGTTATCGGCCCGACGACGGTCACCAGCTGTCCGCGAAAATCGACCGGATCGAGGAAACCACTGACGTCGGCATAGATACGTCCGCGGGAGGCCTCACCCAGCACAGGGCGTGCGCCGCTGTCCAGGGGAACAGTCGCGATCTCCAGACGGGTTTTTCCCTGCTGGTTTTGCACTTCAATCACTTTCCCGCCGAAGCGCGCTTCCTGGCCAACGTAGAGCTCAGGGGCATTCATCACTCGCACCAGATCCTGCTGTGGCGTCGGGCTGGAGCTCTTAATCGCATCAGGCACGGAAACGCATCCGCTCAGTGCTATGGCAACAGCGCCTGCCATAAAAAGGCGTACTACTTTAGTCTGAACCGCCATGATGCGACTCCTTTTTCTCAGTTCCTGTTACTGAGATTCACTCGCGGCCCGGAAGTTTCTTCCATGCGACGGTGTTTCGCAAATAAACCGGCTCCGCGTGTTCCACGGCAACGGTTTTTCCTGCTGCGAGCAGTTGGCTGGCAATGGGAAGCATATCCTCTGCCGCAGGCAATAGCATGTTGCCGTCCACCAGCGTCACCCCGGTATCCTTCGCCATCTCAGGCCATGCAGGCCAGCCCGTGCCGACGGTCGCCCACTCACCGGAGAGCTGTTTCAGTCGTTCGGTCACCGCTTGTGGCTTAAGTACCGCTTCCGTCTCTTCACCGTGCCACACGCCCTGCGCGTCGCGGGTGTATTCAGCCCAGTAGACTTCGCCCATACGGGCGTCAATCGCGGCCAGGACGCGGGTGGCCCCGGTCATACGCCAGGCGCCCTGCGCCATGGTGGCGAGGGTAGAGACGCCAATCATCGGCAGCTCAGCGCCCAGCGCCAGCCCCTGGGCAATGCCAATGCCAATACGCACGCCGGTAAAGCTGCCCGGGCCACGGCCAAAGGCCAGCGCGTCGAGGTCGGTTAAGGCGGTATTGCTCCGGGTTAAGATCGCCTTAACCAGGGGCAGAATGCGCTGGGTGTGTTCCCGTGGGCACTCTTCGAAATGAGCAGAAACAGCACCGTTGTTCAACAGAGCAACAGAGCAAGCCTCTGTTGCGGTATCAATAGCCAGAATTCGCATCAGTCGTCGCGCTCTCGCAAGGGTCAGTCACAAAATGGCGCGCATCTTAGCACACTCCGAGGTAAATTACTCCGCCGTTGGGTTTGCCAGGAAACGCACCGCGCGTTTTATGTCCCGCGTCCGCGGTGCGGGCGGCAGGCTGGCGAGGAAGGTTGCGCCGTACGGGCGCATCACCAGCCGGTTATCACAGATGACCAGCACGCCGCGATCGGTGACGTCGCGGATCAATCTCCCTACCCCTTGCTTAAGGGTGATCACCGCGTCCGGCAGCTGTACCTCGTCAAATGGATCGCCGCCGCGCAGGCGGCAGTCTTCCATCCGCGCCTTCAGCAACGGGTCGTCCGGGGAGGTAAACGGCAGCTTATCGATGATCACAAGCGACAGGGTGTCTCCGCGTACATCCACCCCTTCCCAGAAGCTGCTGGTGGCCACCAGCAGAGCATTACCGGCGCTGACGAACTGCTGCAGCAGTTGCCCTTTGCTGGTTTCTCCCTGCAGCAGTACCGGCAGGGTCATGGTGGCACGGAACTGCTCCGCGAGGTCGCGCATCATGGCGTGAGAGGTGCAAAGCATAAAGCAGCGGCCGTTATTGGCCTCGATCATCGGTTTTAGCATTGCCGCCAGGTGGCGCGCCGCACCCGGCTGGTTTGGCAGCGGAAGATTACGCGGCACGCAAAGCAGCGCCTGTTTTTCGTAATCAAACGGGCTGGGCAGCAACAGCGACTCCGCCTGTTCAATGCCAAGCCGTTCCGTGAAGTGATGCAGATCGTCATTCACCGACAGCGTTGCCGACGTGAAGATCCAGCTGCCAGGTTTTTGCGCCATCACCTCTTTAAATTTATCCGCCACCGTCAGCGGCGTGAGCGCCAGCGTGAAATGGCGCGAGGTGCATTCATACCAGTAGCTGAACCCCGGCTGGTTAATCTCTTTTAACCGTTTGAGCCGCCCGCGATAGAGCGTGGCGCGCTCGAACGCGGCATCCAGCAGCGCGGAACGGCCAAGCGACAATTTCGCGACGTCGTAGCAGAGCTCCAGGGCGTCATCGAGCAGCAGCAGCGCGCGCTGGATATTTTTATCTGCCAACAGCTCGCGCAGGTTCCCGCGATAGCCCGGCTCGCCGAGCTGTAACCGGAAGTCCTGCGCGCTTTGGGCCAGGCGATCGGCACACTTCTGCAACTGCTGGGTATCTTTTAATTCGGTGCGGTAAGCGATGGTGAAATCTTTCGCCAGATCCAGCAGCTGGCGGCTGGAGAGCGACTGGCCAAAATACTGGCTGGCGATATCCGGGAGCTGGTGGGCTTCATCAAAGATCATGACCTCCGCCTCCGGGATCAGCTCACCAAAGCCGCTGTCCTTGACCACCATATCCGCAAGAAACAGGTGATGGTTGACCACCACCACATCGGCATCCATCGCCGTTTTGCGCGCTTTCACCACAAAGCAGTCTTTGTACAGCGGGCAGTCGCTGCCGAGGCAGTTGTCGTTGGTACTGGTCACCAGCGGCCAGGCCGGCGAGTCTTCCGGCACGCTCGCGCAGGTACTGATATCCCCCTCTTCCGTCTGGTTGGCCCAGGCGCGAAGGATAATGACGTCACTCAGGGTCTGCACCGGCAAATCGCCGCCCGCCAGCGCCTGTTGCTCAAGGCGCTCGAGGCAGAGATAGTTAGAGCGCCCCTTCAGCAGCGCCAGCCGGCCTTTGTATTTCAGCGCTTTTGCCACCGTCGGCAAATCCCGGCTGTAGAGCTGATCCTGCAGCGCTTTCGAGCCGGTCGAGATGATCACCTTTTTTTTCGCCCGCAGCGCGGGAGCAAGGTAGGCGTAAGTTTTCCCCGTACCGGTTCCGGCCTCCACCACCAGCGGCTGCGCCTTATCAATGGCCCGCGCCACGGCGTGTGCCATCTGCCGCTGAGGTTCACGCGGTTTGAAGCCGGGAATGGCTTGTGCTAACTGACCTTCAGGGGAAAAATCGTCTGCCACGGTGCTCTCTCACTGTATTTTTGCACAGGGATTATGTCAGCCCATCCTCTCCAGTGCCACCCCAAATAGTGACGACGACGGAACAATATGGCAGTCTTGCCGCCTGATGACGAAAAATAACGAGGAAACGTTTATGACAATTGTGCGCATTGATGCCGAAGCCCGCTGGTCTGATGTAGTCATTCATAACCAGACGCTCTACTACACCGGCGTACCGGCGAATCTGGACGCGGATGCGTTCGAACAAACGGCGAACACCCTGGCGCAGATCGATGCGGTGCTTGAAAAGCAAGGTAGTGACAAATCGCGCATTCTGGATGCGACGATTTTTCTGGCAAACAAAGACGATTTCGCGGCCATGAACAGAGCCTGGGATGCCTGGGTGGTGGCGGGTCACGCGCCTGTACGTTGTACCGTACAGGCCACGCTGATGAAGCCGGAATACAAGGTAGAGATTAAGATTATCGCGGCAGTGTAGGCCGGTTACTCTTCCTCTTCATCCTCGAAACGCGCCACGATCCGCTCGCCGGTATGGGTGGCGCGAAGTTCTTCCGCCACCTGGGAAATGGCCTGCCCGCTGCTCATCCCATGGGACATCAGTTCCTGAATTCGCTCAACCGCTTTCTGCTGTTGCTCGTGGCTCAGAGAAGGTAAACCTGCAAACATCGTCAACTCCTGCTAAATTATTCGCGCTAATTATTTCACGCTGCCCGGTAGTATGCCACACATGAACATGCGCTTGCCCACTGTTATTACCCTGCCCTGGCGTACTGACGCCGCTGAGTTCTGGTTTGCCCGTCTGAGCCATCTTCCTTTTGCGATGTTGCTGCATTCCGGCCATGCGGATCATCCCTATAGCCGCTTTGATATCCTGGTCGCCGATCCGCTAAAGACGCTGACGACCCATGACCTGCCGTCCACGGACGATCCGCTGCTGCGGCTTCAGGAGGCTATCGATGCGCTGGGCTTGTCTGCCCTGCCGAATCCCGATCTCCCCTTCCAGGGCGGCGCGCTGGGCCTGTTTGGCTACGATCTTGGCCGTCGCTTTGAAACGCTGCCCTCAGTGGCGAAAGCGGATATTCCGCTGCCGGATATGGCCGTAGGGCTTTATGACTGGGCGCTGATTGTCGATCACCATAAGCAGGTGGTCTCTTTACTCAGCCATTCGGATGTCGACGCGCGCCTGGCCTGGCTGGAAGCGCAGCAGCCTGCCGCCGCGCCGGATTTCCGCCTGACCTCTGACTGGCGTTCAAATATGACGCCCGGGGCATATGCAGAAAAATTTGCCCGCGTGCAGGCGTATCTGCAAAGCGGCGACTGCTATCAGGTAAATCTCGCCCAGCGTTTCCAGGCAACCTATGAGGGCGATGAATGGCAGACCTTTATCCGCCTTAACGCCACTAACCGGGCACCGTTCAGCGCCTTTATCCGTCTGGAACAGGGGGCCATTGTCAGCCTGTCGCCTGAGCGCTTTATCCATCTTGCGGAGGGCAACATTCAGACGCGGCCGATTAAGGGCACATTGCCACGCCTTGCCGATCCCGATGCTGACCGCCAGCAGGCGGAAAAACTGGCCGCCTCACCGAAGGACCGCGCTGAAAACCTGATGATTGTCGATCTGATGCGCAACGATATTGGCCGGGTGGCCGTGCCGGGCAGCGTGCGGGTGCCGGAACTGTTCGTCGTCGAGCCTTTCCCGGCGGTCCATCATCTGGTCAGCACCATTACCGCGCGACTGCCGGCCTCGCGGACGGCCTGCGATCTTCTGCGCGCCGCGTTCCCGGGCGGCTCGATAACCGGCGCACCGAAAGTGCGGGCGATGGAGATTATCGATGAGCTGGAGCCCCACCGCCGCAACGCCTGGTGCGGGAGTATTGGCTACATCAGCCTGTGCGGCACCCTGGATACCAGCATTACCATCCGCACGCTGACTGCCTGTAACGGAAACCTTTACTGTTCGGCCGGCGGCGGCATCGTGGCCGACAGCCAGGTCGATGCGGAATATCAGGAAACCTTTGATAAAGTTAACCGTATTCTGAAACAACTGGAGTAACCACGGGTGGAAAAAGAGAACCTGACGCTGGATGCATTTTTATCGCGCTTTCAGCTACTACGGCCCCAGGTCAACCGCGAAGCGCTGAATCAGCGCCAGGCGGCGGTGCTGATCCCGGTCGTGCGGCGTGCACAGCCGGGCCTGCTGCTCACCCAGCGCTCTGCCCATCTGCGCAAACACGCCGGTCAGGTCGCTTTTCCTGGCGGCGCCGTCGACAGTTCCGATACCTCGCTGATTGCCGCCGCGCTGCGGGAAGCGCAGGAAGAGGTGGCGATTCCGCCGGAGGCGGTTGAGGTCATTGGCGTGCTGCCGCCCGTCGACAGCGTTACCGGTTTCCAGGTCACGCCGGTGGTGGGCATTATCCCGCCGGACCTGCAGTATCATGCCAGCGTGGATGAAGTCTCCGCCGTGTTTGAGATGCCGCTGGAAGAAGCCCTTCGGTTAAGCCGTTATCATCCGCTGGATATCCACCGCCGGGGTCATGACCATCGGGTGTGGTTGTCCTGGTATCAGCATTATTTTGTCTGGGGCATGACCGCGGGCATTATTCGTGAACTGGCGTTGCAAATCGGCCTGAAGCCTTGACTATACTTTACATTCCACCTTCTTTTGCCTGGTTTGCGATCTGCGTCGCGCTATTAGCAAAACCCATCGTCAACCATTAGTTTAATTCATGTGAATAGTTAAGCCGAGGTCGGTGTTCCCTCTTACACTATGCGCAGTTATAACATCGTTACTGGAACCCCGGTAACCCTGTCAGGAGTGTGAAAGTGATTAGTATATTCGACATGTTCAAAGTGGGAATTGGCCCTTCGTCTTCCCATACTGTTGGCCCGATGAAGGCCGGTAAACAGTTCGTCGATGATCTGGTCGAAAAAGGATTACTGGAAAGCGTTACCCGTGTCGCCGTGGATGTTTACGGCTCGCTGTCATTGACGGGTAAAGGCCACCACACCGATATCGCCATTATTATGGGTCTGGCAGGCAATATGCCGGATACCGTGGATATTGATGCCATCCCGGCATTCATCCGCGACGTGGAAACGCGCGGCCGTCTGCTGCTGGCAAACGGTCAGAAGGAAGTTGACTTCCCGCAGGATGACGGCATGCGTTTTCGCAGCGACAACCTGCCGCTGCATGAAAACGGCATGACCATTCACGCATTTAGCGGTGAAAAAGAGATTTACAGCAAAACGTACTACTCCATCGGCGGTGGTTTCATCGTGGATGAAGAGCATTTTGGCAAAGATAGCGTCGGCGACGTCAGCGTTCCGTATCCGTTCAAATCCGCTACCGAGATGCTCGGTTACTGCAAACAGACCGGTCTGTCGCTGTCCGGCATGGTGATGCAGAACGAACTGGCGCTGCACAGCAAAAAAGAGATTGAAGACTATTTTGCGAACGTATGGCAAACCATGCGCGCCTGTATCGATCGCGGGATGAACACCGAAGGCGTGCTGCCGGGTCCACTGCGCGTACCGCGTCGTGCCTCTGCCCTGCGCCGTATGCTGGTGACGACGGACAAGTTCTCCAACGACCCGATGAACGTGGTCGACTGGGTGAATATGTTTGCCCTGGCGGTTAACGAAGAGAACGCCGCCGGTGGCCGCGTCGTGACGGCGCCGACCAACGGCGCGTGCGGAATTGTTCCGGCCGTGCTGGCCTATTACGACCACTTTATTGAACCCGTGACGCCAGACATCTATATCCGTTATTTCCTGGCGGCAGGTGCCATTGGTGCCCTGTACAAGATGAACGCGTCTATTTCTGGCGCTGAAGTCGGCTGTCAGGGTGAAGTGGGTGTCGCCTGTTCTATGGCGGCGGCGGGTCTTGCAGAGCTTCTGGGTGCAAGCCCTGAGCAGGTCTGCGTGGCGGCAGAAATCGGTATGGAACACAACCTCGGTCTGACCTGTGACCCGGTCGCGGGCCAGGTGCAGGTGCCGTGTATCGAGCGTAACGCGATTGCGTCGGTGAAGGCCATCAACGCCTCACGTATGGCGATGCGCCGTACCAGCGAACCTCGCGTATCGCTGGATAAGGTGATTGAAACTATGTACGAAACGGGCAAAGACATGAACGCGAAATACCGCGAGACGTCCCGTGGTGGCCTGGCCATTAAGGTGCAGTGCGACTAATACTGCCTTTCGCCCATCTGCAACGGATGGGCGAAATTTCCTCTTCATTCTCGTCTCCTCCCGCTTTCCCCACTACACTTTCACAGTTGCGTCCGGCTTTTGTGGCTGGTGGCTTATCAGGCGTTCGTTCATGCAAACTGCGCAGACGATCATTAAACACTACCGCCGAAAACGCGTTATCGTCTGCGTGACGATTGCGCTCCTGACGCTCATCCTGACGTTGGGCGTTCGCTTTATTTCACAGCGCAATGTTAACCAACAGCAGATCCTCGCCTTTACCAGCCATACCGTTCGCGCCCTTGATAACGTGCTGCTCGCTTTAGATAAGCGCCGCAACGTGCTGCAGCCGCTGGTGGGTCAGCCTTGTCAGCAGGCACACCTGGCCCTGAGAAAGCAGGCCGCCATTTTGCAGACAGTACGCTCTATCGCCCTGGTTAAAGACGGTATCCTCTACTGCTCGAGTATTTTCGGCAGCCGCAATCTGCCCGTGCGTGATTTCCTGAGGGAACTCCCCGCCAGCGCGGCGAAGCTCATTTTATCGACTGACCAGTGGCTGCTTAAGGGCAGCCCGATACTGATCCAGTGGTTTCCGGTCTCTCCGAACGGGGAAGATGGCATCATGGAGATCATCAATATCGACCTGATCACTAAAATGATCCTCGAGCCCCAGCGCACGCTTATCAATGACGTGGCGCTGACCGTGGGCGATCGTTTTTTGCGCTACGGCCAGCGCGTCACCGACAGCCTGTCATTTGATGAGGAGGGCTCGATTGTCCAGCAGTCTTCCTCCCGACATCCTTTCACCATCACGATCAGCGGGCCGGGTCCCGGCGTACTGGCCCTGAAGAGTCTCCCCGCCCAGCTGCCGCTGGGGCTCATACTCAGCCTGCTGTTGGGCTATCTCGCCTGGCTGGCCACGGCAAACCGGATGAGCTTCACATGGGAGATCGATATGGGGATTGCCTCGCGGGAATTTGAACTTTTCTGCCAGCCGCTGATGGATGCCCGTACCCAGAAGTGCACCGGCGTTGAGATCCTGCTGCGCTGGAACAATCCCCGTCAGGGGTGGATCTCCCCGGAAGTGTTTATTCCGCTGGCAGAAGAACATAACCAGATTGTCCCCCTGACCCGTTATGTGATTGCCGAAACGGTACGCCAGATAGGTTACTTCCCGGCAAGCGCGGGTTTTCACATCGGCATTAACGTCGCCGCCAGCCATTTTCGTCGCGCGGTATTGCTGCAGGACCTGAACCGTCTGTGGTTCAGCGCCAACCCCCATCAGCAGCTGGTGATCGAATTAACGGAACGGGACGCGCTGCTGGATGCGGACTATCGCATCGTGCGCGAGCTGCATCGCAAAGGGGTGAAGCTCGCCATTGACGATTTTGGTACCGGAAACAGCTCCCTCTCCTGGCTTGAGAAGCTCCACCCGGACGTGCTGAAAATTGACCAGTCCTTTACCACCGCCATCGGTACTGATGCTGTGAATTCAACGGTGACGGATATCATTATTGCGCTGGGTCAGCGGCTGAATATCGAACTGGTTGCAGAAGGGGTTGAGACGGAGGAGCAGGCACGATATTTACGCCGCCATGGCGTTCCTGTCCTGCAGGGGTTTTTCTATGCGCGGCCGATGCCGCTACGGGACTTTCCGGACTGGCTGGCGGGAAGATCTCCCCCGCCAGCCCGCCATAACGGGCACATTGTGCCCTTAATGCCGCTGCGTTAAGCAGGCTTACTCATCTTCGTCGTGGGCAGATTGTTCTTTAACAATGCGGACCATATCAACGCGATAGTCGTTGGCTTCGACAATCGTGATGTGCAACGGCGGCAGCTCAATCACATCGCCGACACGCGGAATTTGCCCGTTAACGGCGATAACCAGACCGGCAACGGTCGCGATGTCTTCTTCATCGTTGACCACGTTTTCCAGCCCCAGCGTGTGCGAGAGCGCGTGCAGATCGGTGGTCCCTTTCACCAGCCAGCCATCGCCATCGGCAACGATCTCCGGGGTTTCGTCCTCGTCCGGGAATTCACCGGCTATGGCTTCCAGCACGTCCAGCGGCGTGACCAGCCCCTGTACCACCCCAAACTCGTTGGTGACGATAACAAAGCTGCCACGCGCGCGGCGAAGCACCCCGAGCAGGTTGATCGGGTCAAGCGTTTCCGGTACGACAATCGCCGGCGATGCCGCCGCAACGGCTTCGACATTGACGCCCTCTTCCAGGGCCACCAGCATCTCTTTCGCCCGCACGACGCCGATGATCTCATCCAGCTCACCACGACACACCGGGAACAGGCTGTGCGGGGAAGAGAGCAGCTGCTGGCGAATTTCATCCACACTCAGGTTAGCATCGACCCAGCTGATCTCTCCGCGCGGAGTCATGATCCCGCGCAGTGACCGCGAGGCCAGGGAGAGCACGCCGTTAATCATGTAACGTTCCTGTTCCACAAACGCCCCTTCCGGGACCGGAACCGGGTTATGGTTTTCGGAATCAGACTGAACGTTCACCTGACGACGGCCGCCCATCAGACGCAGAATGGCATCTGCGGTACGGGCACGCAGCGGCTGACTGGACTGCTGCTTAATAAAGTTACGGCGCGCAATCTGGTTGAACAGCTCGATCAGGATCGAGAAGCCAATCGCGGCGTACAGGTAGCCTTTCGGAATATGGAAGCCAAAGCCTTCGGCCACCAGGCTCAGACCGATCATCAGCAGGAAGCTCAGGCACAGTACCACCACCGTAGGATGCTGGTTCACGAAACGCGTCAGCGGTTTCGAGGCCAGAAGCATGACTGCCATCGCAATGACCACCGCGGCCATCATCACCGGCAGATGGTTCACCATGCCGACCGCCGTGATCACCGCATCCAGCGAGAACACTGCATCAAGCACCACGATCTGCAGCACTACCACCCAGAAGCTGGCGTAGCCTTTACCGTGCCCATCATCATGCTGGCGGTTTTCCAGCCGCTCATGGAGCTCTGTTGTCGCTTTGAAGAGCAGGAATATCCCCCCGATCAGCATGATCAAATCACGGCCGGAGAAGGTGTAATCCATGACGGAGAAGAGCGGTTTGGTCAGCGTGACCATCCAGGAGATGACGGACAGCAGGCCCAGTCGCATGACCAGCGCCAGCGAGAGACCAATCAGGCGCGCTTTATCACGCTGTTTTGGCGGCAGTTTGTCCGCGAGAATGGCGATAAACACCAGGTTATCGATACCGAGAACAATCTCCAGCACCACCAGCGTGAGCAATCCCACCCAGATTGACGGGTCCATTAAGAATTCCATGACAAGCTCCTGCTAAAGGAATGACGAAACGGTGCCCCACGCAATGTGGGCAAAACAGAGGCAGACAGCGTTGATACGTGGCGAGGATCGCCGGTGAAAAAGGCGCGAGATGGCCTGAAAGATGACTGACGTCGGTGACGGTCCATATAGTGGGCTGTAGCCCTATACTCCTGAACAAGTAAACGGAGGCTAAACATATCAGAGACAATATGTTTTTAGCAAAGATTTACGTTCCTTTGCAAAAACGCGAAAAGACGAAATATGTGTTGAGTAATTTCTGATTTTCGAAACCTAAATTACGGATCTTCATCACATAAATTATTTTTTCACTATCTAAAATAATTCGCGGAAGTCTTAGTTTTTTAACTCTAACCCTTATCTGAATCGATTCGGTTCGCCAATACGATTCTCAGTACGTCTGCCCGGCAGGCGTATTAATGATAATAAAAGGAGGTAGCAAGTGACCATTGCTATTGTCATAGGCACACATGGTTGGGCTGCTGAGCAGCTACTCAAAACGGCAGAGATGCTGTTGGGCGAGCAGGAAAACGTCGGCTGGATCGATTTCGTTCCCGGTGAAAACGCCGAGACGCTGATTGAGAAGTACAACGCTCAACTCGAGAAGCTGGATACCAGCAAAGGGGTGCTGTTTCTCGTTGATACATGGGGCGGCAGTCCGTTCAACGCTGCCAGCCGCATTGTCGTCGATAAAGAGCATTATGAAGTTGTCGCCGGGGTCAATATCCCGATGCTGGTGGAAACCTTCATGGCACGCGACGACAATCCATCTTTCGATGAACTGGTGGCTCTGGCCGTTGAAACCGGCCGCGAAGGGGTGAAAGCCCTGAAAGCACAGCCGGTTGAAAAACCCGCCCCTGCGCCTGCTGCGGCACCGAAAGCGGCAGCGCCAGCAAAACCGATGGGACCGAACGATTACATGGTCATCGGCCTGGCGCGTATTGATGACCGTTTAATCCATGGCCAGGTGGCAACACGCTGGACCAAGGAGACCAACGTTCGTCGCATTATCGTGGTCAGTGACGAAGTGGCCGCCGACACCGTTCGTAAAACCCTTCTCACGCAGGTTGCTCCTCCTGGCGTTACCGCGCACGTCGTGGATGTCGCCAAGATGATTCGTGTTTACAACAACCCGAAATACGCGGGTGAACGCGTGATGCTCCTGTTCACTAACCCGACAGACGTTGAGCGCATTGTTGAAGGCGGCGTGAAAATCACTTCCGTGAACATTGGGGGGATGGCATTCCGTCAGGGCAAAACGCAGGTCAACAACGCCATTTCAGTCGATGCGAAAGATATCGAGGCATTTAACAAGCTGAATGCGCGCGGTATTGAACTGGAAGCCCGCAAGGTTTCCACGGACCCGAAACTGAAAATGATGGATTTGATCGGCAAAGTTGGGAAATAAGCCCGCGCCGGTTTTTCACATAATGCTTATGTAATAGGAGAAGTACAATGGAGATTACCACTCTTCAGATTGTGCTGGTGTTCATCGTCGCGTGTATTGCGGGTATGGAGTCCGTACTTGATGAATTTCAGTTCCACCGCCCTCTGGTGGCCTGTACGTTGATTGGTGCCGTTCTGGGTGACATGAAAACCGGTATTATCATCGGTGGTACCCTGGAAATGATCGCCCTGGGCTGGATGAACATCGGTGCGGCGGTTGCGCCTGATGCCGCGCTGGCGTCCATTATTTCTACCGTTCTGGTTATTGCCGGTCATCAGAGTATCGGTGCCGGTATCGCCCTGGCGATCCCACTGGCCGCAGCAGGCCAGGTACTGACCATCATCGTGCGTACTATCACCGTGGCCTTCCAGCACGCAGCGGATAAGGCGGCCGAAAACGGCAACCTCACGGCGCTCTCCTGGATCCACGTATCGTCCCTGTTCCTGCAGGCGATGCGTATCGCCATTCCGGCCGTGATCGTCGCGATTTCGGTGGGGACCAGCGAAGTTCAGGGCATGCTCAACGCCATCCCTGAAGTGGTCACCAGTGGTCTGAACATCGCGGGCGGTATGATCGTGGTTGTCGGTTATGCGATGGTCATCAACATGATGCGCGCAGGCTACCTGATGCCGTTCTTCTACCTCGGCTTCGTGACCGCGGCATTCACCAACTTCAACCTGGTTGCACTGGGTGTGATTGGTGCAGTGATGGCGATTCTCTACATCCAGCTCAGCCCGAAATATAACCGCGTCGCGGGTGCCCCAGCGCAGGCTGCTGGTAACAACGATCTCGATAACGAACTGGACTAACAGGTGAGCGAAATGGTTGATATGACAAAAACTACCACCGAGAAAAAACTCACTCCGGGTGATATTCGTGGCGTGTTCATCCGTTCTAACCTGTTTCAGGGTTCATGGAACTTCGAACGTATGCAGGCGCTCGGTTTCTGTTTCTCCATGGTGCCGGCGATCAAACGCCTGTACCCGGAAAATAACGAAGCCCGCCGTCAGGCGATTAAGCGTCACCTGGAATTTTTTAACACTCATCCGTATGTCGCGGCTCCCGTTCTGGGCGTAACGCTTGCGATGGAAGAGCAGCGTGCGAACGGCGCAGAGATTGACGATGGTGCCATCAACGGTATCAAAGTCGGTCTGATGGGTCCGCTGGCAGGCGTGGGTGACCCCATCTTCTGGGGTACCGTTCGTCCGGTCTTCGCGGCGCTGGGTGCCGGTATCGCGATGAGCGGCAGCCTGCTTGGCCCACTGCTGTTCTTCATTCTGTTCAACGCCGTGCGTCTGTTGACCCGTTATTACGGCGTGGCCTACGGCTACCGTAAAGGGGTGGACATTGTTAAGGACATGGGCGGCGGCTTCCTGCAGAAACTGACTGAGGGGGCATCCATCCTCGGCCTGTTTGTCATGGGGGCGCTGGTCAACAAGTGGACGCACGTGAACATCCCGCTGGTGGTGTCGACCATCACGGGCCAGGATGGGCAAACCCGTGTGACCACCGTGCAGACCATCCTCGACCAGCTGATGCCTGGCCTGGTTCCGCTGCTGTTGACCTTCGCCTGTATGTGGCTGCTGCGTAAAAAAGTGAACCCGTTGTGGATTATCGTTGGCTTCTTCGTCATCGGTATCGCGGGCTACGCTGTCGGTCTGCTGGGTCTGTAATACAATGCGTTAACCGCCGGGGGCATGCCCCCGGCTTTTTTTATCTGGAGGATGAATGACTGTCACGGACATCGTACTGGTTTTATTTATTGTTGCCCTTCTGGCTTACGCGATCTATGACGAGTTCATCATGCCCCGCCGCCACGGCGAGACGCTGCTCTCCCTTCCCCTTCTGCGACGAGGACGCATGGATGCGTTTATCTTCGCGGGTCTGATCGTCATTCTGATTTACAATAACGTCACCAGCCATGGTGCAATATTAACCACATGGTTATTATGTGCGCTGGCATTAATGGCGATTTATCTGTTCTGGATCCGCACGCCAAAAATCATTTTTAAATCCCGTGGATTTTTCTTCGCCAATGTCTGGATAGAATATAACCGTATTAAAGAGATGAATTTATCCGAAGACGGTGTGCTGGTGATGCAATTAGAACAGCGCCGCCTGCTTATTCGGGTGAAGAATATTGACGATCTGGAAAAGATATACCACTTACTCGTTAAAACTCAGTGAGTTAGATATATAGCATCGGCTATATTCCGTGTCTGATTCGCAGACGAAATATAGCCTGAGCTATATCCCCACCGTTAATTTGATCGCTTTTTTTAACGTTATTTTCACGCTTAAAGACAAATGAAAATCGTTATCAATCATCAGTCTAAATAATGCTTCTTCATTGTTGTTTTATATTCTCAAAATATGTTAAGGTTGCGCCCGTCGTTGGGGAGTAGCCGATTTCCTGTGCGCAGGAAATGTGCGTGTCAACATACTCGTTGAAAAACGTGGCACGTACGGATCGCTATCAGCACATTTCTGTGCAATGCGATCAGGCGAGACCATAGATACATCAACTGCTGTTTACTGGGGGCAGTGATGTGTCATATGGATATCCCCGGTCTGGACGCTGTTATGAATATCTCCGCTACGATCCTTCTCGCTTTTGGCATGTCCATGGACGCGTTTGCTGCTTCCATCGGAAAAGGTGCCACGCTTCACAAACCTAAATTCTCAGAAGCCCTGCGTACCGGTCTCATTTTTGGCGCTATCGAAACGCTGACTCCGCTTATCGGCTGGGGCCTGGGCATGCTCGCCAGCCAGTTTATATTAGAGTGGAACCACTGGATTGCGTTTGTCCTGCTGGTATTTCTCGGCGGTCGAATGGTGATTGAAGGTTTTCGCGGTAGTGATGATGACGCCGAGGAGCCTCAGCACCGCCACGGATTCTGGCTGCTGGTCACGACGGCCATCGCTACCAGCCTGGATGCGATGGCCGTCGGCGTCGGTCTGGCATTCCTGCAGGTCAATATTATCGCCACCGCGCTGGCCATTGGCTGTGCCACGCTGATTATGTCCACGCTGGGCATGATGGTCGGACGGTTTATCGGCCCGCTGCTGGGTAAACGCGCCGAGATCCTGGGGGGGATTGTGTTAATTGGCATTGGCGCCCAGATCCTCTGGGCACACTTCGCTGGTTAATCTTCGCGCTGCCAGATGTGGATACTGAAATCCGTCTGGCAGCGAAATGTGGACTGCGCCGCTAGCGTTTCCCACACCTCCGGTTTTGCCCGCCACGCGAACGGCGTCATCTGCAACAGCGCGCTGGCCTCTTCCCCCTTCAGCGTCATCTCGTACGCGACGGTTTGCGCCTGCTTCAGGGCAAAACCGGCCAGCTGTTCTGAATGGGGAGCATGCAGACGCACCTCATCGTAGATAAGCCCCTTCAGCTCCATCAGATGACGCGGTCCTGGCGTCACGGTAACCACCCATCCGCCAGGCTTCACTACGCGCGCCAGCTCCTCGGCCTTACAGGGCGCGTAAATGCGGACAACCGCGTCCATGCTGGCATCGTCAAACGGCAGCCGGTGGCTGGACGCCACACAGAACGTCACGTCAGCGTAACGCTTTGCCGCCGCGCGAATCGCCACTTTCGAGACATCCAGACCGAAGGTCTGCGCGCCCTTCTCACGTGCAATCTCCGCAAACCGTGCGGTGTAGTACCCTTCCCCGCAGCCGATATCGAGCAGGGCGGTTGCTGAGCCAGCGAGGATGTCATTCAGTGTATGTGCGACCGTCTCACGCAGCGGCAGATAATGCCCGGCATCAAGAAACGCACGGCGCGCCTGCATCATCTCTGCGCTGTCGCCTGGATCGCGGGAGCGCTTGTGCTGCACCGGCAGAAGATTAACGTAGCCTTCTTTCGCCATATCAAACTGATGCCCCTGCGGACAGGTATAACTTTTATCTGAACGCGTCAGGACCGCGTGGCAAAGGGGACAACTGAAGGACATGGTGACTCCGGAGCATAATCAAAGGGCGAAGTGTACCGCTATTCGCCCTGGTTATAAACGCCCGGTTAGCGCATAACGATCAGGTGATCGGAGCCCGCCGGTAAGCCGTCAGGTTTCACATTTTCCAGACGGAGCACGTTACCCATAATCTCGCTGAACACGGGAGCAGAGACGGCGCCGCCATAGTAAGCCCCGTTTTGCGGATCGTTAATCACCACCACCAGGGCAAAGCGCGGATCGCTGGCAGGAGCAACGCCCGCGGTGTAGGCGACGTATTTATCGACATATTTTCCGCTATCATCAATTTTCTTTGCCGTACCGGTTTTCACCGCTACCCTGTAATCGCGCACGGCGGCCTTCACCCCACCGCCGCCGGGTAGCGCGACGCTCTCCATCATATGCTCTACCTCATGCGCAATCTCTTCTGGCATAACGCGGTGGCCCATAACGGGGGGATCAATACGGGTAATGGAAAGAGGACGCTCTAGCCCGAAGCCTCCAATGGTGGCGTAGACGTGCGCCAGCTGCAGCGGCGTGACCATCAGCCCGTAGCCGAAAGCAAAGGTCGCGCGGTCGAGCTGGCTCCAGTATTTACGCTGCGGCAACAGTCCCGCGCTCTCCCCCGTCAGGCCAAGCTCGGTTGGGGTGCCAAAACCAAAGTTTCGATAGGTATCGAGAAGATGCTGGACCGGCATTGCCAGGGAGAGGCGGGACACGCCTGTGTCGCTCGATTTTTGCAGAATGCCGGTCATGGTCAGTTCGGGATAGTAACCGACGTCGCGGATACGATGCCCGTCAAGGGTGTACGGGTGCGTGTCAATCACGCTGTCCGGCTTGACCAGCCCCTGCTGCAGGGCGGTCATCAGCACCAGCGGTTTGACGGTCGAACCAGGTTCGAACGTATCGCTGATCGCACGATTGCGAAAATCGTTTATTGTCGCCCCTTCCCGGTTATTGGGGTTGAAATCCGGATAGCTGGCCATGGCGAGTATTTCCCCGGTGGGGATATTAATTAATACGGAGGCGCCTGATTCGGCCTTGTTCCAGACCACGGCATTATCGAGTGCATCTTCGGTGATGGTTTGCAGCCGCTCGTCAATACTCAACTGGATGTTATGCGCCGGTACGGGGGCAACTTCTGTCAGGTTTTCAACCACGCGACCATAGCGGTCTTCCCTCACCTGCCGCACCCCTGCTTTGCCCGTCAGTTGCGTATTGAAGCTCTTCTCTACACCTTCAATGCCCTGCCCGTCGATGTTGGTGAAACCAATCAGGTTCGCGGCCACATGGCCGGCCGGATAAAAACGGCGGGACTCATCGCGTAAATTAATGCCGGGCAAATTCAGTTTGTCGATCCACTTTGCCTGCGCGGGATCCACCTGGCGGGCAAGGTAAATGAAACGCCCCTGGGGATTGGCGTTGATGCGTGCCGAGAGGGTATCCAGCGAGAGATGCAGCGCGTTCGCTAACGCCTGCCAGCGTTCATCAACGCCGACGCCGCCTTTTGCCAGCACCGTTTTGGGATCGGCCCAGACCGCCCGGACGGGCACACTCACCGCCAGCGGACGACCTTCGCGATCCATTATCATGCCGCGCGGCGCATCAATCGCCAGCTGGCGGAGGGAGCGCATATCTTCCTGCTTCACCAGATTGTCAGGCTTGACGATTTGCAGCCAGGCAACGCGACCCAACAGAAACGCCAGACTACAAAAAATCGCCAGACAGAGCAGAGCAAAACGCGCCGGCGTGAAATTTCCAGCGGTCGTTATCAATTTCTTTTTCACCTGTACCCCAGGGCTGTAAAACAACGCCCTGATTTAACGGGAAAAGCCGACAAGAAGGTGGCGAAACAGTGCTACGAACCTCGCAGCTTTGCAACAAGTTACTAACAAGGCCGCAGATCGTAATATTTTGAAAGATAAGGGACATAAAAAAGCCCCGCGTGATGCGAGGCTTTATATCTGAGATTGAAACGCGGCGCGTTTCAGTCAGCAGCGGTTCGATCAGATAGCAGTTACGTTAACTGCAGCAGGGCCTTTCTGGCCATCCTGAATTTCGAACTCAACGTTCTGGCCTTCAGCCAGAGTTTTGAAGCCGTTACCCTGGATTGCAGAGAAGTGTACGAACACGTCTTTGCTGCCGTCAGCAGGAGTAATGAAACCAAAACCTTTAGACTCGTTGAACCACTTAACTTGACCTTTAATCTTTGCCATTTGCAAAATTCCTTAGAGTGTTTTCTTAGCCCGCAGGCATTAACTGAGATAAAACTGAGACATTACTGCATGAGGCACTAATATAAGGTTCGGCAGAGAAGCGGTATTCAACGACAACGTGTTTACTCAGGACTTCTTTACTGAAAATGCCACACATAAACAGAACTGTACCTCGTTTGACCCAAAACGTGTTATCACACACAATGTTTAATATGGCAAGCCATTTTTAAACATGTCTCGATCCGCCGCACAAATTCGAACAATGCCTGCCAGGTTCTGCACAATTATGCGCATCGCGAACAGACAGCCCTGCTACGTTACAAAGCCCCAGCGCTGCTCTCACAGTCGCTGTAATCTAAGACATTTTTAACATAGCTCAATCATTCCAAAGCGTCCAGCAAACGGGAAAAGAAATCTTACGCAATGATTGAGTTAGAACAATTTGTGAAAAGTTATGCTTAAATCATTGTAACGCGACCAAATTGTTTCAGGGAAAAAGCAGTGTTAATAATCTGACCGCTGCTGTATTAAAATGCACCAGGTTATAAACAGTGTTATGCACCAAAATAATGAAATTTTTATGACGCTGCATCAAAAGAAGGCAAGCAAAACGTTTCGATAAAAATAAAACAATCTCACGCCCCCGTTTATACAGAATATATGCTGAAACCTGTCGCTTCGTTTATAAGGATAAATATTCACCAATTTTCAATATTCTGAAGGAATGATTAACTGGTGCTAAATTATCTAGCGCAGTAATTAACTCCTGCACGGGTTCATCCAGCGCTTCATCCGCCAGCTCAAACACGCCCCAGTGAATGGGAAACGCCAGTGGAGACCCCAGTTGCTGCCATAATGCCACTGCCGATTGCGGATCCATATGATGGACAGCCATGAACCATCTTGGGGCATAGGCACCAATCGGTAATGCGGCAACATCAACCGGCCCCAGACGTTCCGGTATCAACAGCAGTTCAGGGGAATACCCGGTGTCACCGCTGAACCAGAAACGGTGATGTCGTCCTTCCATGACCCAGCCGCACCATAACGAGCGATTACGGTTCCACGGCGTGCGCATACTCCAGTGCTGCGCCGGTACAGCAGTTAGCGTTATTCCCTGCCAGGTGAAACTTTGCCACCAGTCGAGTTCAACCACCTGTTTTGCTCCCCGACGTCGAAACCAGGCAGCCAGGCCAAGAGGAACAAAGAGCTGCACATTGGGAAAACGCCTGAGAATCCGGCGAGTGGTCGCGTCATCAAGATGATCGTAGTGATTATGGGAGATGACGACCGCATCAAGTTGCTGAAGCTTGTCGACAGACAGTGCGGGAGGCGTCCTGCGCTGTGGTCCGAGAAAAGGAAGCGGAGAAGCACGCCGTGAAAATACCGGATCGGTCAGGAGGATATTGCCGTCCATCTGCAGCAACACGCTCGCATGCCCCAGCCACCATACGCCATCTTCATGCGGTTGCGTCAGCACAGCGGGTTGCCACCACTGGCGGATAAAATTGTCATAACCCAGTGTGGGCGCTTTCGGTAGACCGGCCTCTTTACGCGCTTTACGCCAGCGGTCAAGGTCGCCGGGTTGATGTCCACCAGGTTGGGTATTACGAAAACCGTTTGGGGTGTGATGGTTCAGGGAGGGGTCATACCAGGGATTTTTCCAGACCACGGCCACCTCCCAACGCAAAAAGATTAACGCTCAGCCACCAGGCGGATAAAGTCGTCTTCGTCTTTCTTGTCTTCAGCAACCGTGTCTTTCGGCGCGTCTTTCTCTTCCGGTTCGTTCGCTTCACACAAACGGCGAAGCAACGCATTCTGGCGCTTTTGCTGATCGAGCAGCGCTTCCAGCAGTTCGATCTGCTCGTTCGTACGTGAACTGGCGCGGTTCACGAAAAACCAAACGACCAGGCCCACAAGCAGCACCACCAAAGACATCATCAGGGATGCCATATTCAGCAGCCCTGAATTCAGTAACTCACCCATTTCACCACCTCAATAAAAACGTCTATTTTACCACTGGCGCGAAGGAAGGAAATCACCTTGAGAAAAAATGCGTATTACCACGGAATAAACTTATTGATTGCGCAAACGCCGCTAAAAAACTGTACATCCTGATCGCACATCACATTGATAGTCTGCGTCCATAACACCACGCACGCTATCAGCACGATAATCAGAATCACCCAGCGTATTTTTTTCACTCCACACTCCGTTTAAAGACCTGATGCCACCAGGTTAACACGCTTATCTTAAACAAGGACTAACTGTACCGCCATCACCCCTTTTTAAGAATTCTGCACTTGTTTCAGAGCGTAAACCGTTTAGGCTGAATGTATGATAACAACGATAAAAGAGGTAATGATGCGATTAATCATTCGAACAATTATTGCACTGGCCGTCGTCTGGACGGGTCTTCTGTTAACGGGTTATGGCGTGCTCGCGGGAAGCAACGAAAATGCAGCCGGACTCGGCATTCAATGTAAATACTTAACCGCGCAAGGTCTGAGCACGGCGCAATATCTGCATACTGACAGCGGGATTATTGGTTTAACCAACTGCCCTGTGCTGCGTAAAACGTCCGTTGTCATTGATAATGGCTAACCCCTCTCCTGGCCTCAGACACAAAAACGCCGCAACAGATGCGGCGTTTTTTATGCTAACAACGATTAAAACGGGTAGTCGTGATAACCCATCTGTTCAGAAATTTTACGCGCGGCCGTGTGCAGAATCGCCACGTACTCGTGCAAACGCTCTTCGGAGAAGCGCAGGGTCGGGAAAGAGATACTCAGGCCCGCAATCACCACACCAAAGCGGTCAAACACCGGCACGCCGATGCAGCGCAGCCCTTCTTCCTGTTCTTCGTTATCCTCGCCATACCCCTGCTCACGCACCTGATCGAGCACCGTTAACAGCGCATCCGTATTGGTTATGGTTCGTTCAGTGCTGCGTTTGTACTCCACGCCCTCGAGGATCTGCTTCACCTCATCGCGATCGCGCCACGCCAGCAGAACCTTACCGATAGCGGTACTGTAGAGCGGGTTGCGACGTCCAATGCGTGAATACATACGCAGGTTATACATGGAGTCGATTTTATGGATGTAAACAATGCTGTCTTCATCCAGCGCGCCGAGATGGATGGTCTCTTTGGTCAGACGCGAGATTTCACGCATCTGAATATCAGCGCTGCGGATCAGGTCAACATTTTGCAATGCACGGGCGCCCAGCTCGAACAGTTTCAGCGTCAGAGAGTATTTTTCAGACTCGCCTTCCTGGGCAACGTACCCCAGTGACTTCATGGTTTGCAAAAAGCGATAAACGGTGCTTTTCGACATCATCACACGCTGCGACAACTCTGTAATACCAATCTCACGCTCTTCCCCGAGCGCCTGTAAGATGCCAAACACCTTCAGCACGGAAGAAACAGAATCTGGCTGTTTATCCAAATCCGCAATAGCCATTTACCACCTCATAGAGAGTGTTTTATAAAAATCAGAACCGGTTTTTATTATAAGTTCCCGTCATGTCACCTGCAATCAGTCCCCGTTTACTTCGTTACAAATCTGCGACATATCGCGCCAGTAACAGTGCTAAAATAGTTACCCTGAGAATAATTTCACGCTGAGCTTTTTACTCCTGATGGAAAAGAATCTTTCCGATGGTCTGCCTTTACCCCAGCGCTATGGCGCGATAGCAACCATCATTATTGGTATCTCAATGGCCGTCCTTGACGGCGCCATTGCAAACGTTGCCCTGCCAACCATCGCCAGCGACCTGCATGCCTCCCCGGCCAGTTCGATATGGATTGTTAACGCCTACCAGATTGCGATTGTGGTTTCGCTGCTTTCGTTCTCATTCCTCGGCGATATGTTTGGTTACCGTCGGGTGTATCAGTGCGGTCTGGTGGTTTTCACTCTCACCTCATTGTTATGCGCCCTGTCGGATTCACTGCATACCCTGACGCTGGCGCGCATTGCACAAGGTTTTGGCGGCGCGGCGCTCATGAGCGTCAACACGGCGCTGATCCGCTTAATTTATCCGCAGCGCCATCTGGGCCGCGGGATGGGGATAAACTCGTTTATTGTCGCCGTCTCTTCCGCTGCCGGGCCAACCATCGCGGCGGCGATCCTGTCCGTTGCGTCCTGGCAATGGCTGTTTGCCATAAACGTGCCTTTGGGAATGGTGGCCATCTTCTTTGCCCTGCGTTTTCTTCCCGCTAACGGCCCAAAAAGCACTATGCCGCGCTTCGACGTGGCGAGCGCGGTGATGAATGCCCTCACCTTTGGTCTGCTGATTACCGCCCTGAGCGGTTTTGCGCAGGGGCAATCGTTGATGCTTACCGGGGTGGAACTCCTCGCACTGCTGGTGACAGGCTTCTTCTTTGTTCGCCGCCAGCTTGCTCTGCCGGTGCCTTTACTGCCGGTTGATCTGCTGCGGATCCCTCTCTTTTCACTCTCCATTTGCACCTCTGTCTGTTCGTTCTGCGCGCAGATGCTGGCCCTGGTTTCGCTGCCGTTCTTCCTGCAGAGTGTGGTCGGACGTTCAGAAGTAGAGACCGGGCTGCTGTTAACCCCATGGCCACTGGCAACGATGGTGATGGCCCCGCTGGCGGGCTATCTGATCGAACGCGTTCACGCCGGTTTGTTGGGTGCGCTGGGGCTGGCGGTGATGGCGACGGGGCTTTTCGCGCTGGCACTGCTGCCGTCGTCGCCTTCAGACCTTGATATCATCTGGCGCATGGTGCTGTGCGGAGCGGGGTTTGGCCTGTTCCAGTCCCCTAACAACCACACCATTATCACTTCGGCGCCACGTCATCGCAGCGGTGGGGCCAGCGGCATGCTGGGGACCGCACGTCTGTTGGGACAAAGCACCGGTGCGGCGCTGGTCGCCCTGATGTTTAACCTCGCTGGCCAGAACGGCAACCATGTTGCACTTCTCACCGCCGGTGTACTTGCCACCCTTGCGGCTATCGTCAGCGGCCTGCGGGTGACCCAGCCCAGGGTTCAGGCATAAAAAAAGCCGGGCGGAGTGGTCTCCTGCCCGGCTTAGTACGCTGCTTTACTTACTTCAGGTATTCCCCACTGCGCAGCGCTTCAATACGCTTATCCAGCGGCGGGTGAGACATAAACAGCTCGCTCAGCGATTTTGATTTACCGTTGATGCAGAAGGCCATCATGCTGTTCGCTTCCTGCGGCTCGTAGCTGGTTTTCAGACGCTGCAGGGCAGCAATCATCTTCTCACGACCGACCAGCTTCGCAGAGCCGGCATCCGCATGGAATTCACGGTGACGTGAGAACCACATGGTGATGATACTGGCCAGAATACCGAATACCAGCTCCAGCACCATTGAGACAGCAAAGTAGATCAGCGGGTTACCGTTGCTCTCTTCGCCTTCGTCGCGGTTCCCCCCCATAAAACCTGCCGCAATCTGCGCCAGAATACGGGAGATAAAGATAACGAAGGTGTTCACCACGCCCTGAATCAGGGTCATGGTCACCATGTCGCCGTTGGCAATATGGCTGATCTCGTGGGCAATAACCGCTTCGGCTTCGTCACGGCTCATGTTCTGCAGCAGACCGGTGCTCACGGCAACCAGTGACGCATCACGACGGGCACCCGTGGCGAAAGCGTTAATATCCGGAGCATGGTAAATGGCGACCTGCGGCATGGCGATCCCGGCCTGACGGGATTGCTGCGCCACCGTATTCATCAGCCACTGTTCCATATCGTTACGCGGTTGCTCAATGACCTCACCGCCCACCGATTTCAGTGCCATCCACTTCGACATCAGCAGGGAAATGAAAGAGCCACCAAAACCAAACAGCAGCGCCATAATCAACAGACCCTGAACGCTGCTCGACTGAATTCCTGTCAGGCTTAGCACAAGCCCGAAAACCACCATCACCGCCAGGTTGGTGAGCAGGAAGAGCGCGATTCGCATCATAATTTTCTTTTTACCTCAGTTTAACAAAACGCACTATGCGATTACCCACATCGTATGGGTATTACGGCTATTTTCAAGCATCCGGCGGGCGTAAGTCACCAGAAAGACACAACTTTACACAATTGGAAAGCTGGCTGACGGAAGGATGCAGAACAAAAAGAAACAGGCACAATGTCTTGTGCCTGTTGGGAGATTATTTAGCCGGAGCGGGCTGCTCGGCAGGCTTCTCTTTTTCCAGATTCGCCAGGTCAAGTGCGATATGCACCGTCTCGTCCAGATATGGATCCGGCTCCTGGTAATCTTTAGGCAGATCGTCCAGTTTCTTGAGCAACGGCTTGCCTTCGCGTTTGAAGCGGTCGTTAATACGCGCCAGACGGGTTGCGTCATCCTCGTTGTTCTCTTTCTCACGCTGAGCGTAGTTCAGAGAAACAATATTCCGTTTATCCTTCATGGCATTGAAGCGAGCAATGTCCTTCATGATGTACTGGAACTCAGGATCTTTCGCGATGCGTTCGTTATGGTCTTTCAGCAATTCCGGACCAAACTGGGTCATATCACCGGCTTTGACATAGGTCGCGGCATTGATGCTGTCCCACGGCAAGGCGTTATCTTCAAACTTCTCGCCGGTTTCCGTCTCTTCCGTGCCTGTCGGCATGATGATGTCTGGCGTCACGCCTTTACGCTGCGTACTGCCGCCATTCACGCGGTAGAATTTCTGAATGGTGTACTGAACCGACCCCAGCGCTGGCCATTCCGGACGCAGCATCTGATCGTAAATACGGTTCAGGGAACGGTACTGCTGAACGGTTCCTTTACCGAACGTCGGTTCGCCCACAATCAGCGCACGGCCGTAATCCTGCATGGCAGCGGCAAAGATTTCAGACGCGGACGCACTGAAGCGGTCAACCAGGACCACCAGCGGGCCTTTGTAGTAAACCACGCCGTCGTTGTCGGCATCTTCACGGACTTTACCGTTATTATCGCGGACCTGAACCACCGGACCAGAAGGAATAAACAGTCCAGAGAGTGAAACCGCTTCCGTCAGCGCACCGCCGCCGTTACTGCGCAGGTCGATAATTACGCTGCTGACGTTCTGCTTTTCAAGCTTCTGCAGCTGCACTTTCACATCGTCGGTCAGCCCCACATAGAAGCCCGGAATATCCAGGACTCCCACCTTCTCTTTACCCACGGTTTTCACCGACATTTTCACCGCGCGGTCTTCCAGACGGATACGCTCACGGGTCAGGGTAACGATACGGGTTTTGGTGCCTTTTCCGGCTGGCAGAATTTCCAGACGAACCTTGCTGCCTTTCGGGCCTTTGATCAGCGCAACCACGTCATCAAGACGCCAGCCGATCACATCAACCATGTTCTGGCCGGTTTGACCCACACCGACAATACGATCGCCGACGCTGATCGCTTTACTCTTGGATGCCGGACCACCTGCGACCATCGAATTGATCACCGTGTAATCATCATCCATCTGCAGCACCGCGCCGATACCTTCCAGTGACAGGCTCATTTCAGTATTGAACTGTTCGGTGTTGCGTGGAGAGAGATAGTTGGTGTGCGGATCGATTTCGTGCGCAAAGGCCGTCATGGCCAGCGAGAAGACGTCCTCACTGTTGGTCTGCGCCAGACGACGAATGGCAAATTTGTAACGGCGCGTCAGCGTGTCACGGATCTCTTTTTCATCTTTGCCCGTGAGCTTCAGGCTCAGTTCGTCGTATTTCACTTTACTGTCCCACAGCGCATTCAGCTCGGCTTCATCTTTCGGCCAGGGTGCTTTACTGCGGTCCAGATTAAAGGTGTCGTTGCCGGTGAAGTCCATCGGACGTTCCAGCACTTTCAGCGCGTACTGATAGCGTTCGAAGCGGCGCTTTTGCGACAGGTTGTAGAGATCGTAGAACAGATCCAGCTTGCCTGAACGCAACTCGTCACCCACCTCGGATTTGCGCTTAGCGAACTGCTCGACATCACTGGCGAGCAAAACGTTATGGCTGTAATCCAGCAAGTTCAGATAGCGGTCAAAGATTTTGGCCGAGAAGGCCTGATCGAGATCGAACTGACGATAGTGCGAACGGGTAAAACGTGAGGTCACGCGCTCGCTCACCGTCGCGTGCTGCGTCTCTTCCTTGAGTACCGGAATTTGATCAACACGGGTGATATCGTCCACTGCAAAAGCATGACCTGTTATGGCAAACAGGCCCGCCAGCGCGGTGAGCTTAAAAAAAGTGTTCATGCCAGGCTTGGCCTCCGTTTCAGAACAACAAGTGTTCTGCGCGTACAATCATTGACATACCAGAAGTCAGCTGTACACGAACGCCATCTTTGGTGATTTCCAGTACGGTGGCGTCCATAGCATTGTTACCCGCTTTTACCTTCAGAGCCTGACCTACGCTCAGAGCGTTAATGTCAGAAACTGGAGTGTGGCGCGGCTCTTCACGAGGGGCGCGCGGGGCTTTAGCTGCTGGTTTGTCAGCACGCGGTTTGCGATCGTTGTTGTCGTTGCGACGTGGCGCAGGACGAGGTTTACGCTCGCGACGAGGCGCGTCTTCCTGACCATTAGCCGCTGCGGCTTCACGTTTTTTCGCTTGCTGTTCAGCACGTTGTGCCTGAACGCGTGCTTTGGCTTCTTCCAGCTGTTTACGCGCGTGCTCTACGTGCTGCTCGTCCAGCTCACCACAAGGATTGCCGTCGAGATCCACACGGGTCGCGCCCGGTTTGATACCGTACAGGTAACGCCAGCTCGAAGTATAAAGACGTAAGGCGGAACGCAGCTGAGTTTTGCTGAGGTTCATTTCCCCCTCAACGCGCGCTACCAGATCCTGAAAAATACCGACTTTCAGGGGACGAGCTTCGCCTTCAGCGCTGAAGCACTGTGGGAAACGCTCGGCCAGAAATGCGATAACTTCTTTACTGCTATTCAACTTAGGTTGATTTTCCATGAAATTTCCTGATTACAACGGACGTTGCCAACAAGCGCAGGCATGAACAGGCGTCATTATAATGACGCTATCCGTAAATGCTACGTTATCCGTTGATTATCCTGCGACGCTCGCAAAGAATTTTTGATAATCGGTTGCTGCGAGTACGTTTTCCAGATTCGCCACCAGCTCGCGCAGCCCCTGTTCGTCCTCGGTTGTAAAGCGACTGAAGACCGTACTGTCGATGTCCAGAACACCAATAATCTGATTTTTTACCACCAGCGGCAGAACGATTTCAGAATTACTGGCGGCATCACAGGCAATGTGACCGTCAAACGCATGCACATCTTCCACACGTTGTACCTGATTCTCAGCCACCGCGGTACCGCAGACACCACGACCAACCGGAATGCGCACGCAGGCCAGTTTGCCCTGGAACGGGCCAAGCACCAGCGTTTCCCCTTCCAGGAGGTAAAAGCCAGCCCAGTTCACGTCAGAGAGACGTTCAAACAGCAATGCGCTAGTATTTGCCAGAGTGGCTAAGAAGCTGGTCTCACCCGCCATCAATGCCTTAAAATCGCGGTTCAGATCCGCGTAGAATTCTGTTTTGTTCATTATTCAATCACTTAGTTGTCTTACAAAATTACCGCATAGCCTATTAAAATAAGCATTAAATGCGCTCATGCTCAAGATGAATCCGTTCATGAGTTATTATAACTTTCAACAATACTTATTTGTGCGCAGCTGATGGCCTTAAAAACAACCAAAATTACGCCGACAAAAAAGATAACTGTCCATACGGTAAGCCAGGCTTTGCCCCGTGCACATTATCAGCGTTGCCCTCAGTGCGATACGCTTTTTATGTTGCCGAAGATGAAATCGCACCAAAGTGCCTTTTGTCCCCGCTGCGACGCCAAAATCCGTGACGGCCGCGACTGGTCGTTAACCCGCCTCGCCGCCATGGCGGTCACCATGCTTCTGCTGATGCCGTTTGCCTGGAGCGAGCCGCTGCTCAAACTTTACCTGCTCGGCGTGCGTATCGACGCCAACGTGCTGCAGGGGATCTGGCAGATGACGCGTCAGGGCGATCCGTTGACCGCGGCCATGGTGCTGTTCTGCACCGTTGGCGCACCGCTGGTGCTGGTCGCCGCCATTGCTTACCTCTGGTTTGGCAACATTCTGGGCATGAACCTGCGCCCGGTGCTGCTGATGCTGGAAAAGCTGAAAGAGTGGGTGATGCTGGATATCTACCTGGTGGGCGTGGGCGTGGCGTCAATAAAGGTACAGGACTATGCGTTTCTGCAGCCGGGCGTCGGGCTGTTTGCCTTCATTTGTCTGGTCTTGCTCAGTATCTTGACGCTGATCCATCTGAATGTGGAGCAGCTCTGGGAGCGCTTTTACCCTCAGCGCCCCGCGACCCGCCCCGATGAGAATCTTCGGGTTTGTCTGGGCTGCCACTATACCGGCTTTCCCGACGCGCGCGGCCGCTGTCCACGGTGCCACATCCCGTTGCGGCTGCGGCGCAACAACAGTCTGCAGAAATGCTGGGCCGCGCTGATTGCCTCTCTGGTCTTCCTGATCCCGGCCAATATGCTGCCCATCTCCATCATCTATGTGAATGGCGGACGTCAGGAAGATACCATCCTCTCGGGGATCATCTCGCTTGCACACAGCAACATCGGCGTGGCGGCAATCGTCTTTATCGCCAGTATTCTGGTGCCGTTTACGAAAGTGATCGTGATGTTTACCCTGCTCATCAGTATTCATTTTAAATGTGAGCAAGGTTTGCGCACCCGTATTCTGCTTCTGCGATTCGTGACCTGGATTGGCCGCTGGTCAATGTTGGATCTGTTTGTGATTTCGCTGATGATGTCGCTCATCAATCGCGACCAGCTACTTGCTTTTACAATGGGACCCGCGGCTTTTTATTTCGGCTCTGCGGTGATATTGACTATTCTTGCTGTGGAATGGCTGGATAGCCGCTTACTTTGGGATGCACATGAGTCAGGAAACCCCCGCTTCGCCGACTGAAGCGAGAATTAAAACTAAACGCCGCATTTCGCCATTCTGGTTGCTGCCGGTCATCGCGCTGATGATTGCAGGCTGGCTTATCTGGACGAGCTATGAAGATCGCGGAAGCACTGTGACCATCGATTTCCAGACCGCTGACGGCATCGTTGCCGGGCGAACCCCTGTTCGCTTCCAGGGGGTTGAAGTCGGTACGGTTCAGGACATCTCCCTTGGAAAAGGGCTGAACAAGATCCAGGTGCGGGTCAGTATCAAATCTGACATGCAGGATGCCCTGCGCAGCGAAACGCAGTTCTGGCTGGTGACCCCGAAAGCCTCGCTGGCCGGTGTTTCCGGGCTGGATGCGCTGGTGGGCGGTAACTATATCGGCATGATGCCGGGCAAAGGTGAGCCCCAGGATCACTTTGTTGCGCTGGATACCCAGCCCAAATACCGTCTCAATAACGGCGATTTGATGATCCATCTGCAGGCACCGGATCTCGGCTCGCTGAACAGTGGCTCCCTGGTCTATTTCCGTAAAATCCCGGTTGGCCGCGTGTACGACTACGCGATTAACCCGAACAAACAGGGCGTCACCATTGATGTGCTGATCGAACGTCGCTTCACCAACCTGGTGAAAAAAGGCAGCCGCTTCTGGAACGTCTCCGGGGTGGATGCCGATCTCAGCCTGAGCGGTGCGAAGGTGAAGCTGGAGAGTCTGGCGGCACTGGTGAATGGCGCCATTGCCTTTGATTCCCCGGAAAACTCAAGCCCGGCCACCGCCGACGACACGTTCGGGTTATACGCTGACCTGGCGCACAGCCAGCGCGGGGTGATTGTCAAACTGGCCCTGCCCGATGCGAAAGGGCTAAAAGCCGGCTCAACGCCGCTGATGTATCAGGGGCTGCAGGTGGGTCAGCTCACCAAAATGACCCTCAACCCGGGCGGCTCGGTCACCGGCGAGATGACGGTCGATCCGAGCGTGGTCGATCTCCTGCGCGAGAAGACACGTATCGAAATGCGCAGTCCGAAGCTCTCCCTGAACGACGCCAATATCAGCACCCTGCTCACCGGCAATACGTTTGAGCTGATCCCCGGTGAAGGTCAACCCAGCAACAGCTTCGTCGTTGCCCCGGCGGATAAAGCCCTGCTGCAAAAACCGGGGGTGGTGACGGTCACGCTCAATGCCCCGGAAAGTTACGGTATCGAAGCCGGTCAGCCGTTGATTTTGCATGGCGTGCAGGTGGGTCAGGTGCTGGAGCGTACGCTCTCTGCGAGTGGCGTGAGCTTCTCGGTCGCCATCGATCCGCAATACAGCGACCTGGTGCACGGCGACAGTAAATTCGTGGTGAACAGTCGCGTCGACGTCAAGGTAGGTCTGGACGGCGTGGAGTTCCTCGGTGCCAGCGCCAGCGAATGGGTTAACGGCGGCATCCGCATTTTGCCGGGCGATAAAGGCCCCGTGCGCGACAGCTACCCGCTATACGCGAACCTCGAAAAAGCGATTGAGAACAGCCTGAGCGATCTTCCTACCACCACGCTGACATTAAGCGCTGAGACGCTGCCGGACGTGCAGGCAGGTTCCGTGGTGCTGTACCGCAAGTTTGAAGTCGGGGAAGTGATTACCGTTCGCCCGCATGCGGACGCGTTTGATATCGAGCTGCATATCAAGCCCGAGTACCGCAAGCTGCTGACGCCAAACAGCGTCTTCTGGGCCGAAGGTGGCGCGAAAGTTCAGCTCAATGGTAACGGGCTGACCGTGCAGGCTTCCCCGCTCTCACGCGCGCTGCGCGGCGCGATTAGCTTCGATAATCTCAGTGGTGCGGGTGCCAATCTGCGTAAAGGCGATAAGCGTATTCTCTTCCCGTCGGAAACCGCCGCGCGTGCCGTGGGGGGGCAAATTACCCTGCACGCGTTTGATGCCGGTAAGCTGGCGGAAGGGATGCCAATCCGCTATCTGGGCATTGATATCGGGCAGATCCAGAAGCTGACGCTGATCACCTCGCGCAACGAGGTGCAGGCCACCGCCGTGCTGTATCCGGAATATGTGCAGACCTTTGCGCGCACGGGTTCGCGCTTCTCCGTGGTCACACCGCAGATTTCGGCCGCGGGGGTGGAACATCTCGACACCATCCTGCAGCCGTATATCAACGTTGAGCCCGGCCAGGGCAATGCGCGTCGTGATTTCGAACTGCAGGAAGCCACAATCACCGACTCGCGCTACCTGGGGGGCCTGAGCATTGTGGTGGAGGTGCCGGAAGCTGGCTCGCTGAGCATCGGTACGCCGGTCCTGTTCCGCGGCATTGAGGTGGGGACGGTTACGGGCCTGACGCTCGGTACACTCTCCGACCGCGTGATGGTGGCGTTACGCATCAGCGAACGTTACCAGCACCTTGTCCGCAACAACTCGGTATTCTGGCTGGCATCCGGCTATTCACTGGACTTCGGCCTGACGGGAGGGGTGGTGAAAACCGGCACCTTCAATCAGTTCATTCGCGGTGGCATTGCCTTTGCAACGCCGCCGGGAACGCCGCTGGCGCCGAAAGCGCAGCCGGGTAAACACTTCCTGCTGCTTGAAAGTGAACCCAAAGAGTGGCGTGAGTGGGGAACGGCCCTGCCGCGTTAATCTGAAAGGCTCCGGTGTCAACGCGCCGGAGCCTTTATGTTACACTGCGCACCTGAACTTTTCCCTGTGGTGTGCCCGTGGCTCAAAACTCCGTATTTCTTCCTGAACAATTCCTGGCGCAGATGCGCGAGGCGCTTCCCTCTCATCTCTCCTTAGACGACTTTATTGCCGCCTGCCAGCGTCCGCTGCGCCGCAGTATCCGCGTCAACACGCTGAAAATCAGCGTCAATGATTTTCTGACGCTGGTCGCGCCCTACCGCTGGCAGCTTACGCCAGTCCCGTGGTGTGCTGAGGGGTTCTGGATCGAGCGCGATGATGAAGATGATGTGCCGCTGGGCAGTACCGCTGAACATCTGAGCGGTCTGTTCTATATTCAGGAAGCCAGTTCGATGCTGCCGGTTGCCGCCCTGTTCGCGGAAGGCAATGCGCCTGAACGCGTAATGGATGTTGCCGCGGCTCCTGGCTCGAAAACCACGCAAATTGCCGCCCGTATGGGCAATCAGGGGGCGATCCTCGCCAACGAGTTTTCCGCCAGCCGGGTGAAAGTGTTGCATGCCAACATCAGCCGCTGCGGTATTCATAATGTTGCCCTCACCCACTTCGACGGGCGCGTCTTTGGCGCCGCCTTACCGGAAGCTTTCGATGCCATTCTGCTGGACGCCCCCTGCTCCGGCGAAGGGGTGGTGCGTAAAGATCCCGATGCGTTAAAGAACTGGTCGGTGGAAAGCAACCTTGAGATCGCCGCCACACAGCGCGAGCTGATCGACAGCGCCTTTCACGCCCTGCGACCGGGCGGAACACTGGTTTACTCCACCTGCACCCTCAACCGTGATGAAAACGAAGACGTCTGTCTGTGGCTGAAAGCGCAATACCCGGATGCAGTCGACTTTCTGCCGCTAAACGATCTGTTTGCCTCAGCCGGTGAAGCGGTCACCCCCGAAGGTTTTCTTCACGTCTTCCCGCAGATTTACGACTGTGAAGGGTTCTTTGTGGCGCGTCTGCGTAAAACGCAGGCGGTGGCTCCCCTCCCTGCACCTAAATTCAAGGTTGGCACTTTCCCGTTTGCACCCATTAAAGGTCGCGATGCCGCACAGCTTATCGCGGCCGCCAGCCAGGTTGGGCTGGTCTGGGATGAAAGTCTGCACCTCTGGCAGCGTGATAAAGAGGTTTGGCTTTTCCCGGCGAATATCGAACCGCTGATTGGTAAAGTGCGTTTTTCGCGCATCGGGATCCGCCTGGCGGAAGTGCATAACAAAGGCTATCGCTGGCAGCACGAGGCCGTCATCGCACTTGCCGGGGGCGAGAATACTTTTGCCCTCACGCATCAGGAAGCCGAAGAGTGGTACCGTGGTCGCGATGTCTACCCGGCGAGCACCCCGGCAGGCGATGAAGCAATCGTGACGTATCAGGGGTACCCGCTGGGACTGGCAAAAAAGGTCGGCTCCCGACTGAAAAACAGTTATCCGCGCGAACTGGTCCGCGATGGTCGTCTGTTTACCGGTAACGATCGCACCGACTAAAAAAAGCGCACTTTTTTACTGGCGATTTTGCTCTCCTTGTCTACGATAAAAAATGGGTGACCGTACTGGTCATACCAGATTTTGACAACCGACCCGGAGAGCACTATGACGAAAACCAGCGTGCGTATTGGCGCTTTCGAGATCGACGACGCAGAACTGCGCGGCGAAGCACAAGGCGATCGAACGTTAAGTATTCCCTGCAAATCCGACCCGGATTTGTGCATGCAGCTCGATGCGTGGGATGCCGACACCAGCGTCCCGGCAATACTTGATGGCGAACATTCTGTCCTTTACCGTGAGCATTACGATAGCAAAACCGATGCCTGGGTCATGCGCCTTGCCTGACCTAAAGAGAACCCGCCCGAAGGCGGGTTATTTATTACTGCAGTTGCACCAGCGTAAAGTAACCGTCAAAAACGGCCCCCGTATCAATATAGTGAAGATTATTAAAATCATACCGTCTGTCGACGGGCGTATGGCCGAACCAGAAATGATCCGCGCCGCTGATACCCTGCCCTTTACCCACCATAAAGCCCATCAGCCGATCGCGGTCCCATAAAACGCGCTGGGCGCTGACCGGTTTTTGCCAGCGGTATTCCGCTGCCGGATAATCGGCATGGGCAATCACATTCAGGCCGTTAGCGCAGGTTATCTCAATAATATGCGGTAAATCGCGGCAGGCATCGAGCAACGACAGCGCGAGCTGTTGCTGGTCGCGTTCAAGTTGCGCAAACCACATTCCGCCATTCATCGTCCAGAGAGAAAAATCGTTATTATCCAGACTGTCGAGAGCCATTTGCTCGTGGTTGCCACGCACGGCACGAAACCATTTTTCATTGATAAGCTGTAATGATTTAACACTGTCTGGACCACGATCGATCAGATCGCCCACAGAAATCAGTAAATCCTCAAACGGGTTAAAATGACGGCATTTGAGCTCGTCTAAAAGCCGCTGATAACAACCGTGAATATCGCTGACAACCCAGACGTGACGCCACATCCGCCCCTCTATTCGCTGGTACATAGAACCTCTCACAGGGAGTATAGCTTCAGTTGGCATACGCGCGGGAACGCGCTGCAGGAGCGCTTTTCACAAAGCTAAACAAACAGTAAACTAAGGATAAATAAATATTTCACCAGTATTAATACACTTTTGCATGCCCCTAAAATATGCATTGCATAAACTTTGAGGTTTTCCTGTGTCAAATACGCGCCTGCAAGACGATGCACAATATTCGCATCGTACCCATATCATTTCTGAACTGGTGAAAGGTAAACTCGTTCCAGGCCCTATCTGGCAAAAACGCGAGTATCGTCTCAAATTTCTGTTACGTTCACTGCTGTTCTGGTCTTCCACTCATCGCATGCTTGATGCGCTGGCTCGACGCGATGATTTCAACCAGTTGCTGGCCTCACAAATCACCCTGCCGAGCAAAACACATCGCCAGTATCTTATGCGGGGTATGAACGCCAACGCACGGGCCGACGCCATAATCAGCCATTATCAGTGGATTGACTCCCTGAAAGATGCCGGGCTAATCGCCGCCTTAACCGGACCGCAAGAACAATCCATTGTCGAGTTTCATGCCAAAGATGGCGTGTGCTACAACGTTAATGCCATGAACGCCAGTAAAGCAGAACGTGAGGGTGAGTGTACACTGTGGCTACGCGATAACGAAAACACCCTACTTGCAAGTGTGACTTTTTGCGTTACCCGTGAAAAAGGTGAATATGTTCTGGTCATTGGCGGTCTTCAGGGGCCGCGCCGTAGCGTATCCCGTGATGTGATCAAACAGGCAACCCGAGCCTGCCATGGTCTCTTCCCGAAGCGAGTACTGATGGAAGTGCTTTTCCAGCTGGCAACGTTATCTGGCATCAAAGCCATTTACGCGGTCAGCGATGAAGGGCATATTTTCCGTGCCCTGCGTTATCGACTAAGTAAAGGTCGCCATTTCCATGCCAGCTACGATGAGTTTTGGGCCTCTATCGACGGTCATAAGCACTCAACATTCAACTGGCAACTCCCCCTGCAGATGGAGCGCAAATCCCTTGAGGACATTGCCAGTAAAAAGCGTGCCGAATACCGCCGTCGCTTTGAACTGCTTGATGAAATTGAGGCGTCCGTTAAATCGCGCTTTTAAGCCCGGCATTGCCATTTACTGACGCGACACGAAAATTTAACAAAACAGGCAAAAAGGGCTGGACTTCCGCATGCTGTGTTGTGTTATGTTTTAGCTGGACGTACAGAAAGTGCGCGCTGTATGAGAAAGACATTACCGGGATTATTCTTTCACTTTCATACAGATAAAAAGAGACCGAATACGATTCCTGTATTCGGTCCAGGGAAATGGCTCTTGGGAGAGAGCCGTGCGCTAAAAGTTGGCATTAATGCAGGCTAAGTCGCCTTGCCTTTTAAGAATAGATGACGACGCCAGGTTTTCCAGTCAACAGTTAAAGCGGCTGGAAAAAAAGCGTCAGAGCATCATTAAACGAAAAAAACCGCAGTGCTTTCGCAAGCATCTGCGGTTTTTTATTGGAAACCTGAACGTTAGCAGAGCTTATCCGCGCGCTCAATAAACGGTGCCAGACTCATCTTCTGCCCAGGTTGGGAAGGATCGTCAATCTGGATCACGCTGATAGGCTGCCCGCTACTCTTCCCGCTGGCCACCTGCTGCTCGGCGGTATCATTCAGCGGGTATTGCACCAGCGTACTCGGGTTGATGGCGTACAGCGCATGGCCCGGACGGCAGGTCAGCATCACCTCTTCGCGATTAAACGCCCATTTGTCCTTACCCACTTCGAAACGGCTGACGGTGATAACCTGTGGTGCAGCAAGCGCGCTCCCCGTGCAGGCCAGCAATACAAGAGAAAGTACTGTCTTTTTCATATGATATTTAACCTTGTCAGAAGGGTTCCCAGGTGGCGAACAGGCTTACCGTTGCCAGTACCAGCGCCCCCAGCACCACTTCTGCCTGTGTCATCCTGATAAAAATCTGTTGTGCCCGTCCGGTTTCCGGACGGAACCGTGGCACCAGAAAATACCGATTTGCCAGCGCAATTACCACCATCAACGCCACCAGCGCACATTTGAACAACAATAACTGTACATAACCAGCCTCCCAGGGAATCTGGAGGCCGAGTATCATTAGCGCGTTAACCACCCCGGTGAGCAGCACGCCGGCGACGGCGTAATGGCCCACGCGTGAGAAGCGCATCATGGTGTAGATGGCGGCAGTCTGCCAGCGCCCTTTGGCCAGACGCATGCAAAACAGCAGCGGCAGTAATCCCCCCAGCCAGGTGGCGGCACAGATCAGGTGAACAGCATGATTAAGACGCTGCAAAGCCCCCATCGCCCCCTCCAGCATCGCCGCGTGTCCTACCCCGGCCAGCAGGATAAGCTGCCCCATTGCCAGCAGCAGCAATCGCGACCCTTTCAGTGGCGCGAGCCATGCGGCGCCGACCGCGATCGCCGCGAGAATAATCTGCCACAGCCAGACGCTACCAAACTGCGTTCCCAGCACGCTTTGCCAGACCTGCGGGGCAAACACATCTCCCCAGCCGCTTCCCATCAATCCGCCCTGAAGCATAAACATGAGAAGTGCGGCCGCCAGGCTGATTAAGGAGGCCACTTTCTGCTGCGCCTGAAAACGCCGTGACATTAAACGCTGGAGAGAAGAAGGTGCAAACCAGACGCTGTAAAGCGCATTGCCAAAAACCAGCATCAGCGCCCCAAAGTGGATAAAGCGCAACCCGATGTAAATCAGCGACAGCATGCTATTTCACGCTAAAGTGATAGCTGCCTTTGGTTTTATGGCCATCAACCGAGACCACATGCCAGTCGACCTGGTAAGTCCCTGGCGTCAGCGATTGTTCCAGCGGTACGGTAAGCTGAGTTTTATTCTTTTCGTCTCGCGTAGCGGTACCGGCCCTGATGACCTGTTTTTGCGCATCCGTTACCACTACACCGCTAAAACCGGGTTCGATACCCTCCGAAAAATTCAGCGTCAGGGTCTGCGGTGCGCTCACCTGGCTGTCTGCCGCCGGGATAGTCTGTTGAAGATGCGCATGCGCAAGCACCGAGGGAGAAATCACTGTAGAGGCGAGAAAAACCAGTGCGCATGCCGCGCGGGAAGCGGAGAAACCCATCGCAATCATTCCTTTTTGTTATGTCTGTATGCTAAAGAATAACGCTGTATAATAAACGAGTCGAGGATCATCCCGCCTCCGCTTGTCATCGTCGCGCAATCGCGGTAACGTTGCCGCCGCATAATAAGGAGAAGGTAATGAAGATCAATCTGGCCGCCCTTCCTCAGGACGAGATGGATAAAGTGAATGTCGATCTCGCTGCCGCTGGCGTCGCTTTCAAAGAGCGTTACAACATGCCCATCGTGGCGGAGGTTGTTGAACGTGAACAACCTGCCCATCTGCGGGACTGGTTCCGTGAAAGATTAATCGCCCACCGTCTCGCCTCGGTCAATCTCTCCCGTTTGCCGTACGAACCTAAAGTTAAATAAGCTTAACGACTCGTTACACTTCCTTACGCTGAATCTGGCAGGATAAGAAAACCCTGATTAAATTAGGTGTATTCTTAAATCCCTGCGACTCAGTGTATAAGGAAGTCACGATGTCACATTGGAATATAGCGGCAGCCCAGTATGGCGGGCTGCACCAGAGTATAGATGACCATGTTACGCACCACCTTCGCTTCATTGCGGAAGCCGCACGGCAACGGTGTGATTTGCTGGTCTTCCCTGAACTTTCATTAACGGGATCGGGGACGTCCACGTTACCTCCCCCACCCGGCGACGCGCAACTGGATCCCCTGCTTGACGCGGCCCATTTTTACCGGATTACGGTGATTGCCGGGCTCCCTGTTGAGCGCAATGGTCTACGCCAGAAAGGCCTCGCGCTGTTTACCCCCTCTCGCCAGCGCGTTTTGCGCTATCCGCAAGGCAGCGGTGCCAGCCTGATGCCGGGGGACAAACACCTGAGCATCATGGATGCCCACGCCGATTCGCCGAATCTCGACCCGAGTGCAACACTCTTCACCAGCTGTCAGTCGGTGCGGGATTACCGCTGGCGACAGTCCATCAGCACCCTTCAGCGCTTCGCGCATAAATATGCTATTGCTGTGCTCATGGCGAATGCCGGTAGCGGCAGCGCGCTGTGGGATGATAAAGGTCAGCTGATTGTCCGCGCGGATAACGGTGAGTTACTGTTGACGGGCTCGCTCGGCAGACAGGGTTGGCAAGGCGATATCATTCCTTTAGGCTAGGCGTTTTAAGCTCAGGAGTGTTCAATGCTGCGCGTCATCGATACCGAAACTTGCGATCTTCAGGGCGGAATAGTGGAAGTGGCCTCTGTCGACGTGGTTGATGGAAAAATCGTCAACCCAATGAGCCATCTGGTGCGTCCCGATCGCCCCATCAGCCCTCAGGCGATGGCTATCCATCGCATTACCGAATCGATGGTGGCGGATAAACCGTGGATCGAAGACGTGATTCCCCACTATTACGGTAGCCCGTGGTACGTCGCGCATAACGCCAGCTTTGACCGCCGCGTGCTGCCGGAGATGCCCGGGGAATGGATTTGTACCATGAAGCTGGCGCGTCGCCTCTGGCCGGGGATCAAGTACAGTAACATGGCGCTGTACAAGTCCCGTAAGCTCAGCGTCCGCACCCCTGAGGGGCTGCATCATCACCGCGCCCTGTATGACTGCTATATCACCGCCGCGTTACTCATCGATATTATGAACACCTCCGGCTGGACGCCGGATGATATGGCGACCATTACCGGACGCCCCGCGCTGCTGACCACGTTTACCTTTGGTAAGTACCGGGGCAGAGCGGTGTCGGATATTGCCGATAAAGACCCGGGCTATTTGCGCTGGCTGTATAACAACCTCGACAAAATGAGCCCGGAACTGCGTCTGACGCTGAAACATTATCTGGGCGAAGCTTAACGCTCTGCACGGCCTGGCAGCGTCTCCTGCGCCAGGCCAATCAAAAAGGCATACTCCAGGGCCACCCCTTCATACGATTTAAACCGTCCCGATTTCCCGCCGTGTCCGGAATCCATATCGGTACAGAGCAACAACAGATTATCGTCGGTTTTCAGCTCCCGCAGTTTTGCCACCCATTTTGCCGGCTCCCAGTATTGCACCTGAGAGTCATGCAAACCGGTGGTCACCAGCATATGAGGGTAGGCTTTCGCCTCGACGTTATCGTACGGGCTGTACTCTTTCATATAGCGGTAGTAAATCTCATCCTGCGGATTACCCCACTCCTCAAACTCCCCGGTGGTAAGAGGAATGGATTCATCGAGCATAGTGGTGACCACATCAACAAACGGCACCTGCGCGACGATGCCTTTGAAGCGGTCGGGACGCTGGTTGATAACGGCCCCCATCAGCATGCCGCCCGCGCTGCCGCCCATGCCAAAGCAGAGCTGCGGATCGCCATAACCCTGTTCAATCAGCGCATCGCAGACGTCAAGGTAGTCATTAAAGGTGTTTTTCTTTTTGAGGAATTTCCCGTCTTCATACCAGTGCTGCCCCAGTTCGCCGCCGCCGCGAATATGAGCGATGGCGAAAACAAAGCCGCGATCGAGCAGGCTTAATCTGCTGCTGCTGAAATCGGCGTCCATGCTTGAGCCGTAGGAGCCGTAGCCGTAGACGAGGATCGGGTTTTTCCCTTTCTGAAAATGCGCTTTGTGATAGACGAGCGAGACGGGAACCTCCACGCCATCCCGGGCGGTAACCCACACGTGTTCGCTTCGGTAGTTTTCGGACTCGAACCCTTTGACCTCGGTCTGTTTAATCACCTGACGCTGCCCGGTGTCCATATCCAGTTCGAACAGGGTGTCCGGTGTGGTCATGGACGAGTAGCCGTAGCGCAGCCGAGAGGATTCCGGTTCCGGGTTGAAACCAATCCACGTCACATAGGCCGGGTCGTCAAACGCAATCCCCACCACTTCCCGGGTTTTACGGTTGATTTGCCGGATACTGGTCAGCCCCCGCTGGCGCTCTTCCACCACCAGCCAGTCGGTAAACAGGGTGAAACCTTCCAGCATCACCTGATCCCGCGCGGGGATCAGCACTTCCCACTTGCGCTCATCGCGCACTTTGGTTTTATAAAGACCGAAGTTTTTGCCCTCGCGATTCGAACGCACATAAAAACTGTGCTGGAAGTGATCCAGGCTGTACTCGTGGTCCTTGCGGCGCGGCAGAAAGCAGAGCGGCTGAGCATCAGGCAGTTCGGCATCCAGCAGCAAAACTTCGGATGTCGTCGCGCTGGCGAGGAAGATAATGACATAGTGCCGTGAGGAGGTTTTATGCAGGCTGACATAAAAGGTTTCGTCCTGCTCTTCATAGACCAGCTCGTCGTCCGCGGAGTCGGTCCCCACGGTGTGTCGCCAAACCTGGTAAGGCAGCAGCGTGGAGGCGTGTTTTTTGACGTAGTAAACCGTTTCGGAGTCATTTGCCCAGACAAAATCCGGGGAGACGTTTTCCAGCATTTCCGGATACCAGTTGCCGGTGTCGAGATTGCGAAAACGCAGGCCGTACTGGCGACGGGAGAGATAATCCTCCGCCAGCGCCATTACCGCGTTATCCGGTGAAATGGACATGCCGCCCAGAGTATAAAACTCGCTGTGGGCCGCGCGCTGGTTGGCATCCAGCAGAATATCCCACTCGTCCCACTCGGCGCTCAGCACCGACTGACGCTGGTAGATGGGATACTCGTTGCCGGGCTCGTAGATATGGCGATAGCGGTAGCCGTTTTTGGTCCAGGGCGCGGAGATATCACGCTGAGGAATACGCTGTACCATTTCATTCAGCAGCTGGTCCTGAAGCGTCTGCTGGCTGGACATGACCTTGCGGCCATAGTCGTTTTCCTCGTGCAGGTAGTCGAGTACCTCTGGCCGGGAACGCGAATCGTCCCGTAGCCAGTAATAGTTGTCTATGCGCGTATCGCCATGCGTGGTGATTGCATATGGTATACGTCGGGCTTTCGGTGGCATGTCATCATTCTTTTTAGTTTTACACCCTATAAGGTTGGCAAAACCCACGCATGATGCAAGCGAAACCGTGACCCCGCCGCGACGTTATCCCTGTAACGCCTGTTTTTGCTCCCGGATATCCTGCTCAATGCCTTCGCGCACATCCTGGGGGATCTTCAGCGCGTCGCCAAGCGCGTTCAGGTAGCTGCGTTCCATAAAGTGATCGATATCGATAGCGGCACAGCTGAGGAAATAGAGTTCAAGCGCCTCTTCCTCATTTTTCACACTCTGCGCAAGACGCTGCGGGTCAAGCGGCTGTTCAATCGCCTGCGCCACCAGGGCTCTGCCCTTCTCTTCGACACCGGCTTCACGCAGTTGCTGCTCAATCGCCGATCGTTCTTTATCGTCGATGTGCCCGTCGCTTTTCGCGGCAAAGACCAGCGCAAGGATAAGCCGTTCGGTACGCAGATCCAGCGGCGAGGTGTGTTCACCATACTGCGGTTCATCCCTGTGCGCAGTGCGTACCCTGTCTTTGTATTTATTCCACAGAACGGTCCCCGCGATGGCCCCGCCACCGGCCAGCAGCGCGCCGGTGCCATACTTTGCCAACAGCTTGCGCGAGGACTTATTCGCCACCAGCAGGCCCGCCAGCCCGCCGAGCGCGCCCGGTACCAGCAGGTTACTGAGCCCCTGCTCGCCGGACGATGCCGTTTTCTGCCCTAACAGTGATTGCAATTGATTCAGCCAGCCTGACATGGTTTCCCTCACTTAACGGTGAACATGTTCCACAGCGTAAGCGAGCAGGCGTCAGGAAATGTCTGGCCGGACTAAAGAAGCGCAAATTTCTTCCTGCTGCACTGAGCCGTGCGCGAGACAGACGCAAACGTTTTCGTTTATACTGCCCGCAACTTTTTCAGGGGGATTGTTATGATTCGTTTAGGAACCGCGCTGCGGCCATCGGCGACGCGAGTGATGCTGTTGGGATCGGGCGAGCTGGGAAAAGAAGTCGCCATTGAGTGTCAACGTTTAGGCGTGGAAGTCATCGCCGTTGACCGCTACGCTGATGCACCCGCCATGCACGTCGCCCATCGTTCTTATGTGATTAACATGCTGGACGGCGATGCCCTTCGCGAACTGATTACGCGTGAAAAACCGGATTTTGTGGTGCCGGAAATTGAAGCCATCGCTACCGATACGCTGATCGCCCTTGAGCAGGAAGGCCAGCGCGTGGTGCCCTGTGCAAAAGCCGCAAAGCTGACCATGAACCGCGAAGGGATCCGTCGTCTGGCGGCGGAGGAGCTCGGGTTGCCTACGTCGGGCTACCGTTTTGCTGGCGATAAAGCCGCATTCCTGCGGGCCGTCGAGGAGATCGGCTACCCGTGCATCATTAAGCCGGTGATGAGCTCCTCCGGTAAAGGGCAGAGCTTTATCCGCGACAGCAGTACGCTTGATAAGGCGTGGGATTATGCCCAACAGGGTGGTCGCGCCGGAGCCGGTCGCGTGATCGTTGAAGGTGTGGTGAAGTTTGATTTCGAGATCACCCTGCTGACCGTCAGCGCCGTGGACGGCGTTCATTTCTGTGACCCGATTGGCCACCGTCAGGAAGATGGCGATTATCGCGAATCCTGGCAGCCGCAGCAGATGAGCCCCCTGGCGCTGGAACGCGCGCAGGCAATAGCTCGTAAGACCGTCCTGGCGCTGGGCGGCTATGGCCTGTTCGGCGTGGAGCTGTTTGTTTGCGGTGACGACGTGATTTTCAGCGAAGTCTCCCCTCGCCCGCATGACACCGGCATGGTCACGCTCATCTCGCAGGACCTCTCCGAATTCGCCCTGCACGTGCGCGCCTTCCTCGGCCTGCCCGTCGGCGGTATCCGTCAGTACGGCCCGGCCGCCTCGGCGGTGATCCTGCCGCAATTAACCAGCCAGAACGTCACCTTTGATAACGTCGACGCTGCGGTGGGCGCAGGTCTGCAGGTGCGCTTGTTCGGTAAGCCGGAGATCGACGGCTCCCGTCGTCTTGGCGTGGCATTAGCCACCGGGGAGAACGTGGACGACGCCGTGACGAGAGCGAAAGCGGCCGCCGCAGGCGTTAAGGTAGCAGGATAAAAAAACGGGCCCCGGGGCCCGTTTTTCATGCGGCGAATAACTTACTGCTTCGCGCCTTCAACTGCTTCACGAGCCAGTCGGGTAATGCGGTCCCAGTCGCCAGCTTCCAGTGCATCCGCCGGCACCAGCCATGAGCCACCGATGCACAGCACGCTTTTCAGCGCCAGGTAGTCACGGTAGTTGGCAGGAGAGATACCGCCCGTCGGGCAGAAACGCACCTGAGAGAATGGGCCCGCAATGGCCTGCAGCGCTTTGGTGCCGCCGTTGGCTTCTGCCGGGAAGAATTTGAACTCTTTCAGACCGTAGTCCATGCCCAGCATCAGTTCAGATACGGTGCTGATACCCGGGATCAGGGGAATCGTGCCTTCGGTGGCGGCTTTCAGCAGCGACTCGGTCAGACCCGGGCTGATGGCGAACTGTGCACCCGCTTCGGTCACTTCAGCCAGCTGTTTTGCGTTCGTCACGGTACCCGCACCGATGATGGCGTCCGGCACTTCTTTAGCGATAGCGCGAATAGCATCCATCGCGCAGGCGGTACGCAGGGTCACTTCCAGAACGCGAACGCCGCCCGCAACCAGCGCTTTCGCCATCGGTACCGCGTGCTCCAGCTTGTTTACCACGATAACCGGCACGACAGGGCCAGTGGTCAGGATTGCTTCTGCACTTGTTTTCCAGTTTTTCATCAGAGTCTTCTCTCGCCAGATCGTTAAAATCAAGTCGTCTTAAAACGTAATACAGGTTGCGCCCTGCTCAGCACCGGAGAGTTTCTCACGCAGCGCACCAAACATTTCGCGCCCTGTCCCCACGCGCGAGGCGCTCAGGTCAGGAATATGGGGGTTACGTGCCGCCAGCTCTGCGTCATCGACCAGCAGGGTTAACTCGCCCGTCTGTCCGTTTACGCGGATCATGTCGCCGTCACGCACTTTCGCCAGCAACCCGCCGTCATAAGCTTCCGGCGTCACGTGGATGGCGGAAGGCACTTTACCGGATGCGCCTGAGAGGCGTCCATCGGTCACCAGTGCAATTTTGAAACGGCGGTCCAATAATACACCAAGTGGTGGCATAAGTTTATGTAATTCTGGCATCCCGTTGGCTTTCGGCCCCTGATGACGCACCACCACCACGCAGTCTTTGTCGAGAAGCCCGGCGTCAAAGGCAGGTAATACGTCATGCTGGCTTTCGAACACCACCGCCGGCGCTTCGATAACCTGATTTTCTTCCGGTACGGCAGAGGTTTTCATCACCGCGCGCCCAAGGTTACCGCTCAGCACTTTGGTGCCACCGTGAGGAGAGAACGGTTCGTCGATGGTGGCAATCACCTGCGGGTCAAGAGAGGCGCTCGCGCCATCACGCCAGTCCAGCTCGCCGTTGTTCAGCCACGGCTCCTGGGTGTAGCGCTTCAGGCCGAAGCCCGCCACGGTGTTCACATCTTCATGCAGCAGACCGCCCTTCAGCAGCTCGCGCATCAGCAGCGGTACGCCGCCTGCGGCCTGGAAGTGGTTAATGTCCGCCGGACCGTTCGGGTACAGGCGCGCCATCAGCGGCACCACGGATGAGATCTCGGAGAAATCATCCCAGTTAATCAGAATACCCGCCGCACGCGCCATAGCCACCAGGTGCATGGTGTGGTTAGTTGACCCCCCGGTTGCCAGCAGCGCGACGATACCGTTGACGATGACTTTTTCATCAACCATTTTGCCCATCGGCATCCATTCGTTGCCGTTTCCGGTCAGACGCGTGACCTGACGGGCCGCCGCCTCGGTCAGCGCTTTGCGCAACGGGGCATCCGGCTGGATAAAGGACGAGCCCGGAAGCTGCATCCCCATAAACTCCACCACCATCTGGTTCGTGTTCGCGGTACCGTAGAACGTACAGGTGCCCGGCGCATGGTAAGACGCGGCTTCCGCCTCCAGCAGCGCCTGGCGATCGGCTTTACCTTCGGCATACAGCTGGCGGATACGGACTTTTTCTTTGTTTGGCAGACCGCTTGCCATCGGGCCGGATGGCACAAAGATCGCAGGCAGATGACCAAACGACAGCGCAGCCATGACCAGACCCGGGACAATCTTGTCGCATACGCCGAGATACAGCGCGCCGTCAAACATGTTGTGTGACAGCCCCACCGCCGCAGACATCGCAATCACTTCACGGCTCAGCAGCGACAGCTCCATACCGTCCTGCCCCTGCGTCACGCCGTCGCACATGGCAGGCACCCCGCCCGCGACCTGACCAACGGCATTCACGCTGTGCAGCGCTTTACGGATGATGTCGGGATAGACCTCATAAGGCTGGTGCGCGGAAAGCATGTCGTTATAGGAGGTGATGATGGCGATATTGTTACGCAACATGCTTTTCAGCGACGCTTTATCTTCAGGCTGGCAGGCGGCGAAGCCGTGTGCCAGGTTACCGCAGGCCAGCTGCGAGCGGTGGACGGTGTTGCTCTTTGCCTGTTCAATCCGGGCGAGGTAGGCCGAACGGGTCTCTTTCGAGCGCTCGATAATGCGTTGTGTTACGCGTAACAATGTCGGATTCATAAAAGCTCCTCTCATTTATCTGTCCGGGCTCGGGAGTTTACAAAGTCGCTGGCAGTTGTTAACAACGCTGAAACGCTTGCTGTCCGGAGCTCAGGGGCAAAATCACTTCCGGCAGTGTAATAAAAAAAGCTCCGCGGGTGAATCCACACGGAGCTTAAAAGTCAAAAATTATGCCGCGAGCTGTGTTAGATCATGTTACCGGTAAAATAACACTTTCGGGCTAGCGGATTATCTTACTCAAACTCGTTCCAGGAGCGACCATCGCGGGTGATCATCGCCACTGACGCAACAGGTCCCCAGGTGCCTGCCTGATACGGTTTTGGCGCATCCTGATCGGCAGCCCAGGCTTCGGTAATGGAGTCGACCCATTTCCATGCCTCTTCCACTTCATCGCGACGCACGAACAGCGCCTGGATACCGCGCATGGTTTCCAGCAGCAGACGCTCGTAAGCATCCGCCAGGTGCGTCTGGTTGAAGGTTTCGGAGTAGCTCAGGTCCAGCTTGGTGGTCTGCAGGTTGTGTTTATGATCCAGGCCCGGCACTTTGTTCAGGATCTGGATATCGACCCCTTCGTCCGGCTGCAGACGAATGGTCAGCTTGTTCTGCGGCAGCTCCTGCCAGGACTCTTTGAACAGGTTCAGTTCCGGGTTTTTAAAGTAGACCACCACTTCGGAGCACTTGGTCGGCAGACGTTTACCGGTGCGCAGGTAGAACGGTACCCCCGCCCAGCGCCAGTCGTCGATGTCCACGCGGATCGCCACAAACGTCTCGGTGTTGCTGGACTTGTTCGCGCCCTCTTCTTCCAGGTAGCCCGGCACTTTTTTGCCTTGCGCAAACCCGGCAGTGTACTGACCACGCACGGTCTTCTCACGCACGTTGGAACGGTCGATGCGGCGCAGTGACTTCAGCACTTTCACTTTCGCGTCACGGATGCTGTCCGCCGTCAGATCGGACGGTGGCGACATGGCAATCATGCACAGGATTTGCAGCAGGTGGTTCTGGATCATGTCGCGCATCTGCCCGGCCTGGTCAAAGTAACCCCAGCGGCCTTCAATGCCCACCTCTTCCGCCACGGTGATTTCCACGTGGTCAATGGTACGGTTATCCCAGTTATTCACAAACAGGGAGTTAGCAAAACGCAGCGCCAGCAGGTTCAGAACCGTCTCTTTACCGAGGTAGTGGTCAATACGGTAAACCTGGCACTCTTCAAAGAACTCGCCCACCTGGTCGTTGATTTCACGCGAGGTGGCCAGCGACGTACCCAGCGGTTTTTCCATCACGACGCGAGCCGGCTTGGCGTTCAGTTTGGCTTCGCCCAGCCCTTTGCAAATGGCGCCGAAGGTGCTTGGCGGCATGGCGAAATAGTTAATGGTGACACGGTTTTTCTGATCCAGCATCGCGCCTAAACGGCTAAACGCGCTGACGTCATTCACGTCCAGATTGCAGAAATCGAGACGGCCACTCAGGGTATCCCACAAACTTTCATCAATTTTTTCTTTCATGAAAGTTTCGAGCGCCTCGCGGACAACTTTGGTGTAAGCGTCCTTGTCCCAGTCGGCGCGCCCAACACCCAGGATACGGGTATCCGGATGAATTTGGCCCGCTTTCTCCAGTTGATACAGGGAAGGCAGCAATTTTCGGCGTGCAAGATCGCCTTTCGCGCCGAAAATGACCAGGTCACATGCCTGGGCTGTTTGCGTTACCGCCATGTCATTCTCCTCAGTTGGATCACCTGGTACTTCCGCCAGGTATCGTTGTAATTTTATTACAATGCACTGTACTGCTTTTACGTCATTCCCGAAACCATTAGCGCTTATCGTCGCGTGCGATACCGCGATTTTTCACCCTTCAGACGATTACGATGGCGTAATGACGCAACAACCGTCGATTCTTTGCGCAACAGGGCCGCAGCAAAACCCGACACCGATCAAGTTATGAAAAAAAACAACAACATTATCTTGTCGATTGTTACCCTTTCTGGAAGTCACAGGGGTAATATCGGCTAAATCGAATTACGATTTCATCAATTTATGAAATCGTTTACACCCATGAGCGTCCTGTTAACATGAACATGCTGGAAAAAATCCAGTTTCAACTGGAACACCTTAGCAAATCCGAGCGTAAAGTGGCCGAGGTCATTCTGGCCTCTCCCGCGCAGGCGATCCATTCAAGCATCGCCGCTCTGGCACAGGAAGCGGGTGTGAGTGAACCGACGGTCAACCGCTTTTGCCGCAGCCTGGAAACACGCGGCTTCCCTGATTTTAAACTGCATCTGGCACAAAGTCTGGCTAATGGCACCCCCTATGTTAATCGCAATGTGGATGAAGACGACAGTGTTGATGCCTATACCGCGAAAATATTTGAATCAGCCATGGCCTCGCTTGACCACGTCCGCCAGTCTCTGGATATGAGCGCCGTGAATCGCGCGGTGGATCTCCTTACCCAGGCCAAGCGGATTGCGTTCTTTGGTCTCGGGTCGTCGGCGGCCGTAGCGCATGACGCCATGAACAAATTTTTCCGCTTTAACGTCCCGGTGATTTATTCCGATGACATTGTGCTGCAACGCATGAGCTGTATGAATTGCAGTGAAGATGACGTCGTGGTACTGATTTCGCATACCGGCCGCACCAAGAGTCAGGTCGAGCTGGCGCAGCTGGCCCGTGAAAACGATGCCATGGTTATCGCGCTTACCACGGCGGGCACGCCGCTGGCCCGTGAGGCGACGCTGGCGATCACGCTCGACGTACCGGAAGACACCGATATTTATATGCCGATGGTCTCCCGCCTGGCGCAGCTCACGGTGATCGACGTGCTGGCAACCGGTTTTACCTTACGTCGGGGGGCAAAATTCCGGGATAACTTGAAGCGGGTCAAGGAAGCGCTTAAGGAATCGCGTTTTGATAAAGAATTGCTTATAAAGAGCGATGTTCGATAGTTGATAACGAAGACGTAACGAATAATTACGATGTAACGATTTACGGCATTCGGTCCACTCGCTGCTGCCTTGCGGCAGATGAAGGCCGATTCAATGTTCACGCAACACCAAAGTTGTTTCAGTCAACGGAGTATTACATGTCCAGAAGGCTTCGCAGAACCAAGATCGTAACCACCTTAGGCCCGGCCACCGATCGTGATAATAATCTCGAGAAAATTATCGCCGCTGGCGCCAACGTGGTGCGTATGAACTTCTCTCACGGTACGCCAGAAGACCATAAATTACGTGCCGATAAAGTGCGTGAAATCGCAGCAAAACTGGGCCGCCACGTCGCTATCCTTGGCGATTTGCAGGGTCCTAAGATTCGTGTTTCAACCTTTAAAGAGGGGAAAGTTTTCCTCAATATTGGTGATAAGTTCCTGCTTGATGCCAACCTGGGCAAAGGCGAAGGCGATAAAGAGAAAGTCGGTATCGACTATAAAGGCCTGCCAGCGGACGTGGTACCGGGCGATATCCTGCTGCTCGACGACGGTCGCGTACAGCTGAAGGTGCTGGAAGTTCAGGGCATGAAGGTGTTCACCGAAGTCACCGTCGGCGGCCCGCTCTCCAACAATAAGGGCATCAACAAACTGGGCGGTGGTCTCTCTGCGGAAGCGCTGACCGACAAAGACAAAGCGGACATCGTGACCGCGGCGCTGATTGGCGTTGACTACCTGGCGGTCTCCTTCCCGCGCTGCGGCGAAGACCTGAACTATGCGCGTCGTCTGGCACGTGATGCAGGTTGTGATGCCAAAATCGTTGCGAAAGTTGAGCGTGCGGAAGCCGTTTGCGATCAGGATGCCATGGACGACGTGATCCTCGCGTCTGACGTGGTGATGGTTGCGCGTGGCGACCTGGGTGTGGAAATCGGTGACCCTGAGCTGGTCGGGATCCAGAAAGCGCTGATCCGTCGCGCACGTCAGCTGAACCGCGCGGTGATCACCGCCACTCAGATGATGGAATCCATGATCACCAACCCGATGCCAACCCGTGCGGAAGTCATGGACGTGGCCAACGCCGTGCTGGACGGTACCGATGCGGTGATGCTCTCAGCGGAAACCGCTGCGGGTCAGTACCCTGCAGAGACCGTGGCCGCCATGGCGCGCGTCTGCCTGGGCGCTGAAAAGATCCCGAGCATCAACGTCTCTAAACACCGTCTGGACGTGCAGTTCGACAACGTGGAAGAAGCGATTGCCATGTCCGCCATGTATGCCGCGAACCACCTTAAAGGCGTAACGGCGATCATCACCATGACCGAATCCGGCCGTACCGCGCTGATGACCTCGCGTATTAGCTCCGGTCTGCCGATCTTCGCCATGTCTCGTCACGAACGTACGCTGAACCTGACGGCGCTGTACCGCGGTGTGACGCCGGTACACTTCGACAGCACCAATGACGGCGTGGCCGCGGCGCACGATGCCGTAAACCTGCTGCGCGACAAAGGCTATCTGGTCTCAGGTGATATCGTTATCGTGACCCAGGGTGATGTGATGAGCACCATCGGCTCAACCAACACCACGCGCGTACTCACAGTCGAATAAAACGGAAATGTGCGATCCCCTCTCCCCTGTGGGGAGAGGGACAGGGTGAGGGGTGTTTTTTATTTCGTTGGATACAGCTCTTTGCGTTTATACGGCTCTTTTTCACCCGGCTTACGCGTTTTGAGCAACTTCAGGATCCACGTGTACTGCTCAGCATGCGGTCCCACCAGAATCTCCACCTCTTCATTCATGCGACGGGCGATGGTGCGATCGTCCGCGGTGAGCAGATCGTCCATCGGCGGACGCACCTCAATGCTCAGGCGATGGGTGTTGCCATCGTAGGTCGGGAAAAGCGGGATCACGCGGGCGCGGCACACTTTCATCAGACGGCCAATCGCGGGGAGGGTCGCCTTATAGGTTCCGAAGAAATCCACAAACTCACTGTGCTCCGGGCCGTGGTCCTGATCCGGCAAATAGTAACCCCAGTATCCCTGACGCACAGACTGAATAAACGGTTTAATACCGTCATTTCGCGCATGCAGGCGGCCACCAAAACGACGACGTACGGTATTCCAGACGTAATCGAAGATCTTGTTGCCCTGGTTGTGGAACATTGCCGCCATCTTCTGACCCTGAGAGGCCATCAGCATGGCAGGAATATCCACGCCCCAGCCGTGCGGAACGAGAAAGATGACTTTCTCCTCGTTGCGTCGCATCTCATCGATAATCTCCAGCCCTTTCCAGTCAACGCGCTCCATGACTTTCTCCGGCCCTTTCAGCGCCAGCTCTGCCATCATCGCCATTGCCTGCGGGGCGGTGGTATACATTGCGTCAATAATGGCCTCGCGCTCGGCGTCGCTCTTTTCCGGGAAGCAGTAATAAAGGTTAATTTGCGCGCGGCGACGGGCGCTTTTGCCTAAGCGTCCGGCCAGTCGGCCTATTTTGCCCAGCACAGGATCGCGAACGGAGGCCGGCAGCATCGCGATGCCCGCAAAGGCGTAAACGCCAAGCCAGGCGCCCCAGTTGCGCGGATGACGAAAGGATTTTTCAAACTCAGGAATGTATTCAATATTGTTTTTTTGGGTTTCCATGCTGGATCCAGGGTCTGATGACGCAAAATTTAATGCAGATAGTGTAGCGAGGCAGTCGCCCACGCACAAAAGAAAAAGCCGGCGCATACTGACGCCGGCTTTTTTAACAAAAACAGGGAGCTTAGTTTAAGCTCAGCTGCGGCACCACCTCTCTTACCTGCGCCAGGTAATCAGTACGATCTTTACCCGTCAGGCCTTCGGTGCGCGGCAGTTTCGCCGTCAGCGGGTTCACCGCTTGCTGGTTGATCCACACTTCATAGTGCAGGTGCGGGCCGGTGGAACGTCCGGTATTGCCGGAGATGGCGATACGGTCGCCACGCTTCACTTTCTGGCCCGGTTTGACCAGCAGCTTACGCAGGTGCATATAGCGAGTGGTATATGTACGGCCATGACGCACCGCGACATAATAACCGGCTGCACCGCTACGTTTGGCGACCACCACTTCACCATCCCCTACCGCCAGTACCGGCGTGCCCTGCGGCATAGCGAAGTCAACGCCACGGTGCGGCGCGACGCGTCCGGTGACCGGGTTCAGGCGACGCGGGTTAAAGTTAGAGGAGACGCGGAACTGTTTGGCTGTCGGGAAGCGCAGGAAACCTTTCGCCAGTCCCGTACCGGTGCGGTCATAGAACTTACCATCTTCGGCACGGATCGCGTAGTAATCTTTGCCCTCGGAGCGCAGACGTACCCCCAGCAGCTGGCTTTGTTCGCGCTTGCCATCCAGCATTTCGCGGGACATCAGGACGGAAAACTCATCGCCCTTCTTCAGTTTGCGGAAATCCATCTGCCACTGCATGGCTTTAATTACCGAACTGATTTCAGCGCTGGTCAATCCTGCATCGCGCGCGCTGGAGACAAAGCTTGCGCCCACGGTACCTTTCAGAACGCTGTTAACCCAGTCGCCCTTCTGCATTTCGCTGGTCATCTTGAAACCGTTTGCAGTGCGATCGTAGGTGCGGGTTTCACGGCGGGACATTTCCCAGGTCAGGCGTTGCAAATCCCCGTCCGCGGTTAATGTCCAGGAGAGCTGTTGCCCGATTTTCAGGTTGCGAAGATCTTTATCAGCAGCCGCCAGCTGGCTGATATTGCCCATGTCGATGCCGTACTGGTTCAGCACGCTGCTGAGCGTGTCCCCGGTTGAAACAACGTATTCGTGGATACCCGCTTCGTTTTCGGTTTTATCGTCCAGCTCATCCTGCGGGATGGCTTCATCTTCCTGGGCCGCCTGGTCAATCGGTTCACTGGCTTCAGGCAGCAAAGAACGGATTTCGCTCTTCTCAAGCTCTATGGTTTTGATGATAGGGGCAGAACTCGGGTGGTAAACATAGGGCCGCCAGACGGCGACCGCTAAGGTGAGAACTGTAAGCGACCCCAGCATAACGCGGTGGGGTCGGGGCAGATTGTTAAATGCCAGAGCGACAGAGCGGGCTATCTGTTGCACGTATTCACTTCCTCGTTAATCTCCTTTCAGGCAGCTCGCATACTGGTTCGCCAGTTGGCTGAGGAACTGCGAATAGCTCGCTTTGCTCAACTGGATATTCGTTCCTAGCGGGTCAAGGGTCCCCATGCGCACGGATGTCCCCCTGGCCACGGCTTCTACGACCGCTGGCCTGAACTGTGGCTCAGCAAAAACGCATGTTGCTTTTTGCTCAACCAGCTGTGTTCTGATTTCATGTAAACGCTGCGCACCAGGCTGAATTTCAGGGTTGACGGTGAAATGACCCAGCGGGGTCAGGCCGTAGTGTTTCTCGTAATAGCCGTAGGCGTCATGAAAAACGAAATACCCTTTTCCTTTCAGCGGTGCGAGCTCATTACCTACCTGCTTATCGGTTGCGGCTAATTGTGCCTCAAAATCCTTCAGGTTGGCGTCAAGTTTGGCTCGACTTTGCGGCATAAGTTCCACTAATTTGTCATGGATTGCAACCGCCGAAAGCCGCGCTATCTCTGGGGAAAGCCAAAGATGCATGTTGTACTCGCCGTGATGGTGATCCTCATCACCTTTTTCACTGTCAGCATGATGATGGTCATGTTCGTCACCGTCGTCATCCGCGCCTTTCATGAGCAGCGGTTTCACTCCGGGGAGTGCGGCAATCGCGACCTGTTTTTCGCCCGCGATCTGTTTTGCCGACTTCTGCATAAACGCTTCCATTTCTGGTCCAATCCAGACCACTAAGTCTGCGTTTTGTAAGCGTTTTACATCCGAAGGGCGCAGGGAATAGTCATGCTCAGATGCCCCATCCGGGAGCAAAACCTCAGTCTGTGTCACCCCATCAGCAATGGCCGACGCGATGAACCCGAGCGGTTTAAGCGAAGCGACAACGGCAGCGTTAACATCTTGTGCGGTTGTACCCCAAAGGGCAGCGGATAATGCTGCGAAAAGAAGCGTATTTTTATGTAACATAATGCGACTAATCATCGTAGTGAATGCGTGAAATGTGATATTATAACATTCGTTGACTTCTTCAAGCTTAAAATGACATGACGACATTGGTTTCTCTTGAAAATATTTCGGTCTCATTTGGTCAGCGCCGCGTCCTCTCTGACGTGTCGCTGGATCTGAAGCCCGGTAAAATTCTAACGCTGCTCGGCCCCAATGGCGCAGGTAAATCGACCCTGGTGCGCGTGGTGCTGGGTCTGGTCGTCCCCGATGAAGGCGTGATCGCGCGAGAGGAAAAATTGCGAATCGGCTATGTGCCGCAAAAACTTCACCTCGATGCCACGCTGCCCCTGACGGTCAGCCGTTTCCTGCGTTTGCGTCCCGGCACGCGGAAAGCGGATATTCTCCCGGCACTGAAACGCGTGCAGGCGGGTCATCTTATCGATGCGCCGCTGCAAAAACTCTCCGGCGGCGAAACGCAACGTGTTTTACTTGCCCGCGCGCTGTTGAGCAGCCCACAGCTGCTGGTTCTGGATGAGCCCACCCAGGGGGTGGATGTTAACGGCCAGGTCGCGCTGTACGACCTCATCGACCAGCTGCGGCGGGAACTGAACTGCGCGGTGCTGATGGTCTCCCACGATTTACATCTGGTGATGGCGAAAACCGATGAAGTGCTGTGCCTCAACCATCATATCTGCTGTTCCGGCACGCCTGAAGTGGTGTCAATGCATCCGGAATTTATCTCCATGTTCGGCCCTCGCGGCGCTGAACAGCTGGGCATTTATCGCCATCATCATAATCATCGCCATGATTTACAGGGACGAATCGTTCTGCGTCGGGGAAATGGACACTCATGATTGAATTATTACTGCCCGGCTGGCTGGCCGGGATTATGCTTGCCTGCGCCGCGGGGCCGCTGGGCTCGTTTGTGGTGTGGCGCAGAATGTCCTATTTCGGTGATACCCTGGCGCATGCGTCTCTGTTGGGCGTTGCCTTTGGACTGCTGCTGGATGTAAATCCCTTCTATGCGGTGATTGTCGTCACGCTGCTGCTCGCGGCCGGTCTGGTCTGGCTGGAAAAACGCCCTCACCTTGCCATCGACACGCTGCTGGGCATCATGGCGCACAGCGCCCTGTCCCTGGGTCTGGTGGTGGTCAGTCTGATGTCGAATATTCGTGTCGATCTGATGGCCTACCTGTTCGGCGACCTGCTGGCCGTGACGCCGGAGGATCTGATCGCTATCGCCATTGGCGTGATCGTGGTCCTGGGGATTTTGCTCTGGCAGTGGCGTAATCTGCTGGCGATGACCGTCAGCCCCGATCTGGCGTTTGTCGACGGCGTGAAGCTGCAGCGTGTAAAACTGCTGCTGATGCTGGTGACGGCGTTAACCATAGGCGTGGCGATGAAGTTCGTTGGTGCGCTGATTATCACCTCACTGCTGATTATTCCGGCCGCCACGGCGCGTCGTTTTGCGCGTACGCCGGAACAGATGGCCGGCGTGGCGGTTATCGTCGGCATGATTGCCGTGACGGGGGGATTAACCTTCTCCGCATTCTATGACACGCCTGCGGGGCCGTCCGTGGTGCTGAGCGCGGCGGTGTTGTTTATTTTCAGTATGATGAAAAAAACCGCGCAGTAGTCAGCATGTCCCCGGTGGCGCTTCGCTTACCGGGGCGACAAAACCCTTCCCCACTCAGGGCATTGCCGGCGGCGTAATGCCGAAATGATTCCACGCCCGCACCGTCGCCATACGTCCACGCGGGGTGCGCTGCAGGAACCCCTGCTGGATGAGATACGGCTCAAGCACATCTTCGATCGTTTCGCGCTCTTCACCGATCGCCGCCGCCAGGTTATCCAGCCCGACCGGACCGCCAAAGAACTTGTCCAGCACCGCCAGCAGCAGCTTGCGGTCCATATAGTCAAAACCTTCAGCATCAACGTTCAGCATATCCAGCGCCTGCGCGGCAATCTCGGCTGAAATCGTGCCATCATGCTTTACTTCAGCAAAGTCGCGCACGCGGCGCAGCAGACGGTTAGCGATACGCGGCGTGCCGCGGGAGCGCTTCGCCACTTCAAACGCCCCTTCTTCGCTCATATCCAGCCCCATGTAGCGCGCGCTGCGTCCCACAATATGCTGCAGGTCCGGCACCTGATAAAACTCCAGGCGCTGCACGATACCAAAGCGGTCACGCAGTGGAGAGGTTAACGACCCGGCACGGGTGGTGGCACCAATCAGGGTAAACGGCGGGAGGTCGATTTTGATAGAGCGCGCAGCCGGCCCTTCACCGATCATGATATCCAGCTGGTAATCTTCCATCGCCGGATAGAGCACCTCTTCCACCACTGGTGACAGGCGGTGGATCTCATCAATAAACAGTACATCATGCGGTTCGAGGTTGGTCAGCATCGCCGCCAGATCGCCCGCCTTCTCCAGCACCGGGCCGGAGGTGGTGCGCAGATTGACGCCCATCTCATTGGCGACGATATTCGCCAGCGTGGTTTTCCCCAACCCCGGAGGACCAAAGATCAGCAGGTGATCGAGCGCATCGCCGCGCAGTTTTGCCGCCTGGATGAAAATTTCCATCTGGGAACGGACCTGCGGCTGGCCGATATACTCATCAAGCAGTTTCGGGCGGATCGCGCGATCCACCACATCTTCTGCCTGAAGGGTGCCTGCCGATACCAGGCGATCTGCTTCAATCATCCTTTACCTCACAATGCAGCGCGCAGCGCTTCACGAATCAGGGTTTCACTGCTGGCATCCGGTTTGGCAATTTTGCTCACCATACGGCTGGCCTCCTGAGGTTTATAGCCCAGCGCCACCAGCGCAGCAACCGCTTCTTGCTCGGCGTCATCATCCGTCGCAGGCGCGCCAGGAGACGTCAGTACCAGATCGGCCGCCGGTGTGAAGAGATCGCCATGCAGTCCTTTAAAGCGGTCTTTCATCTCGACAATCAGGCGCTCGGCGGTTTTTTTGCCGATGCCAGGAAGTTTAATCAGCGCCGCAGGATCTTCACGCTCAACGGCATTCACAAACTGCTGGGCTGACATGCCGGATAGAATTGCCAGCGCCAGTTTCGGCCCCACCCCATTGGTTTTAATCAACTCGCGGAACAGGGTACGCTCCTGTTTGTTATTGAAACCGTACAGCAGTTGCGCATCTTCACGCACCACAAACTGGGTAAAGACAATCGCCTCTTTGCCCGCGTCCGGCAGCTCGTAGAAACAGGTCATCGGCATATGGACTTCATAGCCCACGCCACCCACTTCCAGCAGCACTAACGGGGGTTGTTTTTCAATGATGATGCCTCTGAGTCTGCCTATCACGTGACGCTCCTGCGTTCTGGAAGAAATTAACTGCCGACATAATAAAAAAAGGCTGGATAAACATCCAGCCTGATTTGTCATTATCGTAACCTGCCTCGCGCCAGATTGAGCCGCGACTCGCTCATTTGCATCGCGTTCTGGCTGACGTGGCAGTGGGTAATCGCGATAGCCAGCGCATCCGCGGCATCGGCCTGCGGGTTCGCGGGAAGCTTCAGCAAGGTCCGCACCATGTGCTGTACCTGGCTTTTCTCCGCGCTACCAATCCCCACCACCGTCTGCTTGACCTGTCTTGCCGCGTATTCGAATACCGGCAAATCCTGGTTCACCGCCGCCACAATGGCCACCCCCCGCGCCTGACCGAGCTTTAACGCCGAATCGGCGTTTTTCGCCATAAAGACCTGCTCGATGGCGAAATAATCTGGCTGAAACTGGGTGATGATCTCCGTTACGCCTGCATAGATAAGCTTCAGGCGTGACGGCAGATCGTCCACTTTGGTGCGAATACACCCGCTGCCAAGGTAGGTTAGCTGGCGTCCAACCTGACGGATGACGCCATAACCGGTGACGCGTGAGCCAGGGTCAATCCCGAGGATAATCGACATCACGCGTCTCCTGTAACGGATCTACACGCTCTCATCAGAGAGTCGCTGCAACCTCATCAGAGATTTCACCGTTGTGATACACTTCCTGCACGTCGTCGCAGTCTTCCAGCATGTCGATCAGACGCAGCAGTTTCGGCGCGGTTTCCGCATCCATGTCTGCTTTGGTGGAAGGGATCATGGAGACTTCCGCGTTGTCCGCTTTCAGACCCGCCGCTTCCAGCGCATCACGCACCGCACCCATCTCTTCCCACGCGGTGTAAACATCAATTGCGCCATCATCGTAGGTCACGACGTCTTCCGCACCGGCTTCCAGCGCCGCTTCCATGATCACATCTTCGTCGCCTTTCTCGAAGGAGATGACGCCTTTTTTGCTGAACAGGTAGGCCACGGAACCGTCAGTCCCCAGGTTACCACCGCATTTGCTGAAGGCATGACGCACTTCTGCAACGGTACGGTTACGGTTGTCAGACAGACATTCAACCATCACCGCGGTACCGCCAGGGCCGTAACCTTCATAAATGATGGTTTCCATGTTCGCGTCTTCATCACCGCCCACGCCACGTGCAATAGCACGGTTCAGGGTGTCACGCGTCATGTTGTTAGACAGCGCCTTATCCACCGCCGCGCGCAGACGCGGGTTAGAAGCCGGATCGCCGCCGCCCAGACGCGCTGCAGTCACCAGCTCGCGAATAATTTTAGTAAAGATCTTACCGCGCTTGGCATCCTGTGCCGCTTTGCGGTGTTTGGTGTTGGCCCACTTACTATGACCTGCCATAAAAAGTTCTCCAAAAATCGCGCCTTCTCAGGCTGCGTTAATTACAAATTCTTCAATCGCCTGCCGGTTGCTCCACGACTTGGTCAGTGCGGCGGCATCCGCCGCATTCACCCAGCGGTAGGTCAGGTGTTCGGTAAACACGATCTCCCTCTCATGGGGAAGCGCGAGACAGAACCACGACTCCGTATTGCGCTCGGTACCCGGCGCGTAGCGATGACGTAAATGGCTAAAAATTTCAAACTCCACCGTACGCTGACAGTCCTTCAGGGTCAGTTGCTCGCGGGCAACATCAATGGCGACCTCTTCCTTTACTTCGCGCGCGGCGGCCTGCAACGCGGTTTCCCCCTCTTCCAGACTGCCGGTAACCGACTGCCAGAAATCAGGGTCATCGCGCCGCTGCAACATCAGCACCCGCTTCGTGTCTTCTGCATAGATGACCACCAGGACCGAAACGGGAAGCTTATATGTCATATCAGTTTTTCTCTTCCTTCTTCACCACGTCAATGCCCAGCTCAGCCAGCGCGGCCGGGTTGGCAAAGCTTGGCGCTTCGGTCATCAGACACGCTGCTGCGGTGGTTTTCGGGAAGGCAATAACATCACGGATGTTATCGGTGCCGGTCAGCAGCATGGTCAGACGGTCAAGACCGAAGGCCAGACCCGCATGCGGAGGCGTACCGTATTTCAGCGCGTCCAGCAGGAAGCCGAATTTCTCGCGCTGCTCCTGCTCGTTGATGCCCAGGATACCGAACACGGTCTGCTGCATTTCACCGCTGTGAATACGCACGGAACCGCCGCCCACTTCGTAGCCGTTGATGACCATATCGTAGGCGTTGGCGACCGCATCTTCCGGTGCCGCTTTCAGCTCTGCAGCCGTCATGTCTTTCGGCGAGGTGAACGGGTGGTGCATCGCGGTCAGGCCGCCTTCGCCGTCATCTTCGAACATTGGGAAGTCAATCACCCACAGCGGCGCCCATTTGGACTCGTCGGTCAGGTTCAGATCTTTACCCAGCTTCAGACGCAGCGCGCCCATCGCATCCGCAACGATTTTCTTGTTATCTGCGCCGAAGAAGATCATATCGCCGTCCTGCGCGCCGGTGCGCTCAAGGATCGCTTCCACGATCTCCGCGTTCAGGAATTTCGCGACCGGGCTGGTGATCCCTTCCAGGCCTTTCGCGCGCTCGGTGACTTTAATATAAGCCAGACCTTTCGCGCCGTAGATCTTGATGAAGTTGCCGTAGTCGTCAATCTGCTTACGGCTCAGTGCCGCACCGCCCGGTACGCGAAGCGCAGCAACACGGCCTTTAGCGTCGTTAGCCGGGCCGGCAAAGACCGCAAACTCTACGGATTTCACCAGGTCCGCCACGTCCACCAGCTCCATCGGGTTACGCAGGTCCGGTTTATCAGAGCCGTAGCGACGCTCGGCTTCGGCGAAGGTCATGATCGGGAAGTCGCCCAGCTCAACGCCTTTCACGTCGTTCCACAGGCTACGCACCAGCGCTTCCATCACTTCACGCACCTGTTCGGCGGTCATGAAGGAGGTTTCCACATCGATCTGGGTAAATTCTGGCTGGCGGTCAGCACGCAGGTCTTCGTCACGGAAGCATTTCACGATCTGATAATAGCGATCGAAGCCTGACATCATCAGCAGCTGTTTGAACAGCTGTGGAGACTGTGGCAGCGCGTAGAATTTGCCTTTGTGAACGCGGGATGGCACCAGGTAATCGCGCGCGCCTTCCGGCGTGGCTTTGGTCAGCATCGGGGTTTCGATGTCGAGGAAACCGTGGTCATCCATAAAACGGCGCACCAGGCTGGTGATTTTCGCACGCGTTTTCAGGCGCTGAGCCATTTCCGGGCGACGCAGATCCAGGTAGCGGTATTTCAGACGCGCTTCTTCAGTGTTGACGTGGTTGGAGTCCAGCGGCAGCGCTTCAGCACGGTTGATGATCGTCAGATCGGACGCCAGCACTTCAATGGCACCGGTCGCCATATCCGCGTTGACGTTTTTCTCGTCACGCGCACGCACGGTGCCGGTGACCTGAATGCAGAACTCATTACGCAGCTCAGAAGCCAGCTTCAACGCGTCCGCACGATCCGGATCGAAGAACACCTGAACGATACCTTCGCGGTCGCGCATATCGATGAAGATAAGGCTACCAAGATCACGACGACGGTTGACCCAACCACACAGGGTTACCTGCTGTCCGACGTGGGACTGACGCAGCTGCCCGCAATATTCTGTACGCATGAGATATCCCTTAATTAGCCGCAGGCTAAATGTCGCCTGGTGTGCAGGCTACTATGTCGCAGCTTTCTGTATGTCACAACTGGATGAAAAAAGGCGGCTATTATACTGGAAATTCCGCCGGACGATAAGAGCGAACCACGGCCAGACGGTCGTTTGCTGCACGCTTATTGTCTATTCTCACAAAAATTAACAAAATTATCCGACCGATAACAGGCCATCACGTCGTATGGTGTCTGGAAGTGGTTAATTTAACGGGAGTAACGATGTTAACATTTGATGCCAGCAAAACCGCGCTTGTGGTGATTGATTTACAGGAAGGCATACTGCCCTTTGCCGGTGGCCCGCACAGCGCGGACGACGTGGTAAGCCGCGCCGCTCGCCTGGCGGAAAAATGTCGCGCCAGCGGTGCCCCGGTGGTTTTGGTCCGTGTCGGCTGGTCAGCCGATTACGCCGAAGCGTTAAAACAGCCCGTTGACGCACAGGCTCCTGCGCGTGCCCTGCCGGAAAACTGGTGGACGTACCCGGTCTCACTCGGCAAACGCGACAGCGACATTGAAGTGACTAAACGTCAGTGGGGCGCATTTTACGGCACCGATCTCGAGCTACAGCTGCGCCGTCGCGGCATCGACACCATTATCCTGTGCGGCATTTCCACCAACATCGGCGTGGAATCTACCGCCCGTAACGCATGGGAGCTGGGCTTTAATCTGGTGATTGCCGAAGATGCCTGCAGCGCAGCCACCGCGGAACAGCACCAGGGCAGCATGACCCATATCTTCCCGCGCATTGGCCGCGTGCGCAGCACAGATGAGATTTTACGCGCGCTATGATGTATGTGGGTTTGCCCCAGTGGTCGCACCCGAAATGGGTGCGACTTGGCATCACCAGCCTTGAGGAGTATGCCCGACACTTCAACTGTGTCGAGGGTAACACCACCCTGTATGCGCTCCCCAAAGCAGAGGTTGTTACGCGCTGGCGGGAACAAACGACGGATGACTTCCGCTTCTGCTTCAAGTTTCCGGCCACCATTTCCCACCAGGCCGCGCTGCGCAACTGCGGAGAGTTAACCGAAGAATTTTTTATGCGCATGTCGCCGCTGGCGAACCGCATTGGTCAGTACTGGCTCCAGCTTCCCGCCACCTTTGCCCCGCGCGATCTGCCTGCGCTCTGGCAGTTTCTGGATGCCCTGCCCCGTGACTTCACCTACGGCGTTGAAGTCCGACATCCGCAATTCTTTGCGAAGGGCGAAGCGGAAAAAGCTCTCAATCGCGGCCTGCTTGAGCGTTCCGTTAACCGGGTGATCCTCGACAGCCGCCCCGTCCACAGCGCCATCCCGCACAGTGAAGCGATTGTGGATGCCCAGCGCAAAAAACCGAAAGTGCCGGTTCACGCCATTGTGACCGCGCAGAACCCGATGGTCAGGTTTATCGGCAGCGATAATATGCAGCAAAACCAGGCGATGTTCGCCGTCTGGCTGCAGACATTAGCGAAGTGGGAACAGACCACCACACCGTATCTCTTTTTGCACACGCCGGATATCGCCCAGGCACCCGAACTGGTCGATGCTCTGTGGCAGGCCTTGCAGGCTGCGGTCCCGGCCGTAGGAAGCGCCCCTTCCATTCCACAACAATCTTCTCTTTTCTGATATCACCCCCTATCATAGGGAGGTGCCATCTGCCAAAAACAGGGAGTTTGTATGGTCAGCGCGCTGTATGCGGTGTTAGGTGCGTTACTGCTGATTAAGTTTTCATTTGATGTTGTGCGCCTCAGAACGCAGTACCGCGTCTCTTACGGCGACGGCGGATTTTCCGAGCTACAAAGCGCTATCCGCATTCACGGCAATGCGGTTGAATATATCCCCGCGGGATTAATTCTGTTGCTTTTTATGGAGATGAATGGCGCAGAAACCTGGATGGTACACATCTGTGGCCTGCTGCTGATTGCTGGCCGGCTAATGCATTATTATGGCTTTCACCATCGCCTGTTCCGCTGGCGTCGTTCCGGCATGAGTGCGACCTGGTGTTCACTTTTGCTGATGGTGCTGGCTAACCTGTGGTATATGCCGTGGGAGTTGGTTTTCTCCCTCCATTAGCGCACAATACGCCACTTTATTTTTCCCGGATTTTTACGTTATGTCAGATCGCGACACGCTTTTTTCCGCGCCTATCGCCAGCCTGGGCGACTGGACCTTCGATGAACGGGTAGCTGAAGTCTTCCCGGATATGATCCAGCGCTCTGTTCCCGGTTATTCCAATATTATCTCTATGATCGGCATGCTGGCTGAGCGCTTCGTTCAACCCGGCACGCAGGTCTATGACCTGGGCTGCTCGCTCGGCGCGGCAACGCTGTCGGTTCGTCGTAATGTTCACCACGAAGGCTGTCGGATCATCGCCGTCGATAATTCCCCGGCCATGGTGGAACGCTGCCGTCGCCATATTGACGCGTACAAAGCCCCTGTTCCGGTGGAGGTGGTGGAAGGCGATATCCGTGATATCGAGATCAATAACGCGTCGATGGTGGTGCTGAATTTCACCCTGCAGTTCCTGGTGCCTGAAGACCGCCAGCGTCTGCTGGACAAAATTTATAAGGGGCTGAATCCTGGCGGCGCGCTGGTGCTCTCAGAGAAATTCAGCTTTGAAGATGCCGAGGTTGGCGAGCTGCTGTTCAATATGCACCACGATTTCAAGCGTGCGAACGGCTACAGCGAGCTGGAGATCAGCCAGAAACGCAGCATGCTCGAAAACGTGATGCTGACGGACTCCGTGGAAACCCACAAAGCGCGCCTGCGTCAGGCCGGTTTTGAGCACAGTGAACTGTGGTTCCAGTGCTTCAACTTTGGCTCTCTGGTGGCGCTGAAAGCGGGGAATGCGGCATGATTGAGTTCAGCAACTTTTATCAGCTGATTGCCAAAAGCCCGCTCTCCCACTGGCTGGAGACGCTGCCTGCGCAAATTGCCGCCTGGCAGCGGGACCAGCAGCACGGCCTGTTAAAACAGTGGTCGAATGCGGTGGAATACCTGCCCGAGCTGACCCCGCATCGTCTGGATCTCCTGCACAGTGTGACTGCCGAGAGCGCAGAGCCGCTTCCGGCAGGTCAGGTCAACCGCATCGAAACGCTGATGCGTAACCTGATGCCGTGGCGTAAAGGGCCATTTTCCCTTTACGGCGTGAACATCAATACCGAATGGCGCTCTGACTGGAAATGGGATCGCGTTCTGCCGCATCTTTCCGACCTGACAGGGCGCACCATTCTGGACGTCGGCTGCGGCAGCGGTTACCACATGTGGCGCATGATTGGCGCAGGGGCGCATCTGGCAGTGGGTATTGACCCGATGCAGCTCTTCCTGTGCCAGTTTGAAGCGGTGCGTAAACTGCTGGGTAACGACCAGCGCGCGCACCTGCTGCCGCTGGGCATTGAGCAGCTCCCGGCTCTGAAAGCCTTTGATACCGTGTTCTCCATGGGCGTGCTTTACCATCGCCGCTCTCCGCTGGAGCATTTATGGCAGCTTAAGGATCAGCTGGTCAGCGGCGGTGAACTGGTGCTGGAAACGCTGGTGGTGGAAGGTGACGAAAATACCGTTCTGGTGCCGGGTGACCGCTACGCGCAGATGCGCAACGTTTACTTCATCCCTTCCGCGCTGGCGCTGAAGAACTGGCTGGAGAAGTGCGGGTTTGTGGATGTACGGATTGCCGACGTCAGCGTGACCTCCATCGAGGAACAGCGCCGCACCGACTGGATGGTCACCGAATCGCTGGAGCAGTTCCTCGACCCGGCCGATCGCAGCAAAACCATTGAAGGCTATCCCGCCCCGATACGTGCGGTGCTGATTGCCACGAAGCCGTAGTATTTATCCCCTCACCCTAACCCTCTCCCCAAAGGGGAGAGGGGACGATTACACCCTCGCCCCTTTGGGGAGAGGGTCGGGGTGAGGGGCGAATGGCGAATAAAAAAAGGCCCCTGTTGAAATTGCAGGGGCCTGGTACAAGCAAGCATCATATTGGGCGACATGATGCGCGGTAAAAATCGGTACGTTGCTACACGTGATGGCGCTCAATCAGCGACTTCATTTCCGCAACCGACTCTCCCTCTACACCGTAGCGTGAGTACTCATCCGCTTCAGCATCCGTCGACATTGACAATCCTGTATTGCGATAACGCATGGGCGACGGCATCCATTTGCCTGCCGAGCTGTGCAGCTCTTCAACCCCGGCGTTTAAAAACCGTTCCAGATTGCTGGCACGGACTCCCGCACCCGCCATTATTATTGGAACACCGGAATGGGCTTTTAGTTCCGTAATTAATTGCAGTCCCTTTTCAGCAGACGCCTGCTGCCCGGATGTCAGAATGCGCGCCACGCCCAGTTCGCCCAGCGTATCAAAGGCTTGCAGGGGGTTTTTACACATATCAAACGCACGATGAAACGTGACGGCCATTCCTTTCGCGGCGTCCATGACCTGACGCATACGCGGCAGATCGATTTCACCGTCTTCATTAAGCAGACCAATGACCAGACCGGGGAACCCCAGATCGCGCACGAGGGCGATATCTTCAAGCATGGCGCAGAACTCACCCGGCGTGTAACAAAAATCGCCGCCGCGAGGACGAATAATCGGGTGAACGGGAACGGTGATGGCCTCACGGGCAGACGTCAACACGCCGTACGAGGGCGTCAGCCCGCCCTCTTTGGGGGCTGCGCACAGTTCGATGCGGTCAGCTCCGTGTTTTTGCGCGGTCACGGCACACTCCACGCTGTAACAACAAATCTCCAGCAGCGCCATTTAATCCTCCTGAAATCCCACTTAACGAATCATCATGACACGCCGGCCGTTTTCAGTCCCGGCGTGAACTCACATCTCTTACGCTTCACTGGCAACAATCTGCTCAATGGTCCACGGATGAAACTTCACCGTGACCTGTCCGTCAGTGACGGCAAGCGTCGGGTTAGGTAACCGCTCGCGTTCGCCTTTGGGGGAGCTCGTTTTCACATAAATCCCCGGCTGGCTTAAGCCTTCGTCAGATAACAGCGCCAGCGCGCGCGCGTTCAGTGTTTCAGGCTCACCCGGCAGGACAATTTCGATGTGTTCCCAGCCTTCGTGCGGATAGCGTTTCTCGCCCGGCCACGGCAGTTCAACCACGGTAAATTGCCAGTGCGCCACGCAGACCGGCTGGTGCAGTTTGAACAGGCAAATCGGACGGCCATTAATGATGTTCTCAGAGAGTAACTCGCCACACTGTTCGAACCCGCGACGCCAGCGATCGGCGGTCGCATTCTGATGGCAGCGCAAAGAGATGTGATCGGCCTCAAGCGGCGCGATATCCAGACCAAGACGGGTGGCAAGTTCTGTGAACGCCTGGGTGAAGCGCGGTAAATCTGCGGAAATATCATGCAGTTCGTCAATGGATTGCCAGTTCGCCATAAGTCAGTCTCTTATCGTGTCGCAAAGCCGCTAATTTACTCTGTTGCCCTGTTTTGACCAACCGCTGAATACGGCTTTTTATGACTGCATGATTATGCACACCTTCTTAGCCTGGATTCTGAGCAATCTTCGGCCCCCGCGATGCTGACGCCAGAGGGCATTTGCAGTATACTCCCGCCCTAAATTCTTTAACTGGCGCGGGCGGTTGTAGGCCCGCATCAAAAACGTAAGGTATCCAGGTGAATATTCAGGCTCTTCTCTCCGAAAAAGTCAGTCAGGCACTGATTGCCGCAGGCGCGCCTGCGGATTGCGAACCGCAGGTTCGTCAGTCAGCAAAAGTACAGTTTGGCGACTATCAGGCTAATGGCGTGATGGCAGTGGCTAAAAAACTGGGCATGCCGCCGCGACAACTCGCTGAGCAGGTACTGACGCATCTGGATCTCTCCGGCATTGCCAGCAAAACTGAAATTGCCGGCCCGGGCTTTATTAATATCTTCCTGGATCCTGCGTTCCTGGCAAGCCACGTTGACGCGGCACTGAAATCTGACCGTCTGGGTGTTTCCCGGCCACAAGCGCAGACCGTGGTCATCGACTACTCCGCCCCGAACGTGGCGAAAGAGATGCACGTTGGCCACCTGCGCTCCACCATCATCGGTGATGCCGCGGTGCGTACGCTCGAATTCCTTGGTCACAAGGTGATCCGCGCGAATCACGTGGGCGACTGGGGTACGCAGTTCGGCATGCTGATTGCTTACCTGGAAAAACAGCAGCAGGAAAACGCGGGTGAAATGGCGCTGGCGGACCTGGAAGGGTTCTATCGCGAAGCCAAAAAACACTACGACGAAGACGAAGCCTTTGCCGAACGCGCGCGTAGCTACGTGGTAAAACTGCAGGGCGGCGATCAATACTTCCTCGAGATGTGGCGCAAGCTGGTTGACATTACCATGTCTCAGAACCAGCTCACCTATAACCGTCTTAACGTCACCCTGACCCGTGACGACGTGATGGGTGAAAGCCTGTACAACCCAATGCTGCCGGGTATTGTGGCTGATTTGAAAGCGAAAAACCTGGCGGTTGAGAGCGAAGGCGCAACGGTTGTGTTCCTTGATGAGTACAAAAATAAGGAAGGCGAACCGATGGGCGTGATCATCCAGAAAAAGGATGGCGGCTACCTCTACACCACTACCGATATCGCCTGCGCGAAATACCGTTACGAAACGCTGCACGCCGACCGCGTGTTGTATTACATCGACTCCCGTCAGCATCAGCACCTGATGCAGGCGTGGACGATTGTGCGTAAAGCCGGTTACGTACCGGATAGCGTGCCGCTGGAGCACCACATGTTCGGCATGATGCTGGGCAAAGACGGCAAGCCGTTCAAAACCCGCGCGGGCGGTACCGTGAAACTCTCCGATCTGCTGGACGAAGCGCTGGAACGCGCCCGCCGTCTGGTGGCCGAGAAGAACCCGGATATGCCTGCCGATGAGCTGGAAAAACTGGCCAACGCCGTGGGTATCGGTGCGGTGAAATACGCGGATCTTTCCAAGAACCGTACCACCGACTATATCTTCGACTGGGATAACATGCTGGCCTTTGAAGGCAATACCGCGCCATACATGCAGTACGCTTACACCCGCGTGCTGTCCGTATTCCGTAAAGCCAATATTGACGAAAGCGTGCTGGCGAATGCGACAGTGACCATCACCGAAGATCGTGAAGCGCAGCTGGCGGCGCGTCTGCTGCAGTTCGAAGAGACGCTTACGGTTGTCGCGCGTGACGGCACACCGCACGTGATGTGTGCTTACCTGTACGATCTGGCGGGCCTGTTCTCCGGCTTCTACGAGCACTGCCCTATTCTGTCTGCGGAAAATGAAGCGGTCCGTAACAGCCGCCTGAAGCTGGCGCAGCTGACGGCGAAGACCCTGAAGCTGGGTCTGGATACCCTCGGTATCGAAACCGTAGAGCGTATGTAAAAAAAGAAACCCGGCAATCGCCGGGTTTTCTTTTATGCCCTGACGGTGCGACCGTCAGCGGTAGTTCACGATAACGGAATTACTCTGCACTTTCAGCGCCGGGATCAAACGTCCACCGCCCGGAACTTCCCAGATAAAACGTAAAGGTTCGATTGCCGGCACGCCGTTAAACGCTTGGGTCGTACCACTTTCGCCATCGATTTCCGTACAGCGCGTCTGAGAGCAGAGACGCACCTGCAGCCCGGCAGGTGTGGGGCCAATCAGCCTGTAGTTCCAGACCACCAGCCCCATCAGACCGGAAACCGCTTCAGACGGCGACAGCGGGTTAGACGACATGGCGACGCCCCGGTTGCTGAGCGTCACACCCATGCTGCTTGCCTGCCAGGTACCTCCCCCGGCAGCCTGTGCCGCCAGCGGGAAGAACAAAACCCATAACCATTTACGCATTATTTTCCTCCAATCGTGGCTGTCATGCGGATATGACGGTTATCCGACAGTTCCAGATTCGACAGCACCACCAGCTGATTCAGGCTACGACGCAGGAAGCGCGACAGCAGCGGACGCAGCGCATGATTCACCAACAGCACCGGTGGCGCTCCCAGCATCTCCTGACGCGCCAGCGCCTCCTGCGTTTGCGCCAGCAGACGATCCGCCAGACCCGGCTCCAGCCCGCCGCCGCCCTGCAGGGCCTGCAGCAGCAGACGCTCAAGCGGCGTATCGAGGCCAATAACCTGCACTTCCCCGGTTCCCGGGAACCACTGCTGGGTGATCGCCCGGCCCAGCGCCACACGCACCACCGCCGTCAGCTCGTGCGGATCGCTTTGTAACGGCGCATGCTCGGCCAGGGTTTCCAGAATGGTACGCATATCGCGGATCGGTACTTTTTCGTCGAGCAGATTTTGCAGCACCTTGTGCAGCGTGGTTAACGTCAGCACGCCCGGGACCAGATCTTCGGTCAGCTTCGGCATCTCCTGGGTCACGCGATCCAGCAGCTGCTGCGCTTCCTGACGGCCAAACAGCTCCGCCGAGAATTGTCCAATCAGGTGGTTAAGATGGGTCGCCACCACGGTACTGGCTTCTACCACCGTATACCCCTGAATCTGCGCCTGCTCTTTCAGGGCGCTTTCAATCCAGATAGCGGCCAGACCAAAGGCCGGATCGGTCGTTTGTTCCCCCGGCAGCGTGCCTGCGGCAGTGCCCGGGTTAATCGCCAGCCAGCGGCCTGGATAGGCATCGCCGCTGCCAATTTCGACACCTTTCATCAGAATGCGGTAGCGCGCAGGCGGAAGATCCATATTGTCCCGGATATGTACCACCGGCGGCAGGAAGCCCATATCCTGGGCGAATTTTTTACGGATACTGCGAATTCGGCCAAGCAGCTCGCCATCCTGCTGGAAATCGACCATCGGGATCAGGCGATACCCCACCTCCATGCCCAGGGAATCTTCCAGCTGCACATCGTTCCAGGTGGCTTCGACGGCCTGGGTGTTCTCCGGCATCTTGACCGGAACAGGTTCCGCCGACGGTTTGGTTTCACGGCCGCGCATCCACCAGGCAAGCCCCAGCAGAGCTGCCGTAAACAGCAGGAAGACGAGGTTTGGCATCCCCGGCACCAGACCGAGTAACCCGAGAACCGCCGCAGCCAGCAGCATGACGCGCGGGTTGCTGAACAGCTGGCCCACCATCTGCTCGCCAACGTCCTGATCGGTACTCACGCGGGTGACAATCACACCCGCGGCGGTGGAGATCACCAGTGCCGGGATCTGGGCGACCAGACCGTCACCAATGGTCAGCAGCGTATAGCTTTCCGCCGCGTGGCCCATGTCCATCCCGTGCTGCAGTACCCCCACCAGCAGGCCGCCGACCACGTTAATCACCATGATCAGAATGCCGGCGATGGCGTCACCGCGCACAAACTTACTTGCACCGTCCATCGAGCCGTAGAAGTCCGCCTCCTGGGTCACTTCCGCACGGCGTTTTTTGGCTTCATCTTCGGCGATAAGCCCGGCGTTCAGGTCGGCGTCGATCGCCATCTGCTTGCCCGGCATCCCGTCCAGCACGAAACGCGCGCCCACTTCCGCGATACGCCCCGCACCTTTGGTGATAACCATAAAGTTGATGATAACGAGGATAACGAACACCACGATCCCGATAGCGAAATTACCGCCCACCAGGAAGTGGCCGAACGCTTCCACCACTTTACCTGCCGCTGCCGCACCGGTGTGGCCTTCCATCAGGATAATACGCGTGGACGCCACGTTCAGCGCCAGGCGGAGCAAGGTGGTAAACAGCAGAATGGTCGGGAACGCGGCGAACTCCAGGGTACGCTGGGTGAACATCGCCACCAGCAGCACCATAATGGACAGCGCAATATTGAATGTGAAAAGCAGATCGAGGATGAACGCCGGGAGCGGCAATACCATCATCGACAGAATTAGCAGGATCAGAATCGGCCCGGCAAGGATCTGCCATTGGGTCGATTTCAGGTTGCCGGGCAGGCGCAACATTGCCACCAGATTAGCCATCAGTGTCCTTCTCGTTCATAAAATCCAGCGCGGCAGGCACCGGAAGGTTCTCAGGTTTCACAGGCCGTTGACCACCGGCCAGACGCCAGCGCTTCAACTGCCATACCCAGGCCAGCACTTCCGCCACGGCGGCGTAGAGTTGTCCCGGGATCTGTTGTCCAATATCCGCATGACGGTAAAGGGCACGCGCCAGCGGTGGGGCTTCGAGGATCGGCACACGGTGTTCAGTGCCAATTTCACGAATACGCAGCGCGATCAGCCCCGCCCCTTTCGCCACCACTTTCGGCGCGCTCATTTTGTTTTCGTCATAGCGCAGCGCAACGGAGTAGTGTGTCGGGTTGGTGACGATGACGTCGGCCTTCGGCACGTCGTCCATCATGCGGCGACGGGCGGCGGCACGCTGCATCTGGCGGATACGCCCTTTCACGTGCGGGTCACCTTCCATCTGCTTGTATTCGTCACGGATATCCTGACGTGACATCCGCAGTTTCTTGAAGTGGCTATACAGCTGGAAAATCACGTCAAAACCCACCATCGGGATAATGCTGAGCACCACCAGCAGCGCGCAGAGTCCAACCAGGTTCAGCGCATTGCTCATCGCGGTGAGAGGCGATTCGCTGATAAGGCGCATCATTTCCGGCCAGTGGTACCAGAGGTAAAACCCCGCGGAACTGCCCATCAGTACCGATTTGAGAATGGCTTTAAGCAGCTCAGCCCCGGTTTGCGCAGAGAACATTTTCGCAATGCCCGGCAGCGGGTTCAGCTTGGAAAATTTCGGTTGCAGCGATTTGGCGCTAAAGACCAGACCGCCGAGCATGACCGGAGAGACCAGCGCAACCAGCACGACCCCGGTAATCAGCGGCAGCAACGCGACCATCGCCCCTTTTATCAGCTGAATAATCTGGCTGAGGATCAGATTCGGGTCGTTGACCATACTGTGGTCAAAACGTAAGCCGGTTGAGAGCATTCCCGCCAGCTTGCGGGCGAGCGACTCCCCACCCCACCAGATGATGCACACCCCTACGATAAGGATCAGCAGGGACGTTAATTCTCGGGATCGGGGGATCTGCCCTTCCTCACGCGCCTTTTCTAGTCGGTGGGGTGTGGGGGCTTCCGTTTTGTCGTCGTTCTCTTCTGCCACAGTGCATGCTCAGCCCATTACGTCACGGGTATCATGCCAGCGCAGCGGAAATCCAATGGCGGGAAAAGCCCGTTTATTCGGGCTCTTTTCGGTGATTCTGGCGTAAACCGCCTCAGGCGGCGTGACCTCCTGAGGCGGAACGAACCATCAGAAGCCGAGGCTGTCCAGCAGATCGTCGACCTGATCCTGGCTTGCCACCACGCCCGCCTTGCTGGCGTCGAGCTGTGGACCATTAAGCAGGCTTTCGTTCTCGCGTTTTGGACGGGCAGCCGGTTCCGGAATGTTCTCCAGCAGCACCATCAGCAGCTGACGCTCAATCTCCTGGATCACATCCATCATGCGCTTGATCACCTGACCGGTGAGGTCCTGGAAATCCTGCGCCATCATGATGTCGAGCAGCTGGGCGTTGGTGAAGCTGGTATGGCCCGGCACATCCCCCAGGAATTGACGGGTATCGGTCACCAGTTCGCGGGCATCCGCCAGCTCAATCGGGTTCTCAAACCACTCATCCCAGCGTTTGGTCAGTGCTTTCGCCCCCTTTTCCATCGCATCCTGGTGCGGTTGTGACGCTTCAACGCTGTTCAGCGCACGTTCCGCGGCCTGGGCGGTCATCTGAACGACGTAGTCCAGGCGGTCGCGGGCATCAGGGATCGCTTCCGCCGCTTCGGCAATTGCCTGATCCAGTCCCAGCTCACGCAGGCTGTCACGCAGCATGCGCGTCAGGCTGCCGATGCGTACGATGATGTCGCTCGGCGAGTGTTCTTCAACGGGTTTCATAGCAGGTTGCATCATGACCAACACCTCACATGCCGAGTTTCTCGAAGATCTTACCGAGCTTCTCTTCCAGGGTCGCCGCGGTGAATGGCTTCACCACGTAGCCGCTTGCGCCCGCCTGTGCAGCGGCAATGATGTTCTCTTTTTTCGCTTCTGCAGTGACCATCAGAACCGGCATAGAGGCCATTCCCGCGTCCGCACGAATGGTTTTCAGCAGTTCCAGACCGTCCATGTTTGGCATGTTCCAGTCGGAGATAACAAAACCAAACCCGCCCGCCTGCAGTTTGTTCAGCGCGTCAACGCCGTCTTCTGCTTCTTCAACGTTGTTGAAGCCCAGCTCCTTCAGCAGGTTGCGCACGATGCGACGCATGGTGGAAAAGTCATCCACAACCAAAAACTTAAGCTCTTTATCCGCCATAAAATAATACTCCTGAGTCAAATACGTATTGCCTGTCCGGCACTGATTTTCGCCAGCATCTGCTGGCTTACCTGGCTAAGATCGACCACTTCGCTCACGCCACCCATATTGATGGCCTCGCGCGGCATGCCGAACACCACACAACTTGCTTCATTCTGCGCAATCGTCCAGGCGCCAGCCTGGTGCATTGCAAGCATTCCGGCGGCTCCATCGTTGCCCATCCCCGTCAGGATCACCCCAACGGCGTTGCGCCCCGCATGTTTCGCCACCGAATGAAACAGCACATCCACCGACGGACGGTGCCGGTTAACCGGCGGTCCGTCATGAATTTTGATCTGATAGTTAGCGCCGCTGCGCGCCAGCTCCATATGCTTGTCGCCCGGGGCGATATACGCATGTCCCGGCAGCACGCGCTCGCCGTCTTCCGCCTCTTTCACGCTGATCTGGCACAGCTTGTTGAGACGCTCGGCGAACGAACGGGTAAAGCCTGGCGGCATATGCTGAGTGATCAGAATACCCGGACTCGACAGCGGCAATGGCTGGAGTACATGACGAATTGCCTCTGTTCCTCCGGTTGACGCGCCAATGACCAGCAATTTTTCCGAGCTGAGTAACGGACCGGCTTTTAAGGTTGCCGGTGCGGCCATCGGCTTATGCGCGGCAAGCTTCGCCCGCGACGCGGTGCGGATCTTCTCGGCAATCATTTCGCTGTACGCCAGCATCCCCTCACGAATGCCAAGCTGCGGTTTGGTGACAAAATCCACCGCCCCCAGCTCCAGCGCACGCAGGGTGATTTCCGATCCTTTCCCGGTCAGGGAAGAGACCATCACCACCGGCATTGGCCGCAGTCGCATTAATTTTTCGAGGAAATCTATGCCATCCATGCGCGGCATCTCGACATCCAGCGTGAGCACGTCGGGGTTATATTTTTTAATTAAATCCCGCGCTACCAGTGGGTCAGGCGCAGTAGCCACCATCTCCATGTCGCTGTGGCTATTGATAATTTCAGTCATGATCTGACGCATCAGCGCTGAATCATCGACAGACAATACCCTGATTTTACTCATGCTTTTTCCTTACTCAGCGCATATACCGTTTGCCCACGCAGGCTAAACTCACGCACGAGGTTGCTGAAGTTTTCCGAGTGCCCGGCAAACAGTAAACCGTCAGGCTTGAGCAACGGAACAAACCGACGCAATATGTCCTGTTGCGTCGTTTTATCAAAATAGATCATGACGTTACGGCAAAAAATGGCGTCGAACGGCCCCGGCACGTTGTACTGCTTATCCAGCAGGTTAACGGGGGCGAATTCGACGCAGTTCGCCAGCTCCTGGCGTACGCGTACCAGGCCTTCATGCGGGCCGGTGCCGCGCATGAAATACCGCTGCAGCTGCTGCGGAGAGAGTGTTTTCAGTTCATCCTGGCGATAAACCCCGTTACGCGCCTTCTCCAGCACCTCGGTATCGATATCGCTGGCGTAGACTTTCCAGCGTCCGGGAGCCATTCCCAGCGTGTCGGCAAGGGTGATCGCCAGCGAATAAGGCTCTTCCCCCGTCGAAGCGGCCGCACTCCAGACGCGATACTCCCCGGTGCGACGGCGTGCGTGCTCGGCCAGTACCGGGAAGTGGTGAGCTTCGCGGAAAAACGCCGTCAGGTTAGTGGTTAAGGAGTTAATAAAAGCCTGCCACTCAGCGCTGTTCTGGTTCGCTTCGAGCATGCTCAGATAGCGACCAAAATCATCCAGCCCCAGCGTACGCAAGCGCCGCACCAGTCGGTTGTAGACCATGTCTCGCTTATGATCCGCAAGCACGATCCCCGCACGCTGGTAAATTAACTGACATATCCGACGAAAATGCGCGTCGGACAGCGCGAGGCGCTGTGTCATCTGCAACAATAATGACGTTTGCCCAGGAGGCATTGGTGATGTCATAGCGCCTTCTTAATTACATTCAGGATACAACTGGCACGGCCTGCGACCGCCCGACTTCTGTTACTGCTTCAACGTGCTCTTTGACATTAAATACCGCGACCAGCCCGGTCAGGTGATCCGCCTGACTGGCGAGCTGATCCGTTGCCGCTGCCGCTTCCTCAACTAACGAGGCGTTCTGTTGCGTCACCTGATCCATCTGGCTGACCGCCTGTGCGACCTGTTCAATGCCGCGACGCTGCTCATCCGACGCAGAGGCAATTTCGCCCATGATGTCGTTTACCCGCGTGACGGAGGTGACGATCTCATGCATGGTTTGCGCCGCCGTATCCACCAGGGCGGAGCCTTGCTGAACGCGTGACACCGACTCTTCAATCAGGCCCTTAATTTCTTTCGCCGCGTTGGCGCTGCGGCTCGCCAGGTTACGCACTTCTCCCGCCACCACTGCAAACCCGCGTCCCTGCTCACCGGCACGCGCCGCTTCCACCGCGGCATTCAGCGCCAGAATGTTGGTCTGGAACGCGATACCGTCAATTACGCTGATGATGTCACCAATTTTCTGCGAGCTGGCGGCAATCTCCTGCATGGTGCTGGCGACATGAGAGGCCTGATCGCCGCCCTTCTTCGCCGTCATGGCCGCCTGTTTTGACAGGTCAGACGCCTGACGCGCGTTATCGGCGTTCTGGCTTACCGTCGCGGTCAGTTGCTCCATACTGGCCGCCGTCTGCGCCAGGGAGGCCGCCTGCTGCTCGGTACGGGAGGAGAGATCGTTATTGCCTGCCGCAATCTCTGAGATGCCGGTGTGCATGGCATAACTGCCCTGACGCACATCGGACACCGTTTCCCGCAGAGCGCCCTGCATCGCCTTCAGGCTGGCAAAGATCGCCGAGATTTCGTTCTTACCGAACACCGCCACCGGGCGCGCCAGATCCCCCTTCGCAATACTGTCGAAGTGGCTGCTGATGATCGCCAGCGGCTGCACAATCATTTTGCGCGACCAGAGCAGCGCGGCGCCGGTCAGCAAACCTGCCAGAATCACCACCACGGCAAAGATCACGCCCGACATGTGATAGCTTTTACGGCTGTCTTCGCCGGCACGCTGAACAAACTGGTTGATATCCTGCTGCCAGGCGTTAAAGCTGTTGTCAAACGCCGCCTGAGAGGCCTGGACCGGCGCGGTCATAAAGTCCGACAGCTGGTTGTTTTCAAGCCAGGTCGCCTGGTGGTCCAGATCGCTGTACCACTGTTCAAAGTTCTTCTTCATGGCGGCCTTCAGCGCTTTCGCTTTCTCGCTGTCGGCGGCCTGTGCCGTAAAGGTTTTAAACTGTGCGTCAGCCTGCTTCAGGCTGTCGCGCGCGGTGGCCATCAGCGCTTTGATATCATCCGGCGGATAACTCAGCGCGGTTAAGGTTCCCGCCTTATTCAGCGCAGTGCTTGCCTGCAACAGCACGGCACGGGTTTGTGCCAGTGCGGAGCGCTGCTGATTACTCGCCTCAACATCCTGCAAATTCTGATAGCCATCGCGAAACGCCCAAAAAGACAACCCGTTACTGCCAACCTGCAACACACCGCAAAGGATCAGAATCAAAAACAGTGTGGTCGAGATACGAATACGATTTAACATCCACGCTCCCAATAAGCGGCAAGCAGCCGCGGTTTAAATGTCAGTCAAAATGTTTCCCAGTTTTCATCTTGTCCGGTCGTTGCAGAACGCGTACGGTTTGCCGCCGATACAGCGGCGGGTGCGCGATACGTCGCCTGCGGGGTGACCGTATTTCCAGCCAGTGAAGCGAGACGAAACGCCGAGACGGCCATCTTCAGACGGCTCGCCTGGTCTTCCAGAGCAGCGGCCGCCGCAGCGGACTCCTGCACCAGCGCGGCGTTTTGTTGTGTCACGCGATCCATTTCCGATACCGCCAGGGCGACCTGGTCGATACCACGACTCTGCTCATCAGACGCAGAGGCGATTTCACCCATGATGTCCGTCACGCGGGTAACGGCATTCACGATGTCATTCATGGTCTCCCCGGCGCTCTCCACCAGCACGGAGCCTGTATCTACGCGGGAAACGGAATCTTCAATCAGCGATTTGATCTCTTTTGCCGCATTGGCGCTGCGGCTGGCCAGGTTGCGTACTTCCCCGGCCACCACGGCAAACCCGCGCCCCTGCTCGCCCGCACGCGCGGCTTCCACGGCGGCGTTCAGGGCCAGGATGTTGGTCTGGAAGGCAATACCGTCAATTACGCTGATGATGTCGGCAATTTTCTTTGAGCTGTCGGCGATTTCATGCATGGTCTTCACCACGCCGTCCACCACGCGACCGCCGCGCTGCGCGGTCTCGGAGGCACTTTCAGCCAGCTGAGACGCCTGGCGGGCGTTATCGGCGTTCTGCTTCACGGTCGCGGTGAGCTGCTCCATGCTGGCCGCCGTCTCTTCCAGCGCCGATGCCTGCTGTTCAGTGCGGGAAGAGAGGTCGTTATTCCCCATCGCAATTTCGCTGGTGCCGGTATAGATGGCATCGGTGCCGCTACGCACGTTGGCAACGGTATCGATAAGTGAACGCTGCATATGGTCAACGCTGTTGGCCAGTTCGGTGATCTCATTGCGCCCGGACACGGTCAGCGTTTTGGTCAGGTCGCCGCCGGCAATCTCACGAATGTGAGCAATGACGCGACCGAGCGGGTTTAGCAGGATATGACGAATGCCGTACCAGACCGCGACCAGCACAATGACCAGCGCCAGCGCCATCACCGCCATCTGCCATTTTGCGAAGCGGTAGTCATTCTGGCTTTCAGTAAAGGCCGAGTGATAGAGATCCCCGCTGGCTTTGGCATACTCTCCCAGCGCCGCACCGAGCGCGTTTTGCATCCCTTGCGTAGGCTGCGCGAAATAGGCGTCCATGTTGCCGCTCTCCAGGAACTGAATCAGCTCCGTCAGACCGGCATAGTAGGCGTTGTATTTTTCATCAATATTCTGGCTCACCTGCTCCATCGCAGGCTGCGGGGTGATCTTTTTAAAGGCGTCGTAGTGTTTAGCGGCGTCAGCAAGCGTGGCGCGGGCATTCTTTAACAGATCGGTTTTCGCGCTGCTCTGCTGATTGTTGGGATCCATCATCATGCGCGCGGAGGAGCGGCTCAGGTTAATACGCGTTTGCAGCATCAGATCCCACGTGGAGGTGAGTTCACTCTGCTGCAGGCGGAGATCGTTCGAGGCCGCAAAGCTGTCCTGGTTCTGTTTTAATGACGAGAAAAAAAGCCCGCCGGAGATGAGCTGAAGAAGTGCGAAAATGACCAGCACCATCATGAGCATTGTGACAACGCGGATACGGTTCAACATACAACACCTTCTCATAGATTTATTAACGGTGTTATCGGCACAGCCCACAGGAACTTTACATTTGCGAAAGGGAAAAGCGCGGGGGTTAAAACGCCACGTCGACAATCAGCGTGTCGGTGTAGGTTCCGGCGGGTGGCGTGGTCTGGCTGGTCAGGACTTTGGCGGTGTAGTTATAGGTGCGCAGTAAACCGTCAGCGCTGACCTGCGATGAGGTCGCGCTGGTCCAGCGCTCGCTGCCGCTGCTGCCCCAGCGGTTAGTCGTGGCTTCTTTATAGATGTCATAACTCAGATAGTTACTGCCGCTCACCATCCGGCGCACGTTATTCAGCGCGTTGGCACCATTGTTAATGCCGATGGTATAGGTACTGCCTTTGGTACAGGTCACGGCAATCGCCTGCGAGACGGTCGGGAAACTTTGCACCAGCGGCGCGCTGTTAAAGTTAACATCCGGCGTGGTCATGGCGCTGCAGTCGTTGGTAACGGTCATATCCAACGTGATGCTGGTCCCTTTCGTTCCGGTCTGAAGCCCCGACAAACAAGCGTTGAGTACGCCCACCGAGCAGACGCTATAGGTGATGTCGAAGTTAAGCGTCACCTGATAAGGACCGGCGGTCACATTTTGCCCCGGGACCGTCCGGAAATAGAGAGGGATATTGTATTGTTTGCCGCCGATCAGGTTTAACAAGGTACTGCTGTCCCAGGTATAGGTTTTACTGGTTTGCACTTCGCTGTTGTTAGCGCAGCCCGACTGCCCGCACAGACGCGTCGGGATCACATCCGTGATGGTCGCGTTATCGGTACGCTTCATGGTCGCCCGACCATTGGCCGATACGGTTGCTGAGACAAAATTCAGCGTGATGGTGTCCCCGGTCAGCAAGTTCAACAGCGCATCACAGGCCACGACCAGCGTACCGGTAGTGGCCACTTCGCCAGATCCACTCAGCGCGAAAGAGGTCACACTCCCAAACGCGGCATTGACCGTACTGACCCGACAGTCAGCCCAGCTGCCGCTGGTCACCAGCAGCAGAAGCATACATAGCAGGCGCCTCATGGCCTCTCCCGACAAATCAGCGGGCCGTAGGTTTGCAGCTTATGCTCGGGATTCGCCCCCATGGTCAGGGTTGTCATGCAGCGTTTTCCGTCAGGTGCGATCACCTCCAGCGGGTTCACATCGTTAAGGTTTTCCAGCCAGGCGATGCCGTCATACCCCACCACCGCATTGCTGCGCGAGGCGCGTCGGACCTGACTGCCCACCGGGAGCGCCTGCCCGTGCGCGTCGTGCAGGATCACGCTCGCCACCCGCTCCTGCTCCATGGGGAAATCCACCAGATAGCCGCTGTGACGCCGGATAGCGATCCGCCGCTCGGTCTCTTTTAGTCGGGTATCTGCCGGCAGATTCAGGGTATCAATGCGGTAACTTGCCGGATAATAGGCCGACACCCCGCTGACCAGCAGATAACCGTTGCGATTGGTTTTCCCGACGGGCTGGTTCTCATAGCTGACGGGGACATCCGGGTGGCCGTCAGTGCTGATGACCACAAACGCGTCGTTGATCTTGTTCGCCGCAAACAGCTCGCCGTCCATCAGGACAATCGCGCCCATCGCCTCGCCCCACCAGGTCATCATCTCCCTTTCGCCATAGCCACCACCCTGCAGCTCAATCGTGTTGTTGCGCCAGCCCAGCGTGCCCTGCTGGTAATCACTGGCTTTCGACTGGTTGGCCCACGCCATGTTCCAGCTAAACCCGCCGTCGGAGGGCATGGAGTGGTTGTAGTTAATGCGCTGGGTACTGCCTGCTTGCGGGGTATGTTCAACGGTGACGGCGGCGCTGTCGAGGGCGCCCAGCGGGACCTGCAGCGACAGTGCGACCGTCCAGTCTCCCTGCTGCTGGTCCCGGCTCGCGGCGAGATAGATACTGCTCGCGCCCCACAAGTTACGGCTCCAGGAGAGGTTCAGCAGCTCCGTTTTTTGACTGTCAAAGCTCTCCACACCGATCCAGGCCGCCCCAATGTTGCCGTACTGTCCCAGATTGAAGGTCAGCGAGTACTGGTCCGTATTACGACTAAAGCTGGCGATGGGCCTGTCGTTTTCGTCATAGACCGTCGGCTGGTCGTAGAGGGCGAGATTGCCAAAGCCACGGTCGCGGCGCGAGTGCTGGGTGGCCACGCTAAACTCGCTGGTGCTGTACTGGTAACCCCAGTAGACCTGCCCGCCGGCATCCCCGCCCATGCGGCTTTGCGTGTAAGCGGTATTCACCACGCCAAACTGGCCGAGCTTAAGCACCGTCCCCACCCCACCCAGCGCCAGCGCCTGCGCCCCTTCCGCGTGGCCTTCCAGCGTCAGCCAGTCCGTTACCCCATAGCGATACGAGCCGCTGCCTGCCGCAGAGCCATAGTCGAAATTCTTAATGCCGTAATTGCGCCGCAGGCTGCCCAGGGTCACGGCACCGTCGCTTAGACCTTGTTTCAGCAGATCGCTGGTGACATAAAACGGTAGCGTGGTGCTCACCTGGCGCCCCAGCGCATCGGTGGTGACCAGCACCGCATCCCCGGCGCCGTTTATATAGGGCAGATTGGTCAGCGTGAAGGGACCCGGCTGAAGCTGGGTTGAGCCGGAGCGATAGCCATTGATAAAGAGATCGACCGAGGTGGGTACCGCGGCGTCCCCCGAGAACTCGGGCAGCGGCCATGTCACCAGGTCTGGGCGCAGGGAGAAATCCCGCCCGACGCTGATCCCGCCCATCCGCACACTGGAGCTCCAGGTCAGGGCGTCGCTGATCACATCGCCCACGCTCCAGCTTATGGCATCGTCTTCGTTTGTGAACAGCAGGGTCGTGTCATAGCGGACATACCCTTCCTGCTGACCGTCGTTACCGGTGAAATTTTCCCGCGCGTAGCCGGTGGAGGAAAACGAGCCGTTCTCGTTGAAGTAGCGAAACTCGTGCCAGAGCGAGGCCTGACCGCCGATGTGTTCCGTATGGTTGGTGTAGAGATCGTAATTGAGCAGCGCACCGCGGCCAAAGTGCGGTTTGGTCTGCGCCGTTTGCGCACCGAAGGGGGTCACGCGGGCAGTAACCCAGTCGCGGGGAACGGTCAGCAGCAGGCGCTGGGAGGCACTGTCGTACTCCACCCTCACCCGGGAAAGCGAGGAGAGATTCACCTCGCCGGTGGGAACATGCTCCGGGGGCAGCCCTGCGCGCAGCAAATCGGCGCTGGAGATAAAGAACGCGCCTTTTCGTTGCGTCACCGGCACGACCAGGCCGGTATCGTAATGGTTCAGCACGAGGGCAAGCTGAAAGACGGCCTCATCATTGATGGCCTGCGCCTGGGGAGGCGGCGGGAGAGCATCGTCGCCGGGCTCAGCCCAGGTCGCGGAACTGACGCAAAGCAGAATCATCATGACCGGCGTCAGTTGACGGGCGTCGACTGCCATTGTGCGTCCCTGGCATTAATCTGCGCGCTCATCCGCTCTGGCTGACGTACGCCTGCGGGTATTGGCCAGCTGCGGCTGCTGCCCGGCAGGACATAACCCAGTAATCCCTCCGCAATCGTGCGTTTCTGCCCTCCCTGCTCCAGCGCGACCTGACTCAGCCTGACATGGACATCCCCCCGATTCTGCACCTCCAGGGCCGGTTGTCCGCCCGCCTGCGTGACCCGCCAGCTCAGATTTCGGGTCTCCACCACCGCGTGATGCGCGCCCTCTTTTATGGTCGGGATCCCCTGGCCATAAACAAACAGCGGAATGGAATAACGCATCTGTAACTTGAGGCCAATGGCGGGTTCGGCTTTAACGTCAGCCTGAGGGATTTCATCCACAATAATGCGGTAGGCTTGCTCGGCGCCCGCAGGAACGGAGGCCTGTTTGATCAGGCGAATAAGCTGTTTACTGCCGGCGGCAATCGTGACGATGGGCGGGCTGGCGACCACATCCTGCTGCGCGGTATAACGTTCGTGCCCGTCCTCCTGCTTCCAGCGCACAATGCGCACCTGCATCGTCGTCGCGCTGTTTCCCTGGTTCTGGATCCACAGCTCCGTGGCCTTAGCGTCTGCCGCAAGCCACGGATCGATAGGCCATAACAGTATGGTGGCGGCCGCCTGTACCTGGCCTGTTACCGCCAGAACCCATGCCCCCGCCAGACCATAACGTCTGAAAAATGGCTTCATCGACACTCTCCCTTTATTACCATGACAAGGTCACGGTGAGCTGATCGGAATAGGTTCCTGCCGGGCTAAACCCGGTCAGTAGCGCCACGCCAAAAAGCGGCAGCGCGATATTATTGCTATTGGTATAGGTCACCGGTATCGCCTGGTTGACGCCTATTTCGCTGTTGGCAGCCAGCGAACTGCTGCTGTAGAGCCGGTATCCCACCATTTCCGGGCCATTGGTCCGTTTCATACGTCGAAGGGAGGCGTAATTTTGACCGCCATTTATGCTCATGCTCAGCGCCACGCCAGGCGTACAGGCAATGGACAATGCGCCGTTTGGTACAAAGCTGGTGCTTACCGGCGCGCTCTCGACACCGTTATGGCTGCCAAAATCCAGCGTACCGAGAAGGCCTCCGCTGCCGGTGGCCACCGCGCAGCCCGGTACAATGGTGGCGCTAACCTTAAAGGACTGTGATGTCACCGCCTCCGCCGTGGGCAGCATGAGCAATCCGACCATCAGCGCGAAAAATGGCTGCACGTGTCCCTCTGCGCATTTGCGCAGACCTCTAAGAGATGCCGTCATGGCCGTGCTGAACTAATAGGTTACGCTGACGTTTATCGTGTCGGTGTACGTGCCCGGTACGACCGTTACGCTGTTACCGCCGCCGGTAATACGCCCGTAAAGGGTGTAACTGTCGACGCCACCCGCCGTAGAGGCGGCCGACAACGCGGTATTATTGGCGATCACGGAGTTAAATCCGCTGTCGCTATACAGGCTGTACGCCACGCCCTGCGCCGCATTGGCCGTATTGACCAGATAACGCGCAGGGGTGCCTGGTGTCCCGACCACGGTACCGGGCGCGGTGGAGTTGGCGTTGCCGGTGATCGCCACCGAATAGCTGGCGGTGGTGCACTGGATGGTGAAGGTGTTTCCGCCGCTGGCGCCGGTTAATTGTGTGGTCAGGGTGGAAAACGTTGCAGGATGGGTGCCGAAATCCAGCGTACCGAAATTAATCCCATTTTGCGTGGGCGATCCGTTGATCAGACACCCATTTGTCAGCGTCAGCGTGGCCCCAATGGTGCCGCTGCTGGTCACGGCCAACGCCTGGTGGATGGTTGTCGCCATCAGTAAAGTGCCAGCGCAGATCAAAAGGCGTTTTCTTTTCATTTACCACCCTCCAGAAGACATTTCCGTTCCCATGCCACTTTTTATTTCGAGTGTTCAAGATGTTAGCCCCGCTTAACGTTCCTCTGAGGGGGTTATTGAGAATTTAGTTTACGGATATCGCTTCGACCACCCGGCGCATGGCAGGACACACCAATGTCTTATTGACACAGTTTATTTATAAAAAACAGAACGTTAAATTGAAAAGCAGAAATATTTTGCCGCTTTTACGGAGGATATATCCGCAAAAATGTGATAAGCGTCACAATATATCGTCGGCACATTAACAACAAAATTAATAAAACTTAAAAAGGAGTTGTAACCCCCTACCGTTTGCGTCAATTTATGTGCCGAATAATTTCCCGCGTTGTAATAAAAAATTTATATGTATCGACGCGGGCTCCATCAGAAGCGCATAGAGGGTCTTTTTTCGTGGCAAGTGCAAACAAACTCACACTCTTCATCGTGATATTCATGCTGGCGGGTATTCTTTCAGGGGCAGCAATTCATGAGTATGCATCTGCGGATGCCATCAAAGCCTGGTCGGATAACATTACCCTTCTGACCGATATCTTCCTTCGTCTGATCAAAATGGTCATTGCCCCCCTGGTCTTCAGCACGCTGACCGTCGGCATTATGAAACTGGGCGAAACCTCCACGATTGGTCGGGTTGGGGGCAAAGCGATGGTGTGGTTTATCAGTTCATCCGTGCTCTCGATTCTGGTCGGCCTGTTTATCGTCACCCTGGAGCATCCGGGGAGCGGCCTGAACCTGACTATCCCAACCGAGGCGGTTGATACTGGCCTGGCCGTGGGCGGCATGACGCTGAAGGCGTTCCTCTCTCACACCATTCCGACCAGTATCGCTGGGGCGATGTCGAACAACGAGATCCTGCAGATTGTGGTGTTTTCAATGTTCTTCGGCATTGGCGGCGCGTCGCTGGGGCAGAAATTCAACGCACCGCTGGTGGCCGCGCTGGATGTGGTTTCCCATATCATGCTGAAGGTGACGGGCTACGTGATGTACGTTGCCCCGCTGGCTATTTTCGCGGCGATTTCTTCCGTGATTGCCACGCAGGGTCTTGGCATTCTGTTGAATTATGCCTCCTTTATTGGCGGCTATTATGTTGCCATTCTTCTCACCTGCATGGTGCTGCTGGCCGTGGGTTACATGGTGTTGAAAAAAGAGGTGTTCCGTCTGGTCAGCATGCTGAAAGACCCGGTACTGGTGGCGTTTACCACCAGCAGTTCTGAAGCCGCCTATCCAAAAACCCTGGAGCAGCTGGAGCGTTTTGGCTGTTCACGCAACATTGCCTCTTTCGTGCTGCCGATTGGCTACTCCTTCAACCTGGTGGGTTCGATGGTGTACTGCTCGTTCGCCTCGATGTTTATCGCGCAGGCGTACAATATTCACCTGAGCTTCTCGGAAGTTACCGTTCTGATGTTGACCCTGATGCTGGCTTCAAAAGGGATTGCGGGCGTACCGCGCTCTTCGCTGGTGGTGCTGGCCGCGACGATCCCAAGCTTTAACATTCCGGTGGCCGGTATTCTGCTGCTGATGGGGATTGACCACTTCCTGGATATGGGCCGTTCGGCGATTAACGTGCTGGGGAATGGTATAGCGACCGCGATGCTGTCGCAGAATGAAGGCGCGCGGGACGCGGACGCTGAGCTGGTGGAGCAGGAAGTATAATGGCATAAAAAAGGGTGA